>JANQJL010000107.1 GCA_028281675.1 Simkaniaceae bacterium
TCTCCCTGGCTTGCACGAAGCCAGCTTCGTTCTCCGCGCTTCATTTTCAATGAAAATCTTCTGTCCAATTATCACTATTTTAAACTACTTCAGCTATATAACCCGTGAATGCGACCTATTTCGCGGCAGCGGCCTTTTGAATTAGCGGAGATACAAGCTGAGTGCCGAGCCAAGGTGAGGCTACCTTGGCGAAAGTGAGAAGCGAAGTAGATTCGCTGATTCAAAAGGCCGCTGCCGCGAAATAGGTGGTATTCACGGGTATAAGCTTTCTCACTCAATTCTCCTGTCCCATCGATTTTATGCAGGTAAGCGCTCGTTGTACAAGAATTAGAAGTTCATAGTTTCTGAATAGATATTTGATAGAATAAGCGTGGTTATTTAAAGCAGCTTCTCGATCTGCAGTCTGCATCTCTTTCAAAACATTTGGCGGAAAGAGTTTCCATGGAAGATCATTGGCAAGGGATTCCGTAGCCATGTCTACTCGACTAGATAGGTGCTCGATTGCGGATAGGGGGAACGATTCATTAAGCACTTCAGAAAATAGTTCCTGGGTTTTTACGGCAGTTCTTTCTGGATCTGCAGGGAGTAAAGGAAGTTCTTCCGGGAGAGCTTTAATGACTTTTGCAGTAAGAGTCTTTTGTTCATCTTGGAGTGTTCTTAAAAGGTCTTGTGAAGCAATTGCAAGCGTTTTGAGCATTCGTTTAAATGTTTCCCCTAATTCAGTAATGGATGCAGCTGTTCCAGGAGAGAAAATTGGAGGAAGAGAAGGATCAACAGTAGCAAAATCTAATCGAGGGACCTGGGGCTTGGAAGGACAAGCCGATGTCGAAGGAGGAGAAGGTAAGGATGTTGCAGAGGAGGGAGCCAATGTAGCAGAGTGGGATGGAGCTTTAAGCTTTGATTCCAGACCGATAAACTCCTGCTCAATGGCAGCAGGGGTATCCATTCGTTCTGAGGTTTTTTTTTCCTTTCGTTGTAAATAGTCGTTATATGATTCGAGGACACTTCGAGCTTGAGTGGAGATGTACGTGACATCTACAACCTTGCCTAAGACCCGACACCTTTTATTACTGGCCTCTCTTCTTCCGAAGTGAGTGAGGGCCGCCTCAGCAAAGGTAGCTGAAGGTGTCCGACCCGTGCCACCCCCTTCGGGAGTAAGATTCCTCCTAATAAGTTTATCGTCTGTGAAACTGAAAATTTCCCTTTTAAAAGCTTCCTGCTCCTCAGGGCTAAAAACTTTTTCACCTGACCCATATTTTCTTTTAAGAAGCTTGTTTAACCAGAAACATTCGGTCAAACCAGAGGATTTAGATTGGTATTCTAAATAGAGGGTTTTTAATTCTTGGATTTTATCACTTAAATATTTTCCCTTTGCAATAATAGCCTCTTCCTCAGAGGCCCATCTGTTTTTATTGTTTGCATTGAAATCTTCACCAAAGATTTTCAGCTGCTCTCGTACAGACTTACGAAAACCTTCATCCCTATTCTCAAGATGATTAACATAGTAAACAAAGATTTCATAAGGAAAAGGGGTTCTCGTAAAATGAGTTGTAAGGGTTCGGTCAACAAGATCAAAAAACCGACCGACTAGTGATAGCTCTTCCTTGGAGAGATCCAACCTAGGAGTAGAGATTGCTTCAACCATTTTAGCCCCACCACAGCTCAAAGGAGAAGCTTACTTTAAATCATAGATTGCTGTCTAGGAAATATTTTATTCTGTCAGGGTAAAACCCGTGAATGCGACCTATTTCGCGGCAGCCATCCTTCTGAATCAGCGAATCTACTTCGCTTCTCACCTTGGCTCGGCACTCAGCTTGTATCTCCGCTAATTCAAAAGGCCGCTGCCGCGAAATAGGTCGCATTCACGGGTATGACATCCCAGAAGAAAGTCTCCTCTTGAAGAATGTGTCAAATCATAGTATAATGAGAAAAAAAATTTATGGTGATGGTCATGTTTAAACGATTCCTTTTTATTTTGGCACTTTTACCAGCACTTACTTTTGCTGCAGAAAATAATGAAGATAAAGTTATCCCCGTTGCAACACAGCTCCGGATGAGAATGCCAGAATGGCGACCAAAAGTTGTGGAACAATTTCAAAGTGGAACGCCTCAGTTAGTCATCTTTTATGCTGATAATGATGATGGAGTGGAAGAAGCTGTAAAGCGGATCGAGTTTTTTAAAAATGGTCGTCCTATGGAGGAAACCGATTTAACAACAGTCGATGAAAACTCTCTTGGTTATGAGAAGTGGAAAGAGACAGCTGTCCCTCATGGGGTAAGTATTCGATTCCGAGAAACAGGAGAGGTTGAAGAGATTAGTTATTTTGATCATGGAATACCCCATGGACCTCAGAAGGTTTTTTATCCAAAAGGGGGGCTCAATCATGTTAAGACTTTTAATCAAGGAAAGCCTGAAGGGAAGAGCTACTCCTACCATGAAAATGAGCAAATATCAGCTGAATGCCAATACGAAAATGGTGTTTTAGTCGGCGATTATGTCTGCTATTATGCTAGTGGAGAGCGTGAAGCTCTTATCCCTTATGTTGCTGGGGAAATCCATGGAATAATGATTGAGTGGTATGAGAATGGCAATGAAAAAAACGAGTACCAGTATTTTAATGGAAAACTCCAATCGATGAATAATCATGCAGCAGTTATCCGTTATGATGAGAACCATACCATTATTGAAGTTGTAGATTATAATCAAGGAGTTTTGCACGGAGACCATATTCAATACCACCTCAATGAGCGGCAAAGTTACCATGTCCGGTATGCCAATGGACAAAAAGATGGGATGGAGAGATTGTTTAATACTAATGGTAAGATTGTTGGAGAAGGAGAGTATATCCAAGGAAAGATGGTTGGAAAACATTGGAAAAAGCACGACAATGGAACCATGGCCTTTCTTGCAACTTATGATAAAAAAGGTATTTTAAAAGAACCTATCCGAGAGTTTGATGAGAATGGGCAGAAGGTTGCAGAATACTCAAAAAATGGAGAAGGGAGTTTTGAAGGGAAATTTCAATCATGGTTTTCAGATGGGAAGCTTCAGAGTGAAGGATGTTACGTAAATGGGGAGCTCGATGGAGAGCATCAACAGTATTATTCATCGGGAAAACTTAAGTTTAAAAGAAGTTATAAAAACCAATTAAAAGATGGCCTTTTTCGCGAATGGTTTGAAGATGGGCAACTAGCCTTCGAAGGGACATTTAAGGAAGGAAATCGGGAAGGAGAATTTCTCGAATGGTTTTCAGATGGCCAAATGAAATCAAGAAGGAATTTTGTAACCTCCCTTTTTCATGGCGCTCAAAAAGATTGGTTTGAAGATGGAACTCTCAAAGGGGAAGCGCGGTATGATATGGGAAAAAAAGATGGAACCTTTAGATCTTGGAATCAAGATGGAGGACTCCTTTTTGAGGGAGCTTTTGATCACGATCGCCCCATTGGGACCCATGTTGCCTATTTCGAAAATGGACAAAGATTTGAAGTGGTCCATTTTCTTGATGGTAAAAGAGAAGGAAAACATGAGCTATTCTATATTAATGGGCAGGTTAAGCTGACCGAAACCTTTAAAAATGATCTAATTGAGGGAGAAGCCCTCGGTTTCTATGAAGATGGAAGTGAAGCTTTTATTCGAGGAGCTAAAGGGGGAAAACTAGTCGGTTTACAGAAAGAGTTTTATCCACCAGTCAAAGATAAAAAAGGGATCGTTGCAAATCTATATTTCCATAATGAAGAAGGGGAGCTCCATGGTGAGCAAAAATCGTTTTATCCATCAGGCGCTATCAAGACATTAATCAGTTATGACAATGGGCAGCTCCATGGGTTAAAAGGGCTCTGGGATGAAGAGGGGAACCTACTCGAGGAGAGCAAGTATTTCCATGGAAAGCTTGAAGGACGCCACTTTGAAAAAGATCAAGAGGGGCGAGAGATTGTTTATCATTACAAAAATAATAAACGGGAAGGACCTCATTATATCTATTATCCCGTAGATGTGACTGAAGGGGAGAAGGTTAAAGCAATTGAAGGAACTTATAAAAACAATAAGGTCCATGGAGAGGTCATTGAGTATGATCCTAGTGGTGGAAAGATCAGCATTACCAATTATAAGGATGGGAATAAAGATGGCGATGCAGAACTTTTTCATCGAAATGGTCGGACAGCCATTCGTCTCACTTTCAAGAATAATTTAAGAGAAGGACCTTCGTTTCAATACTACCCGTCAGGTCGGATTTACAAAGAAGTTAATTTTAAAAAAGACCAAAAGGAAGGAAACGAAAAAACCTTTTTTGAAGATGGAGACCTCAATAGCATCTATCCCTATAAAAATGGCAAGCTGGAGGGAAAAGCTCAACATTGGAATGAATCAGGCACTTTAATCTTTGAAGCAGAATACAAAGATGGAGATCAGCACGGGAGGTTCATGAAATACTTTGACAACGGCAAACCACGTCTTGAACAATACTTCGTTCAAGGAAAGCTTGATGGAGTTAAGAAAAGCTATGATCAAGATGGGAAAGTAATAGAAACTCACTATCAAAATGGAGTTAAAGTTTCCCGATAAACTGATAAAGGGAGGTGCTTCCCACCTTCCTTCTCTTTTGAAACTCGATATTATTTAAAGGAGGAATCTCTAGCGCTGTGTGAGAGCTCTCTTCGATGAAAAGGAGTCCACCAATGTGTAGGAGATGGAACTTATCAATAAGATGAAGGGTTTTTTCTTGGAGCCCTTTTTCATAAGGGGGATCTACATAGATGAGATCAAAAGTTTTCCCCTTAAGCTTTTTTAACAAAATCAAGACATCTCCTGGAAGAAGGGTTGCTAATGGAGAGAGGTCGTGATGAGCAAGATTTTCTCTAAGAGCTTTGAGAGCTGAGCGATCCTTTTCGATAAATGTTGATTCGCTTGCGCCCCGACTAAGAGCTTCAATACCCATCGCCCCTGATCCGGCATAGAGGTCGAGAAATCGACTGTTTTCTATGTGGCTTTGAGCAATATTAAATACAGACATACGGAGTTTTTCAGAGGTAGGACGGGTAGTCTTTCCTTTTGGAGTCATTAGTGATTGATTCTTTAAAAAGCCACCGGTAATTCTCATCGCGTTGCTGTAGGAATTCTAAGTGGTTCTAGAATTCTCTGAGCTTCTGCTAGATAGAAAGGATCCTCATCATTTAGAAAATAGTCATAACAGACATAGGCCTTCTGAAGAGCGATTCCTTTCTTAATCGTATGCGTTGCTTTTTCAGCACCCTTGAACGATATTGCTTGTTTAATATTGATCCATTGATCACCATATCTTCCTTGCAACATGAGATCAAAATCTTTTAGTTCATCGATACAACCATAAACCATGTAGGGGCGGTCAGAATAAAAGGAAGGGAGAGAATTTTCATTGGGATAAAATTCAACACCTGTTTTTTGCTTGTCACTTGTTACATTTACATGGATGTCTTTTGCGACAAAAGATTCAATGTGTTTGACAAGGACTGATAGTTGCCTAGAGAAAGAAGCATTCGTTTTTGAATACATCAACTCCCCATTATTAAAGGTGCTAAGGAGGTCAAGCATTGAAAGGTTATTCCCTTGACTAGTCGTTGCAGTAAAGACCGAGAATTTCCCCTTACTTGCCTTTGTGAGCTCTTTAAAATCTTTCTTATGGTCTTTAAGGGTGCTGAAAGAATGCCCATCAGTGATCAAGACAACGATGTTTTCCTTATCAGGAGCAAAGTAACTCGATACATTCGATAGAAGGTCAAAGGCATTATAATTGATAAAGAATCCCCGATAATTTCGATCCATTAAAAATCGTTTTGCTTTTGCAACAGACTCACCATTCCAGGCGGATGCTGTTTTGCTGTAAGGGGTCAACTGCGAATCTGCGACAATGATATTAAAAGAATCACCTTCCCTTAAATAGGAAAGGGCACGCCCTACACCCTCTTTAAAAACCCCAAAACGATGTTTCTTGATGCTACTGGATCCATCTATTACAAAAATAAAATGTTGGCAAGGGGAGGAGAAATTTAACTTTTCATTTGGTTTTATCTTTATTGCAAAGAGGTATCCCTTTCCATCTTCACGACGCGAATAATAAATATCGGTTTTAAACTCATTGTCATAAGAGACTGTTTCTAAGTGAGAAGGTGGGGGGATTTCGGTCAGAAAGGCCTGTGTCAAGCGGTTTGACTGATTGAATGTCCGTGTCTCGTTTTCTGTTGGTCCTCCCTCGAATTCCGAACTTGCTAGGGTTATGAGCCCTGCAGAAAGACGATTTTCTTCTTCATAATCCTCAAGGATCTCTTTCGATTGAGAGCGAATCATATCGGTTTCTAATTCAATAAGTTCTGCTTGAGCAAGAGCGAGATCTGTTGTTGCTTTAGCAGGTGCTGGGTGGTTTTCAATAATTTCTCGTGTAATGGGGAAATTGGTATCTCGCTTTGTAAGGTCGATGACCTTGTCAGCTTCTGAGATATCCTCAAAAGCATTTTTGGAAGTCATCAACTGTTTATCGGGAGCTATCCGTTTTTCCGCGAGATAGGGAAGCTGGAGATCATTTAGGGAGCTTTCAGAAGGAGTTGTTTTCTTCTTCACATACTCGAGATGCTCTTCCTTGATCGAAGGAGACGTTGCCATAATATCAAGATTGGGGATTTCAGGAGGATAGTAAGCAGGGCGGAGAGGCATTCGTAAAGGATGGTCTCCCTTGTCTAGAGAATGCATTTCAAGAGATGGAGAAGAATAAGAAAGGAGCGTTTGTTCCATATTAGGAGAAGAACCTCTTCTTTCCATTGATGGGGCCATTGTTTCAATCCCAGGGATATCTTCCATTACTTTCTTTGGAGATTTTCCATCGAGACTTGGAGTAATCTCTTTTCCCTTCATAGCAAGTGAAGGGAGCCCATAAAGAGAAAGAGTTCCACTGTCTAGGAGAGGGTATTTTTCATGATCGAGCTCTTCTGCATGGATGGTAAGAGGAATGCTTTGACCGGTTGCTAGAGAAAAGGGTTGACATTTGCTTTTTGGAATAGAAATTTCAGGGATAGATTTTCCAAATGATTCTTTCTCTTTTTGCATGGAAGGGCGGTAGGTATTGGCAACTATTGCAGGATCAATAAACGCTTTCTCTTTTTCTCCTGTTAAAGATTTGAAGAAATGTTCAAATTTAAAAGGGAATTCCATAGATAAAGGTTCCATTTTTCCGTGGGGAAATTCTATGGGGTGAGATATAATGGCCAATGGCTCATCTTGGATTTCCTTTCCAATGGAAAGAGAAGAAGATGGGTCGATATTTGGAGTTAAATTTAATGTATCAATCGTTTCATTAAAGGTTAGAGGATCATATTTTTCCAGTTCAGGAATAGGTCCAACTATATCTAAATGTTCATATGCACTGTTATAAAGATAAGGCTGCATGAGTGTAAAAGCACTTTCTTGAAACTCTTGGATTTTCTTTGGGATAGAAATAGATTCTTCCGAACAATAAAGATCAAAGCTGTGAGTGAGTGTAAAGTTGATCACATCACCATTTAATTCCACTGTCAAAATGGGTCCTGCTGGAAGCGAATATTTCGTAGGGAGAAGCGTTGCTTTTTCGTATGTGGGGAGATAGTACTCTGGAGTATAGAGTTCTTCATGTGGTGCTATATAAAGATAAGGAGAAAACTCAAAGGTTTGGTGGTCTATAAAGGGGGGGGCGAGAACCATTTTTTTGCAGGTATAGTTTTTATAGGGAAATGGGAAGGGAAGAGAAAACTTTTCTAAGCTTAGAGGGGCTGAGGTTGTTTGTGGAATCGTTAAGACCATTGATTTTTGATTTTTGAAAAAGTGAATGTTCTGCCTCTCAAGAGATGGATAAAGTGGTGGGGAAGCTCTTGCAGTAATGAGTTGTGATACATTTGCCCACTTAAGAGATTTAAAATAATTCTCAGCAAAATAACATTTTTCTACGCATTTCATTTTTTTAGGAGGGGTGAAAATCTGAAAGAGTCTTCCTGAAAAAACAAGCTCATTGTCTAAGGGGTAAGGAGAGGTAAGTGGAAAAGAATCGTCAAAGTAAAAGTGATAGTGATCGGCATTGAAAAAATACTTATTTAAGCTCTCATGTTGTGGAGATAGGTCGACATTCTTTTTTTCTTCTATAGCAATATCTGAAGATATTGGATAGGCTACGTGGAGCTCTTTTAAGGGATTAGACGAGCTGACGATCGATTTTTTAACAAAAAGATCCCGGTCAATTAAGGGTGATGGGTCTTGAGGATATTTAAAAGAATAAGGCTTTGAAGAATCGAGGGGGGGCTTTTCTAGATCTAGAGGAACACTTTTCGATAAAAAATCATATTTTTTTTCCTCATTCAATTCTAGATTTGGATCTCCTATCAGGGGGTCAGATTTTTCATTTTGAGCAATTTCCCTGTTGAAATTAATAGATTTTTTGCCTGTGAACGGAGACTTCTTTTTAGCCATGTAACCCTTTCTAAGGGGAGAGGGTATAATCAAGTCAATAACAAAAGAAGGAGGAGGGCTCACCGAATAATTATTGCCTTCTACAAAGGGGGGAGGTGTGATCAACAAAGGATTATCGGTAGATTCTAACTGTGGATCAGAGAGTTTTTCTTGATAAGAATTTTGCTCTGCAATTAAACCTGCGAAAGTTTCTTCATGATCTGTTCCATTTAGTCTTCCCGAAGAAAATAGGAACAAGCTCACTAATATTAATGGTAGTTTGCTTTGATAGGAAGAAGAGAAAACCATCTTCATGAGATCTCTCACCTTAGCGCGGATTAATATGCATTAAGAGCATTTATTTCATGGATACTTTCTCCTATGCGATCATATAGATGGCGAGGAGTATTTGGGTCATTCTTTATTTCGCTATATAATGCAAGAGCGTTTTCATGGAGTTCTTCCATTTCACCTAACCGCTCTTGCTGGTAAAGGCTTTTTGCTTCAAGTCGCAACTTCTCTGCATCAATAAACTTCATGTAAGCATCGAAAATTTGTTTCTTGGTTATATCATGATTTAAATTCACAAGGTAATCTTGGGTGACTAAATCTTCTTGTGAGTTAAAATCATCTTTAATGCGACCTAGGAAAAAGAGATAACGGTTATCTTGTTCTATTTTGTTGGAAATAAGAGAGCGAATTTTTGCATATTCAAGAGCTGCTTCTAAATGAGTAGGCTCAGAACTTGCATTTTTACGAATTTGTAGTTCTTTTAAGTCATTTAATATGGAAAGAACTTCTTCATTCGTTTCGACTCGTAGACCTTCCTCGAGAAGCTCGAAGTGAAGTCTAGCAGCCTCAAGAGTTGCCTGACTCGCTAGGGCTGTAGGGAAGTGATTTGCAGTGGCATGAATAAAACTATAGGTCTCATATGCTTTTTCCTTTTCTCCTAGTGAATCATAAGTCGTTGCAAGTTCATAAAGGGCATCTTTTTGAGAAGACCAGTTGAGTTTAACATTTTCACTTTGCTGCTCAAGGAGCTGCTTTAGGAGAGCTAATTTTTGCTTATGAACATTTTGATAGGCAAAAAGTTTTGCAAGTTTAATCACTTCATTTTCAAGATGGAGATTGTCAGCAGTGATCTCAATTAAATTGTTATTGGAAAGAAGAAGATCTTGATAATGAAAACTGGCGCGATCGGTCGCATTTGTTATTTTAGGGTGTGGAGTGCTTTGAGTCTGCCAATGACTTTCATAATAAGCCTTAACCTGCTGGTAATAGTGATTAGCAAGCCAAAGGCGGTTTTCCTCTTTAATGGGCATCTCACTTTGCGAGATTGCTTCTTCCAAATGTTCGGCAGCATGATCGATAAATTCTTTTTGCTGTTGTTCATCCGCGGAAACTTCTCCACCCATGCCATAGCCAGCGAGGGAAATATAGGCGTTGTAAAGCTGGAGGTGTGTTGAGGGAGAGTCATAAAGATCGGGGTTTAGCGTCATTGCTTGCTCTAAGTGCATACAGAAGGCTGAATTATCTGATCCAGTCTCTGCATGGCATAAGCCAGCAATAAAGTGAGCTTCAGCAAGGGATAATACATCGTCTTCTGCATCAATCTTTGTAAAGATGTGATCTTGCAGGCAATAAAGAGCATCTGAATAATAATCGAGTTCATAAGCTGTTTTAGCGTAGAGGAGAGAATAGTCAATCATCTCTGAATCATTTAAACAATCTGAGTGCTTTAAAACTAGTTGTAGGTCATTAAAGAAATTAGATTTATTGTAACTGCTTTCTCCGCTGCTATGCTTGTATAAATTGAGCGAAGAGGAGAGAAAAAGTTTCCAGGCTGCGTCAATCCGAGAACTACTGCTAAAATTGGTGACGTAGGTCTTAAAAGACTCATAGCTTTCTTGCCACTCCTCGTTTTGATGAGCTAAAAGACCATACTCGAAGAGAAAACTTTCTTGATTATTAAACTCTACATAATTGTCTTTGATCATCTTTAGTTTTTCATCTGCTTTACTAATCGCCCCTTGCTCTTTAAGGATCATGGCATGCATGAAAAGGGCTTTGGGGATTTCCTGATCTTTAGGGAATAAAGAATCGAGCTTATCAAAAGCCTCACTAAAGAGTCCTTCATCACTGATTTGGTGAGCGCAGGTCATCTGAATGAGAAGAGCATTTTTTAATTGCTCTGAAGGGATGTAGGTTGAGTCAATATATTTCTGCAGTGGACTAATTGCACTTTGATAGTGCCCTGTGGAGAAAAAACTTTTTCCAACAATAAAATTAAAAGTGGGTAAATACTCATTGGGAACACTTGGAGCGATTTTTTCATAACTTCCAACGATCTCTTCATACTCTTCATTTTGAAAGAGGAGAGCGATTAAATTAAAAGCAGCTTCATGGGACCGCTTTCCTTCCATCTCTTTGATTTTTCTGAAAGTTTCAGCAGCGCCAAGCTTGTTGTATTTTGCTTCTAATAAAGCAACTTGGAAAAGGAGATCTTCGCGGAGATGGGAGTGCTTTTCAGCAAGCTCTAGGTATGCCGCTGCCCCTTTTTCATAGTCTCCAAGTATTGCATAGATTTCTGCTAAGGCAAACTCTGCAATCTCACTATATTGTCCTTGTGGAAGAATTTCATAGTAGCCGTGAGCTTCTTGTGCGTATTCTCTTTTACTTTGAACATTCTCAGTTTGAAGAGCTTGCCTAAACATTGCTTCTCCCATGAGAAAGTAAAGTTCTTCTTTTCGATCTTGAATGTCAGCCGACTTACTAGATAGATAGGGACGTCCATCTTTCGCAAGTTCACTATACATATCGAGTTCATAGTAACACTGCAGTTTATTAAGGAGTGTTTTCTCCATTACTGTGGGATCATTGATCGTTTGATAGGTTGATAGAGCATTTTGATAATTCTCTTCTTGAAGATAAATGTCTCCTAAAATTCCCAGAAGATAATCTTTTAGGGTGCTTTCAGGATATTTATCTAAAAAGTCAACGATTTGTGTTTTAACGATTGCAAAATCGCCATCTTTCCAGAATTCTGCAATACGCCGGACGAGAAAAGCTTCTTGATCTGACTCCGCTTGTGTTGTTTTTACCGTCTCTTTTCCCTCTCCTTCGGAGAATCCAAAAGTTAATAATGATCCGCTAAGTATTAAGCAAATGCGAAAAGTTGAATTGAACATATCCGTTTGTCCCTATCAGTTATGTTAGATTTGATCACGCAGGAAAAGAGGAATAGATCTCTACCATGCGAACTATTTTTTGATTATACTCGCCATCAGATATTTATCAAATATAAACACTAGGCAGTGTTTGGAAATTGCTTTCGAAACTGAAAAGAGAGATTTTTTCCTAGAAGGCGTGTTTGGAGACCGAAGCAAACTTGTAAAGTTTGTGAAGGTCGAAAACTGACCTTATTAGGGAAAAAGATCCTTCATCAGCTTAGGAATGGGGTTTTATAGAGAAGAGATGAAGTACTCTTGCTTGAGATTGGCGTCGTAGAAATCGATGAGCTCATCCGCGCGGGAAAACAACATCTCTTTTAGCTTCTCATAGATCTGGAGGCCACGGGCATTTTCTCCCTGTTGAAAGCAGAGGATCCCAAGACGGAAGAGGATTTGCTTATCTTCGGGACAAAGCTCCAAAACTTTTTCATAATGGGCAATCTCTTCATCATGCATTTTTAAATCATGATAGCACGATGCGAGTTGCGCGTATACCCAAGGATCATTAGGGGAGAGATGATCGATAATTTTATATTCTTGAATCGCCTTTTTTGCTGCAGTTTGAAATTTCTCACGTTCTGATTCCCGCTTTTGATAGAGGCGGGAAAGGGCAACATAGGCATTGGCTAGAGAAGCGTGAGCTTCTAAATTTGTCGGGGCATTTTTAATCAGCTGGATATGTTCACTGATCGAGACGAGGAAGAGAACTTCTTTCATCCGCTGGATATCTTTTCGATGACAGAGGTCTGTTACTTTTCGCATCACTTGATTCAAGGAGCCAATTTTTTGTGGGAGGGTATAGAGTTGACCTTCTTCTCTAGAGAGGTGGGCGGCAAAACGGTAGGCAGCATTGGCAAGAGAAAGATGGTATTCGGAGGTGATGAGGTTTTTGGGGAGCCCTTTTTTGCAAAGGAGCATGAAAAAATTTCGCAGCTCTAGAAATTGCTCAGGCTTTTTAGTTTGGAAATAGAAGAGGAGGATCAAATAAACAAATCCTGTTAAAAGAATTGCTGCAAGGGAAAGGGCGATAAGAGAGGTCTGAAAGAGGAGAGTCAGTGATAAAAAGAAAGTGGTGACTTCTCCAGTAAGGAGCCCAAGGAAAAAGAGGTGGAAAAAAACATAGGAACGGATGATTTTCTTGAATTGTTTTAGACCAGCTGAGCAATGAGACTCCACATTTTTATGGAACCCTTCGCGATTGAATCGCCAGAAGGTTTCGCTTTTTATCTCATTTACGCTCATTTATGTGCATACCTAAAAAATACAGGGGTTTTAGAAACCATCTCTGAATGAACTACATTCATCTTTTTTAGCCTTTTCTGACTAATTATTTTGCTCAAATTTGACAACTTATTCTAAGTTGCTTACATTCTTCGCAAAAAAATTCTCTAAAAATTGCAAAAAAACCTAAATGCATTTACTTTAGAGAAAGTCTCTTATTGGGCTTATCCCAACATTCTGCATTTTATTCAAGTAATATTCAATCACTTTAGAAATTTTTTTTTCACCGAAAGGCACTAATAGTGTACCCTTCGGGGAAAGATTTCTTAAGTGTTGTACATCATATAGTTAATGACGCGCTCAGATACACCAGCATTACGAAGCTTATCGATTTGATAGCTATTCAATGTGTAGTGGCTGTTTGTTTTCTGAATAAGCCCAATGATCTTATCATCAGCAACATCTGCTTTTGAGAGGTTGATAATGTCATTGACACTAAGCTTTTCGCCATTGTCCACCCGTCTGTAAGTTTGTGGACTTTCTTCTTTAAGATTTTTAGCTTCTTGATTGTCAAGATAAGCTCCAATGAGTCCTCCAGCAATCACACCCGCAGCAGCTCCAACCAGAGCTCCACTTCCTCCACCTACAATTCCACCGATAGCAGCACCACTGGCTCCACCAACGAGAACACCAGTTCCTGTATTTGATTCACACCCTGCAATGAATGTCGCTCCAAGAGCCAAAACCATAATCGAGGATTTCTTAAACATAATGACCTCTTTTTAAGATAGTTATATAATTTCAAGCCGATCTAATAAATCGATAGAACAGCTTATTTGCTTCTAATCTAATAATTATCACATTTAATAATGAATTAGAAACGGTTTTTTATTTTATGTATAATTAATATTAAAATGGATATTAATAGAGAGCTACTTGCAAAAAGATAAATTGTTCTAATATCGAACTCTCCTACCATTCCCCCAAAAAGTGGAGCAAACGCCATTGATATGGTGGCAACTGATTGGTTGATTCCTAGGAGTTTACCTTGAAGATCGTTAGGAGCTTTGATGGAAATGAGGGTTAGACAGTTTGTCCAAGCAATAGAAGCTGAAAGCCCCCCAATAACGATTAAATAAACAAAGAGGAGGAAATGTCTGACTTCAGATGCAACAAAAAGACAAAGTGTGGAAAGAAGGAGGGTATAAAAGAGGATTTTTGCTGGCTTAAGAAAACGGATGAGGAGACGGTTGAACCCAATATTTCCAATGCACCAGCCGAGACCAACACCAATAAATGTGAGGGTAATTGTCAGCCTTGTTCCTGAGAAGTGTTCGATAAGGAAGGTAGAAAGGAACTGAAGGGTAACGATCCACCCTAACATGAAAAAAAAGAATGTTCCATAGAGGTATTTGACATTTTTTTCTCTGCAGGTGCTATAAAGTTTTTGGCACTCTTCCTTAAAAGAATATTTTTTAGGGGCGATTTTGCTGTGGGTTTCTTGGAACTTCATACGGATAATTCCGATATTAATGATCGAGAAGAGGGTCATTGCCCAGAAGGGAAGGGAGGAATTAAAAAAGATATCGAGAGTTTCATTCGAAAGGGTTCCCCCAATGACTATAGCTACAACAAAGCTAATCCCAACTACACTCGAAACGATTCCAAAGTTTCGAGAGCGCCTCTTTTCATCTGGTGTCATATCAGAAATGGCTGCGAGACAGATCGTCATATTTCCTGCGAAAAAACCAGTAAAAAGGCGACTAAAAATAAGGAAGGAAAAGTTCATCATTTGGATCGAGAGTCCTGTTAGAAAAAATCCAATTCCCTCTCCAATGAGCGTCAAAGTAAAAGCATATTTCCTCCCTTTGGCATCAGATAGGTGGCCGATAATAGGACCAGCAATAAATTGGGCAAAGGGGAAAGCGGCGATTAGAGTGCCGAGGAGAATCAGTCTTATAGAAAGGGGGTATTGATGTGGAAGGAGGGAGTAAATCGGTTTGAGCACTAGAGGAGTAAAAATGGGATAAACAATTGTCAATCCCAAATTATCTAAAAATATGACAGATAAAATCGCTCGAAATGATCGGCGCCCTGCGATATTCATTTTTTAATGGGTTCTTCGCGCAAGCGGTATCCTACGCCTCGAACTGTTTCGATCCAATTAAAGTTTGGCCCCAACTTTTTTCTAAGCGCTGCAATATGGACATCGATATTTCGATCCACGATGAATGCATCGTCATTATGAATATCATCCAGGAGCTGGTTTCTTGTTAGGACTTTTCCTTTATTTGAAAGAAGTCGTTTCAAAATTCCAAATTCTGAAAGGGTAATCGTGACGGGATTTCCATTCTTTTTCAGTAGATAACGACTAATATCAAGGGTGAAGTCTCCAAAAGAGAGGAGTTTTATTGCTTTCTCAGTCTCTTTTCCTCTTCGAAGGATTGCTTTGATTCGTGAAAAAAGAACCTTTGGGGAAAAGGGTTTTGAGACATAATCATCAGCGCCCAGCTCAAGCCCTAGCACGATATCGATCTCTTCTCTTTTAGCGCTTAAAATAATGACCGGAATATTTTTTAGCTCGGGATTACTTTTGATTTTGCGACAAATGTCAAACCCGTTTTGACCTGGAAGCATCACATCAAGGATGACAAGGTCAGGTTTTTCCCGCTCAATCGCACGGTATCCATTGACACCATCCACTTCAACATGAAGTTTGTAGCCTGAAAGCTCCCCTTGCAGCTTAATCAACGCTGCTATATCTTCTTCATCTTCAATGAGCAAGATTCTTTTCTTTTGGACCATGTATGCACCCACTCGGTATTAGTTCCTTGTGGATGATACAAAATTGAAGATTTTATTGCTATCTGGGACCGATAATTTTATTGTCTCTAGCCTCTAGGGGAGGTTGATCAATTGGTCAATGACGATGAGGTCTGTAGTCATTTTATTGATCCGTTTGAGCTCATCGACCGTTGTATGGTTGTCACGGGCGATTTTTTCTAAAGAGTCGCCCCCTTTGACTATATATGTTTTCTCCGTTTCTGCTTGAGCAAGTTTGTTGATCCCTTCTCTAATCTTGGAAATTTCCTGAAGCTGGAGATTTTGCGCCTGGATTGCTTTTTCAAATTGGGCGATCTTATCTTTGTATTGTGAAAGAGCTGTTGTTGTGTCGTTGGCATGGGAGCTGAGTTGACGGATATCGGTGACAATTTTATCTTGCTTCTTTGAAACTTGTTGGAGTTTCTTCTCTAAATTTTGAAGTTCTTGGACAAAGGAGTCGAGTTTTCCTGACTTGAGCTCTGCAACCTGAGTCTTAAGCGATGCAATTGTCTGCTCTTGATCGATTAATTTTCCCTCTATGACGTGGTGCTCTATTTCATAGGTATTGAGTTCGTGCTTAATATCTTCCACTTCGGTTCGTACTTTATGGAGACTGAGCTCCATTTGATGTTTGTCCCCTTTCGAAGAACTCGTGAAGCCGCAGCCGGTCAGGAAAATTAGAGAGAGGAGGAGACAATATTTTTTCATTTAGGAGCCCTTCTTTTCAAAGATTTTAAATTCAACGCGACGGTTTTTAGACCATATTTCTGGTGTATGTCCAAGTTCTGCTGGCATTTCCTTACCAAATGAAATGGTATAAATGTGATTGGGATTGACTCCACGCTTTACTAAAAGATTGCGGATGGTATTTGCCCGCCGCGTCCCCAGCGCTAAGTTGTAAGCCTCAGAAGCCCTTTCATCACAATGTCCAGAAATAAAAATATAGAGGTTAGGATTTTTTTTCATATGTTCAGCAATATTCGCAACATTTTTGTAGTATTCTCTTGAGCGAAGAGTGTGCTCATCAGTATTGAAGTAAAGGTTCTGAAAAAGGCTAGCTAAATGAGATGTTGGCTTTACAAATTGTTCGATACTTGGGATGCTACTTCCAATGGCTCCCGGAACTTCTTTAGGTTGAGGAATGCTATGGTCTGCAAACTGCGTTTTTAAATCTTCATCCTTTAAAGGGACATACTCTTCATCTTGTGGACCAATGAATTCATCTTCAGATTCAAGCATTCGAGAATCAGCATCTTGCTTCCAAAGGAGTTGTCCTTTTCGATGGAGATACCGTCCTATAGTTTTGGTATCTTCCCAGACAGTATTGGTATTACTTTGACATCCGGTAAATAAAATGGCTGATGATAGCACAAATGTCCAAGATAATTTTTTCATAAAGGCCCTCTTGTTGGCTCCCATGCGGGATAATGTTTTTTTCCAGGTCCAGTTGTAATTTGCATCACCTCTTTTTGTTTCAAATTCACAATAAACAATTCTGAAGAAGTGGGATCTACAGTATTGTAAACAAGGTGAAGACTATTCGGTGCCCACGTCGGGTTTTCTTTGTGACTGCTCCCGGTGGTCAACTGGCTCTCTCCTTTCGTTAGAAAGTCATATACCATGATCTGCCTGGTCCCGTCAATCATAGCACTATAGGCTAATTTTGTTCCATCAGGAGACCAACTTGGGCAGGTATTATGACGGTATTTTTTTGTAAGGCATAGCGGGCGGGGCACGTTTTCTTTTCCAGGATATGGGGTATCGATCAAAAAGATCCGAGGCGTTCCACCCTTATCGGAAACAAAAGCAATTTTTTTTCCATCAGGGCGAAATGTGGGCGAGGCTTGGACTGATTTTGGATAGGAATAGGCTTGAATCGGTTTTCCCATAGGCCCATGTGCCTTACTAAAAAGTTGAACAAAAAGGTCTGCCCGACCACTGGCATCGGAGATAAAAGCGATCATATCTCCCCGTTTTGAAATCGCTGGAAGGAGTTGATTTCCTCTTAGGGAAATGAGAGGAATCCCTCTCTGATCTTTAAAGGAACCGAGATAAATTTTGGGTTGCCCGTTTTTATAATTAACATAGAGAAATTTATTTTCAGTAAATGGACCTGTTGTTGGAAAGAAAACGGGATTAATGCAATAACTATTTTCCTTGGTGATTTGCTTTTTGTTTTCTCCATCATAATCGGTTTCCCAAATTTCAGATTTATATTCATAGCCAGATTGGGTTTTCTCTGGAAATTGAATCGAATAGAGGATTTTTGAGCTGGTAATTCCTTTTGTTCCTGTCATGATTAACGTTAAATCATCAGCAAATCGATGGATTAAACACCGGTCTGAGGAAAGGTTTCCAGAAAGGGGATAGGGGCCAAGTGTCTTTGTGGTTCTTCCTCGGACAAGGGTAATAAGAGCCGATAACTCTTTTTCTTTGATATCGACCTCTATTTTAAAATCGTGGCTTCCCTTTTTTTCGATATAAGAGCTTCCATTATGATTCAGATCAAAAACTAAAATAGTCCTAAGGGCTTCTAAATATTCTTCTGAAAAATTTGGCGCTGTAAAAGGTGAGAGATAAACAGATGATAAAAAGCTTCGTGTTGAAAGGGGAATAATAATCTCTTTTTCTTCGCTCTGAAGAGAAAAAATAAAGAAAAAAAGGACCAGAAGAGTCAATTGCAAAACTCCCGGTGGTCCCTTTTTGGTTCTTTTAACCGGTTTGGCCATAAAACACAAGCACCCTACCCTAAAGGGCATATGAGTTTGTATTTTAGGAACAGCTCGGCCAAAACTCCTAGAGAGTCGACTAACTGGGAATATTGCAATTGACTCCAAAAGTTTAGCTTTCATTGCAGAACGCCAGGGTAAAAGTGTGTTCTCTTTCATTTTTTAAATCCTCGTTAAACTGAGGGAGGGAAAGCTTCGGGATATTTAGTTCCAAGTATCTGCGGTTTATTTCAGAGGCAGCGGCAAGGACCTTGAGCTTTAGGACTTTCCCAGTATGAAGGATGGTTAATTCCAATTTTACAACGCCTTGCTCTGGAAGTTCAAGCCCTTCTTTCATGGCGTGTGCTAGAAGGACAAAATAATGGGTCTTTTCTGTTTGTTCCGTTTGATCAATTTGAAGGGGTTGAATGTTTTTAGGAAGGGTTAACACGCTCTTTTTTTCAATAGGTACTACTTTTTCAATTTTTGTTAGGGATTCTTTTAGCTCGTTAAGAATTTCCTTTTTTTTCGAGACTATTTTTGGCTTTTCAATTTTTGCTGTAGGTTTAATCGTTCCTCTCGGTTTTGGCTCAGGAGGTGGAACAAAAGTATGAACAACAATTGATTTTTTTGGAGAAGGGGACTTTTGTTCCTTTTTAAAATTGAAAAAGAAAATAAAAAGATGAACAGAAACGACTGAAGCAGTCAAAATTAGGAGTTTTCGATTCATCGACTACCTCGGCTTGAGTATGAGGTCAAGCGACTCAAAGCCAGCAGCTTCTGCAGCATTTTTTACCGATTGGTAGGTCCCGAAGTGGGCTTCTTGATCATGAAAAATTTGTGGTGAAGCATGGGGGCTTAATTGATGTGCATTAATTAAATGAAGCTTCAGTTCATCAGCAGTCAAAGGAACTCCATTTAACCAAATCGTATTGTCTTTATAAACATGAATTTTAATTTCTCCGTTTTCTTGAAATGAGATCATATCGGCTTTTTTTTCTTCGCCTGAAGTTGCCAATTGAATCCGATCAATCTCAACGAGTGGAGCGACTAAGATAAACATGATGAGAACAACGAAGACAACATCAATAAGAGGTGTTAGATTGACATTTGGATCTTCATCAAGTTCAGATTTAAGAAGGGAAAGAGATCTTTTCATGAAACGATATCAACCTTTCGATATTGAAGTTCAATTGTCGATAGGAGGAAATGACTAAAATCAATCATTTCTATAGTGAAGTTTTTGCTTGCACTTTTTAAATAGTTATTTGCAATGAGAGCAGGAATAGCAATAAGAAGACCGAACACAGTGGTCGTAAGCGCTGTTGATAATCCTCCTAAAATGACAGTATTGGAGGTAACAGAGTGGGCTGCTTGAAGTTCTCCAAATGCAATCAATATCCCCCAAACAGTTCCTAATAGACCGAGGAAAGGGGCAAGGGCGACAGTTGTGGAAAGGATAAAGAGGTTTTTTTCGATTTTTCCTTTAAGCTTTGCAATTGTTGTATGAAGATGTGTATCGAGAAACTCAATGTCTGCTTTCGATAAGTAGTTTTGGTTTTGCTGAGCAAAAAAGTGATTTTTATCGAGAATAACGAGGGTTTTTTCTTTTAGAGCATTATAAAGGATGCTAAAGGGATTCCGAGATTTTGAGGTGAGCTTTAAGATTTCCTCTTTATGTAGTAGCGCCAGCTTCTGGAACCGTTTTGCAGAAGTGCGTACTTGTTTTAACATTAAAAATTTTTGAATGAGAAACACCCATGATCCACAAGATAGTAGAAAAAGGGCAAAAAAGATGAGTTTTCCGAAGAAGTCGGCCTGTATATATGCTTGAAAAAATGTTCCCATTGAAATCCCTTATTGTATCTATGAAAGTGATACGTGAGAAAAAGCTATTTGTCAAGGAATCGGATAATCGGTAAACTAGAAATTATGTTTACCGATTCACATGCGCATTTAACTTGTGATCCTGTTTTTGATGAACTTGAAGGAATTTTAAAGCGGGCTAAAGAAAAAAAGGTCGATCGGATCTTTAATATCTGTACCGATAAAATTTCTTTAGAGCGGGGACTTGAACTTACAAAAAAAGAAAAGTGGATTCACAACATTGGGGCAACCACCCCTCATGATGTTGAGAAAGAGGGAGGGCTTTATTTTCCTCTTTTTGAAATGGCAGCCAAGCAAGGGCAACTTGTGGCAATCGGGGAAACGGGGCTTGATTATCATTACGAGCACTCTCCTAAAGAGCTCCAAAAAACCTTTCTTTCCCGTTATTTTTCTTTAGCTGAAGAATGTCTTCTCCCCGTAGTGATCCATTGCCGCGATGCCTTTGATGATCTCTATATGATTGCAGAGGAGAGCTTTCCAAAAGGTCAAGCAGTGCTACATTGTTTTACCGGAACAATGAAAGAGGCCGAAGTGGCACTTGAGCGAGATTGGATGATCTCTTTTAGTGGGATTATCACTTTCAAGCGGTCTGAGATTCTTCGAGAAGTGGTTAAAGAGACCCCTCTTAATCACATTTTGATTGAAACCGATACCCCCTACCTCGCACCACAATCGATGCGGGGAAAAACGAATGAACCGAGCTTTATCGACGAAACAGCACAAACAATTGCAAATGTTAAAGGGATTCCCTTGGATGAAGTGGCTGAAATCACTTCAAAAAATGCACAGCGTTTTTTTAATCTATAGCTGAAGTAATTTAAAATAGTGATAATTGGACAGAAGATTTTCATTGAAAATGAAGCGCGGAGAACGAAGCTGGCTTCGTGCAAGCCAGGGAGATCGAGCGCAAAATTGTCGGTG
>JANQJL010000032.1 GCA_028281675.1 Simkaniaceae bacterium
GGACGGGGAATCGTTTTGGGGAGGGGCTTCGTACCCCTCCCAAAATGGCGTTAAACTACCCGGCCCTAAAGGGCCAGGTTTTCTTTATCTTGATAAAAATGGTAATCGTCTTGAATATTTTCACTTGTTTTATTGGGGAAGAAAATAGGTAGCACTAAACCCATCCTTTTAAAAAGCCGATGGAGCGAATAGGTGATACATTGGAGTTTACGAAATAAAATCACGGAACTTTTTTGTGACTTCCACAATCAGCCGTTCATGTTCCTTCTCAACTTGAGGTTGTTCAACCGTTTGCTTTTCGCTTCTATAGGTGAAGCGGAAGGTGACATTTTTCTTATCTTTTCCAAGTTTTTCACTTTCATATAGATCGAGGAGGTAATACTCTTTTAAGAGTTTTGAAGGGAAAGCTGCGATCACATCAAAAACTTTTCCAAGGGGAACATCTTGATGAAACGTCACTGTCCAGTCTCGATCAGAACCTGGAAACAGCGGGAGAGCGGTCATCTTTTTTTCTTTTCCAGAAGCATTCATTAGGTCATGCAAGTCGATCTGTCCGTAAAAGACCCGCTTTTCAATTCCCAGCCGTTTCAAACGGTCAGGATGAATCTCTCCTAAAACGCCAAGACGTATTTCCTTTGCCAAGACCGCGCCCTGGATTCCAGGGTGAAAACTTTTTAATCGGGTGGGCTCAAAACTTTCTCCGCTAATCTGAAACTTTTCTAAAAGATTTTCAATGATCCCTTTGAGGTCAAAGAAATCGACCTCTTTTACTTTTGTTTCAAAGTGGTGAGGTCCCCTTTTTCCTGTGAGCAAAATAGCAGCAGTGAGCCGTTCTCTAAATTGATCGCCATCTTTAAAGTGGATTTTCCCTATTTCAAAAGCAGAGATATTTTCATTTTGCCGATCAAAATTGTGTTTAACTGCTTGGAGCATTCCAGGAAGTAAAGAGGTTCGCAAAATTGATTGATCAACGGAACTGGGACGGAGAACATGGATCTCCTCCTTTTCTCCCAAGTTTTTTTCAATGGAGAGCTCGGAAAGCTCAGGACTAATTAAATCACAGGTTAAAAACTCTTGAAGGCCACTTCCAATAAGTTGCTCTCGTGCTCTTTTTTCCATGAGGTAAATGGGGGCATGGGGAAGAGAGGAGTTAACAGCACGGTTTTCTCTTTTCTTAATATTATTGTAACCATAGATACGGGCGACTTCTTCAATCAAATCGATTTCAGTGAGGATGTCATTGCGGTAAGTAGGGACTGTAACGGTTAAGGTTTCTCCCTCACCCGTTACCTTCATCTCCAGTCGCTTTAAAAAGGATTCGACTTCATTTAAACTGAGCTTTGTTCCGAGGATCTGATTGGTTTTTGCAAGGCGGATCTTAATCGTCCGAGCTTTTTGTTCCTTAGCAATAACATCCACTCTTCCTTCGTCGACCTCTCCCTTTCCAAGCTCGGCAATCAAACTTGCCGCTCGATCAAGAGCGGTCGTGACCATCTCAAAGTCAACACCTCGCTCAAAACGGGCAGAAGATTCGCTGCGAAGACCCAATGCTTTGCTTCCTCGCCTTACAGCTGAAGGGTTAAAGTGGGCAGCCTCTAAAATAATATCCGTTGTATTTTCGTCGATCTCAGAGTCTGCACCTCCCATTACACCCGCAACAGCAATCGGCCCCTTCTCATCGTGAATCATTAAGATACCTGCTGGGACCTTCCGTTTTTCTCCATCGAGGGTTTTAAATAGGATCTCTTTTTCTGTTGATTGAACACGGATCTTTTGTCCCTGAACTTTCTTTGCGTCGAAAGCATGAAGGGGTTGTCCCAATTCGAGCATCACATAGTTGGTGACATCAACGCTATTGTTAATACTTCTTACGCCAGCATTTTCCAGGCGCGTCTTCATCCAATCGGGAGAGGGTCCCACCTTAACGCCCCGAATCTTCCGGCAGCTATAGCGGTAGCAATTTTCCTTGTCCTTCACATCGACAGAAACATCGCATCGCTCTTTTCCCGATTCAATGTAAGCCACTGGCCCTTTTCTCTTTTGATCTAAAAGGGCAGCCAGATCGCGCGCTATCCCGACCATACTCATGCAGTGACCTAAATTTGGTGTGAGAGAAATTTCAAAGATAACATCGCCAAAGAGCTCTGTTAAATCAGCACCTAAGATAGCATCTTCTTCGAGAACCATAATTCCATCAGAGCTTTCAGCAAGGCCCAATTCATCTTCCGCGCAAAGCATCCCAAACGAATCGACGCCGCGCAATTTAGATTTCTTAATCTTAAATGTTTTTCTCTCTTTGTCTGTAAGGACCCCTCCAATCGTTGCCAGAGCTACCTTCATCCCTGCAGTGCATTTTGGATCGCCGCAGACAACCTGAAGGGTTTCACTCCCATCAAAAACCTGTGCGACTTTCAGCTTGTCAGCATTAGGGTGGGGACTCGTTTCTTTTACCTCTCCGACAACCACTCCTTTAAAGGAAAAAGGGGTTGGCTCAATCTTGTCCACTTCAAGCCCTGCCAGCGTCAATACATTGGAGAGCTCATCGTTTGAAAGTTCAAGTTTTATATAGTCTTTTAACCAAGAGAGAGGAACGCGCATGATAAATCCTTTGTTATACCATTGCTAATTCTACATTTTGTTTTTAATAAATGGTATCAACCCGATAAAATATCACATTTTATCGATTGGATCACGAAGAAATTTTTTTTGTTTGCGGGAGATATCAGATTTGCTATTTTATTTTTATGGAAACATTTGAAAAGGCTCTTCAGCGCCGCTCGCGGATTTTGATCCATTCACTTATCATTAGTGGAACCCTAAATATTGCCCTGATTGCTACCTTTGTTACTTTTGTTTTGAAAGAGCGTAAGGGGGTAGTTTTGCCTATGGCAACTCACGAAGTGATCAAGCAAACAACTTTTACCAATCAAGAGGTTCTTCAAGGGTTTTTTGGGATGTCCTATGAGCAACTGGTGCGAGAACTTTATGATGAAACCCATGTCGAGGAAGGGCAGCGCCGCTGCGATTTAGCTCTTGCCTTTTTGGGCGCTTTTCACCACTTTGATGTGGAAAGAGCTTTTTCTGGCTATCCCGTTGAAAAACGGAAACTTGTTTTAGAAGATGGGAAAGAGGTGATCCTCTATCCTGGACTAAATGAAGGGAAGCTTGAAGGAGTGCGCACCTTTGCTCGCACTGAAGTGTGGCCACTGACTCCTGAGGGACTTTTTAGGGAAATTCAAATCCGTGAAAGTGTTTCAGAGAGCCTGAAAGAGGCTTTTACCCTTACAACAGACTATTTTGTTATTAAAAGAGCTTTCCATCGTCTTCCTTACTCGGTCTCAGATGAGATGCTTTTTTCGTTGATCACAAGTGGAAGTTGGGATCAAATCCAAAAACTTGCCAACCAAATTCAAGCAAGTCCCGATGGAAAAATTTCTGATTTCACCACCTTTTTACTTCCCTGTGTTGAGCAGGAATCAAAACTTGCAGCTTATCTTCTCGTCCTTCTTGAAAAAGAATTTGCTCTAAAGAAACTCGATGATTCCCAGATGGAAAAACTCCTCTCGCTACTTACAGAGAAAACGCCAGAGGTCGAAGCCTTTTTAACGGAAGTCAAAAATGGTCTCCGCTCCGATCACATCCAAGAGCTTGCGGGAAAACCTCTTGAAAATCCACCTCGCCGTCACATTGTCCAGCCGGGAGATAGCCTATGGAAAATCGCGCGCGACTATGGGGTGAAAGTGGAAATCATTCAGGAAATGAATGTTCTAACAACAGAGGCTCTTTCAGTAGGAAAAGAACTTTTGCTTCCGCCTAAGGGAGGGGATCAGGGCCGCCTGAATGCCATGGGTTGCACCTCAAAATCCGCCGCACCGTCAAGTAGCTCCCCTTAAAGACTCCATGCTTCTTAAAGGCAGCAAGGCCATATTCGGAGCAGGAAGGGTAGAAGCGACATTGTCCTTGCGTGAATGGTCCAAGAGTCCATTGGTAAAGTTTAATCAGACCCATAAACAAATATTTCACTGTAAAATCCTTGATTGGATTGCAATTTATGGTTATTATGCCTGTTTGCCAACTTTTGCGGAAGTGGTGGAACTGGCAGACACGCTACCTTGAGGTGGTAGTGGGAGTAATATCCCTTGGGGGTTCAAGTCCCCCCTTTCGCATTTTAAAGGTTGCCAACTCGGCAACCTTTTTTCCGATTTTCTGAACTTTTGGGTTGAATGAACATTATAGAAATTAATTCTCAGCAGGTTTTTCGTCCTTGGGGCTCCATCGAGATGGTGAGGAATCTCATTGACGAGCTCTGGGGAAGTGGGACTTAATCCATGAGGATAAAGAAGAGGTATGTTTGGCTAGTATGGTAGAGGACGAAGGTGGCGTCGACTCGAAGCCTTGATCTCTGGGATAAAATTAGAGGTAACTGACCTTGTTTAAATTATGGGAGGTCTGGGATGGGGTGGCGACTTGTCCAATCGCTATTTCGACGATCATGCTATAGATCGAGTAAAGGTCGACTTTTTCAGTATATTATCGATATTGATCGTTGAAGGATTTGCTTGGCCCGGGCCCGGATAATCTGAAAAGGCTCTTGGTAACCAACTCATAATGGAAATGAGCCTAGCATGTTAATTTATTCTTGAATGCCAGAGATTACCAGAGATTTTTTTTCGAGGTAGGCATCGAGACTGCCAACAACACTATTTTCGCGGCCAATTCCTGATTCTTTCCACCCGCCGAAGGGGAGAAGTTCAGAGACAACATCGGTGGTATTGATTCCAACAGAGCCTGCTTCAAAAGCTTCACCGACCCGCCAGGTGCGACCAATGTTTTCACTAAAAAGGTAGGCAGCAAGACCGTAGTTGGTATCATTGGCCATCTTGATCGCTTCTTCTTCTGTTGAAAAAGTGTAGATGGGTGCGACAGGACCAAAGATTTCTTCGCGATACATCCGCATTTGTGGATCCATATCAACGAGAAGTGTTGGCTCAAAAAAGAGATTTCCAATGGTGGAACGGGCACCGCCTATCAGGGCTGTGGCCCCTTTTGCAAGGGCATCATCAACGAGCTCTTCGCATTTTGCAATCCCCGCTTCGTTAATAAGGGGACCGAGTGTTGTCTTTTTATCGAGACCATTTCCTAAAGTGAGATTTTTCTCGATCATCTTCTTGAACTTATCAACAAATTTATCATGGACTGATTTGTGAACAAGGAACCGGTTGATATTGTTGCAACACTGCCCGGCGTTATAAAACTTAAACCTAAAGGTTGTTTGGACCGCTTTATCGATATCCGCATCATCAAAAATAATGACGGGGCAGTTTCCTCCGAGCTCCATCGTGATATTTTTGACCGTATTGCCACAGCTGCTGAAGAGACTTTTTCCAACGGCAGTCGAACCGGTGAAAGTGAATTTACGGACTAAGGGGTGATGAGAAAGCTCATACCCGACTTCGGTGGGATCATTGCAAGTGAGAACATTAAAGACTCCAGGAGGAATTCCTGCTCGATCGGCAAGTTCTGCGAGGGCTAGAGCTGATAGGGGAGTATCTTCTGCGGGTTTCATCACAACGGTGCAACCGGCAGCGAGTGCTGGAGCGCATTTTTGAATGGGGAGAACGGAAGGGAAATTCCAAGGGGTGACAACGGCAACAACTCCGACAGGCTGTTTCCAGATCATAAAACGGCGGTTTGGATCGGGGGAGGTCACCGTGAGTCCCGTTATCCGACGCCCCTCTTCCGCATGCCAGTTGAAAAAACCGGTATTACCCATTACCTCATGGGTTGATTGCTCCAAGGGTTTTCCTTGCTCTAAAGTAAGAATGGTAGCGAGATCATCCCAATTTTCCTTTAATTGTGCATCCCACTTCCTTAAATGTTCAGCCCGCTCTTTGGCACTGACATTTTTCCACACTTCAAAGGCTTTATGGGCCCCTTCAATTGCTTTTATTGTTTCTTTGCTCCCTATTTCGGAAACATCGGCAATTTTTTTTCCGTCAAAGGGGTTCTTCACAGGAAAAGTCTTTTTCCCTTTGACCCATTTTCCATGGATATAGCTATCGGTACGAAGGAGATTCTTATCTTTCAACATATTCTTAATCCCGTATCATAAGACTATTTATATTGTGTAGTAAAAAATGTATTAATTGCTTGGATAAGAGGAGAAGAGAGCTCGAGGTTGATGAAGGGATCAAACTGGCGAGCTCCTACAAGAACTTGTAAGGTTTTCCAGTCGAGATCTGAAAAAGGGAAGCTTAGGGGGTCGCTACAATTTTTGCAGCGACTCTCTCCATCCATGATCCGAGTGGCTTTTTCCTTTCCGCAGCTCAAACATGTTTCGCTAATAGCCAAGAGTCCTTCATATTTGAGAAGTTTAAGCTGAAAGCTTGCCCACATTGTTTCTGGAAAAGAGGAGTCAGGAAGCTTTTTTAAGTAAGAGGTGAGAAGGGCGTAGAGACGATTGGCACTTTTTCCTGGCATTTGTGACTGCAAAATCGCTTGTAACATCTTTCCAGCATATTCTAAATGTTTATAGGAGCGCCGTAGCGGCAGGTGAAGATCAAGGATGGTTCCATCGATGAAGCGGTGCAAATCAGTTCGCCCTTTGCGGAAGACAAACTCTCCTCTGCAAAGAGGCGTTGTCAGGTTAACAAGGGTAGGTTTTTTTTTCGAAAGGCCCCGGACATAGAGGCTCATCACTCCTCGATCAGGGGTGAATATTGAGAGGATACGATCATTTTCTTTAAAAGGGATAGCTTTTAGAACCACTCCCTCAACACGTTTTTCATCCATGAACTTATCCGTAAATTAAAGAGCCAATTGCAAAATTCCTGTCGGTTGCTGTCCAAATAGAGCTCCAAAAATCTCCGAGAAAAAATGGAAAGGAAAAGTAATAGAATTTACCGATAGGTTCACATTTTACCTCTGGAAAGAATTGTCTCTCTTTGTTATGCTTTTCCATGCACTGCACCGATAGCTCAATTGGATAGAGTACCTGACTTCGGATCAGGTGGTTAGAGGTTCGAGTCCTCTTCGGTGCGCATTTTATTCTTTTATATGTAGCCATACCTCATCTTGCCCAAGGTAAAAATTTTCTTCAAAAAGTTCATCAACGGCTTTTTTAACTCCAGCCAAGCGGATGCGGCCATAATTGTGTCCTGAAAGGATCCCTCCGGGGCGCACTTTTTCACTCCATGTGAGGATCTCTTGTTTGACTTTGCTATAGGCATGATTGGCATCGATGAAAACAAGGTCTAGATTATTGGGGATTTCTACAGCAGCTTCGGCGCCAGTTTTCTTAATAAGGGTGACATTTGGGTCATTTTTGAAGAGTTTTTCTACGCGCTCAAGAGCTTTTTCATAGACCACACGTTTTTCAGAAACAGCACTTCCCGACTCTAGGTAGGTAGAGCTTGGAGCCCAGGGATCGATGAGATAGAGGTTGGCATCGGGAAATTCTTCCCGAAGTACTTCAGCATTTTTTCCACGGAAGACACCGACTTCGACGATTGTTTTGACTTCGATTTCATGAATCAGAGAGAAATATTTGAGGTAACATCCTCGATGTTTGCGGATGAGCAAACGATCTAAAGTTTCAAGCATACGATAAGATACCAAAAGTTCTTCCGAAAAAGAAAAGATTTTAATTAATTTACCATATCGTTAATTTTTTGTGTTGGGAGAAAAACTATCACTTCCGATAGAATGAACTCACAACAAAGGGGTTATTATGACAGGAAGCTCTAAGAAATTTGATGAGCAAGAATATACGATTAGCATTGTAGGAAAAAATATTGAAATCACAAAACCCATACGAGACTACATCGAAGAAAAAATCGCAAAAATCGAAGTTTTATCAACACATATTATTGACGTGAAGGTAAGGCTTGATGTGCAAAAGCTCAATCATACCGTCGACATTTTAATGAAGTTTTCTCATTTTCGAGTCAATGTAAGAGCCATTACTGAAAATATGTATTCTGCGATCGATAAAGCGTTTGAGCGCCTTTATGCCAAACTCCGGAAATGGAAAAGTCGTATTCAAGACCACCACGTCAAGGGGGTTTCTGTTACGGAGATGGAGGTCAGTGTCCTAGAACGGGCAATGCATGAGATCGAAGACATGAGTCAAGAAATCATCGATGCTAATAACCAAAGCATTCAGGAAGAGTATGAACTTCCTAAAGTCATAAAAAAGAAAAAACGACCACTTAAAACTTTGACGATGGAAGAGGCTGTGATGAAGATGGAGCTTTCTGATGATAATTTTAAAATCTATCGCAGCGAAGAGGATCAATCTCTTAAAGTGATCTATAGACGGCGGGATGGCAGCTATGGTGTCATCTCCCCAGAGTAGAGAGGTTTATGATTCGATCCGAAAGAGGTGGGTGAGCGCAACACCTGAAGAGCTTGTCCGTCAAAAGCTCCTCTCACTTTTAGTCGATAAGTTGGGTTATCCTCCTCACGCGATTGCTATTGAAAAAAAACTCTCGGAGCTTCCTCATCTTAAGGAGATAGAGGTCCCCTCTCGCCGGGTCGATATCCTCTGCTATGAATCGGAAACACTACGCCCCCTCCTGCTCATCGAATGTAAAGGAGTCCCCCTCCAAGAAAAGATGCTTTCTCAAGTGATGGGATACAATGCCTTTATTGGGGCTCCTCTCATTTGTCTTGCCAACGATGGGCAATTCTTATTAGGATGGGAAGATCCAAAACAAGCAATCACACTTGATCGGTTGCCGAGCTACGAGAAGCTGCGCGATGAAACAAACCTTTGAAAAGAAAAACTCACTCCTTCCCTTTGAGCTACTGACATGTGAGAAAGATGGGGTGAACCTTTCTGATTTTCCTCTTCCAAAAACGGAGACGATAGCTCTTTATGTTGTTGGTCTTGGGAAGGAAAGCTGGCAAGAAAAGATCTTTAAGTGGCTCGAGGAGGATCAGAGGAGGAAACTTTACCTTATCCCAGATACCCCAGCTCTTTTGAGCTTCCTTAAAACTGAACTATTCGACCATCCCCGAATGAAAATAGGGGGTCATGTGACCTCTTTTGCTTGGGATCACCTTTATGATCCGTGGGAGCTTATGGGAGGAAGACCTGAAATTGAAGAGAAGCTTGCGGATACTATTTTAGGAGTAGAGTTAACAGTCTCCCTTTATCGAGATTTTGGAGTTCCTCAGCTTTCTAATATTATTGCTAACTTACAAAAAGAGAAGGAGGCGCAGAAAGGAGAGGCTTTAGCGGGGAAATTTCAAGGAGTCCCCGCTGTCATTTGTGGAGCTGGACCCTCTCTTGAGAAGAGTCTAAATGGATTAAAAGAAGTTGGTGATCGTGCACTTATTTTTGGAGGAGGATCTGCTTTAGGTCCTCTTGCACGGGCCTCTATCCCTATCCACTTTCTTGTTGCTATAGATCCCGAGCCTCCTGCAGAGCGGTTTTTTAGGCAAACTTATTTCGAAACGCCACTTTTCTACCAAAACCAAGTGGCAAAGGCTCTTTTGTATGCCCATCAAGGACCCAAGCTTTGTATGGGAGAAAGTGGGAGCTTCCCTTTGGAACAATGGCTCACAGAGGATCTCCATCTTTTGAGATCAGATGCTGGATGGAATGTCTCAACATTTGCAACCTATATCGCGACCCTTCTTGGGTGCAATCCGATCTATTTTGTGGGAATGGATCTCTCGGTTTCAAAAGAGGGATCTTATGCGCCTGGTGTAGAAGGGATTGATGAGAGGAAAAATCCTATTTACCTCACTGATCGATTTGGAAATGAAGTGACGACACGTCCCGATTTCTTAATGGCAAAGAAATGGATCGAAGAATTTGCAGAGCACCACTTAGAAACAGACTTTATCAATGCGACAGCTCAGGGACTAGAACTCAAAGGGATTCCCTATGGAGACCTAAAGTCCTTCCCACACCCTTCCGATCTTTCATCAAAAATTCATCAGGCCATTCTGCAAGCTCCCTCTCTTGAAATGGACTTGATTAAGGAAAACCTTCAATTGCTCGATCAGAGTTTAATCAATACGGCAGCGATTATTAAAGAGTATTTAGAAGGACTTTCCGAGAAAAAAAACACGACCCTTCATGAATGCGAACTTGATGAAGAGATCTTTTATCAATCGCACCTTCTTCCAACGTGGGAGGTGTGGAAATATCTTCTGCAAAATGATACAGTCATTGCTGAGATGGAAAACCCAGAACTAGAAAAAAAATTGCAACAAATCCTTTTTTATCAAGAACTGACCGAGAAATTTTGCCATGAAAGAAAGTTATCAATTTAATGGGGGGCGCCTCATTATTCAAGATCCAGAACTTGAGATCAATATCGATACCTCATTTTCTCCTCGGTTGATTCCGAATGATTTCTCTCTTACACCTGAAATGGTGGTAAAAAAAAATGAAAAGGGGATGGTTCTTCGTGCTTACTTTGAAATTGAGGGACAATTTGAGGGGCAGTATCTCCTTTATTATCCCGATGGAATGGTTGAAACCGAGTGTTACTATTTAAATGGAGAGCTCCATGGCCCTTCTCGGTTTTTTAGCGAAAGTGGAGTTTGTCTTTCAGAGGTTTGGTTTTACCTTGGAAATAAAGAGGGGAAAGCAACACGTCGATTTCTTTCTGGAAAACTTTCTAGTATCGAGAGATATCGGAAGGGGTTTCATCACGGAAAGCAAGAATATTACTACGAAAATGGGGCGATCAAGTCGGTGATGACTTATAAAGATGGAATCCTTGAAGGGGGGGTGTCTCTTTATTGGCCTAGTGGAGCAAAAAAAAGAGAGGTCACATTCCAAACGGGGCTGCGGGAAGGATTTGATCGGATGTGGAGCCCTACGGGGGTTCTTCTCGACGAAGGAAAATATGAGAAAGGAGATCCGATTGGTCTTCATCGTCGTTTTTATGAAGATGGGGCTCCCCAAGAAGAGAGGGACTATCATTCACCGCTTAGATATGACATTAAAAAGTGGGATTCAAATGGAACACTTCATTTAGAAAGGGATGAAAAGAATGGTCCAAACTGATCTGCTACAAGAGCGGTATCCCAATCTTTCTTTTCTCCTCCGTATGAATGAAAATTCCTCTCTCCCTTTTTCTCTCCACGCTGAAAATCTAGATGCTGAGGTAGGCTCTGTCATCAAACCACTAAAATTGGAGAAACTCGAAGCGGTCTATATTTATGGGCTTGGATTGGGGTATTATTATTTTCCTTTTAAGAAGTGGCTGGAAGAAAATAAAGAACGCGATCTCATTTTCATTGAAGAGAACCTTTCTGTTCTAAAGAGTTTTTTGGAGATGGAACATGCAGGAGAAATCCTTTCTCATCCCCAAGTTCATATCCGTTTCAATTTAGCAAGAAAAAGGTTGAGTGCATTTGCTGGAGAATGCGCCCAGTCATTTCCTGTAGAAAATATTGGGGTCATTTCCCTTGCTTCCTATAAAAAACACTACCGCTCCCGTTTTTATAATTTACGCCTTAAACTCCATAGGCAGTCAACAGTGCAGCATGCCTTTTTTCATGAAAACCGCTATTATAACCACTTCTTTGAGAATTTCTTACCAAATTTTCGACGAATGGAAAGCTCTTTTGATGGGAATGGTTTTAAAGATGCATTCAAAAATATCCCAGCAATCATTTGTGGCGCTGGTCCTTCCCTGGAAAATGATATCAAAACACTCCGCGGTTTGAGTAATCGGGCCCTTATTTTTGCAGGGGGGTCAGCGATTGCAGCACTTAGTAGCAAAGGAATCACCCCCCATTTTGGGGTTGCCTACGACCCAAATGAAGAAGAAGTCAAACGTTTTAAGGCAAGTAGCGCTTTTGAAGTCCCCATCCTTTACGCCTCACGCCTTCATCCTGGAATTTTTAATACCTGCAATGGCCCCCACGGTTATCTTCACACCCAAACAGGAGGATGGGCTGAATATTGGATGGAAGAGCAGCTTGGACTCGATCAAAAGCCTCTTCAAATGGGATTTACCACCGAGGCCATGTCGGTCACAACAGCAGCTCTTCAGCTTGCTTGCACCTATGGATGCAACCCAATCATCCTTTTAGGAGTTGACCTTGCTTTTACCAATAATCAAGCCTACTCCTCGGGAGTTGTTTCATCTTCTAACGCAGGAATCAAAAAAAGGAGAAAGGAGGCCCGGACTTCTGAAAAACTCCTCTCTCGGAAAGATATCTATGGGAGGCCAATTCATACCCTTATTAAATGGATCATGGAAAGTGCAACGATCGGAAGCTTTGCAAAAAACAACCGAGAATTTAACTTTATCAATGCCACCTCAGGAGGGCTCGGGTTTAAACACATTCCCAATACTCCCTTGGAAGAGATCTCAATGCCCCATTCTTATGATCTCTATGGAATGGTCCACCACACTATCGAAACCCATCCTCTACCCATCGCTCCTGGAAAGGTGGAAGCTCAGCTCACCATCCTTGCTGAGAGCCTTTTAAAAGCGGCATCTTTTGTCGATATAGCTCTTGAAGAACTCCAAAAAATGAAAGGAAAAAATTCCGATCCTGAAAGCGGGAGAATGATCTTTGCGCAGATGGAACTCGAAACCCTCGATGCATACACCGCTCTTTTAAGACCACATGACACCTCCTTTACGATACTTCTTAACCGAAAATATCGTCCCAATTCCTGGGGGAAGACGAGTCACTTTCTTAAGTGGAACTTTCTCCACACCAAATGGACAGCCTATAGAAATCTTATTAATAATTATAAGTCCTTCTTTTAAACCTACCAGCCTATGGCTTTTCTAAGACCTCGGGAAAGCACTCCTCAAGCCCCTCTCTCCAGGGGTAGCAGGTGACGTGATCAAATTTTTTGACAAAGCGGTCTTGACAGAGCACGATGGCCTCGGCATTTGGGATCTCTTTAGTCAGCTTCATAAAGGGGCGAATCGCCTCTTGAGAGATGATTGTGGCGCTTTTTATTTCCACACATAGGAGAGGCTTCCCAGGGCGCTCAATGACTAAATCAACTTCAACATCGGAAGCGGTGCGGATAAAGGAAAAGCGTGTGTCGGGTTGAAAGTAGCTTTTTAGCTTCATGAACTCTAAAAGAACAAAGTGCTCAAAAGCGGCGCCATAGGCGGCTGTTTTTGGAACGAGAGGCACTTCCAGTCTTCGTGATAGACACCTCACAACCCCTGGATCAAAAAAGTAAAACTTTGGTTTTCCAACTAGCCTCTTTCGAAAAGAATTATGAAACGGCTCTAAGAAAAACCCAATGAGGGTATCTTCTAAGATCGAAAAATACTCTTTGATCGTTTTTCCATCGACCCCGACATCCCGTGCAACATTGGCATAGTTGATAATTGTTCCGTTGCACTGGGCAGCAACTTCTAAAAAACGACGGAAGGGGTGCAACTTTCTCACAGCCTGCTCTTCCCAAATCTCTTCCTTGAGATAGGTATCTGCATAAGCGCGCAAGAAAAGATTTTTCTCGTCATCTTCAAGTTTAAAAATGCGGGGCAACATTCCCCAACGGAGAACTTTGTCTAGGTTAAAGTGCTCTTTGATCTCAAAATAGGTGAAGGGGTGAAGGGCGTACACAAAGGCCCGCCCTGCCAGCAGATTGGCCCCTCCCCTCTTTAACTTTCTGGCACTTGACCCAGTCAAGATAAAAATAAAAGAGGTTTCTTCAATGAGGCGATGCACTTCCTCAAGGAGTTGGGGCACTTTTTGGATCTCATCGATGATCACATATTTCACCTTCGAGGGGAGGGATGTGATGATGGTATATAGTTCGCCAGGATTTTTTAAAAACTGATCCAAAACCTCTAATTCTAAGAGATCAATGAGTAGATATTCATCTTTATTGAAACGACTTTTGAGCAGAGTGCTTTTCCCTGATCCTCTCGGGCCAAAGAGAAAGAAGCTCTGCTTCTTTGAAAAGATTTGAAGGCGGGAAAACATCTGTCAACTCCGATTTTGCCTGCTTTTTCCGGAGTATACTCCATTTTTTGCATAAAACCAAGGGTTTATCTGATTTTTTTGGTTTTATACTCCGATTTTGCCTGCTATTTCTGGAGTATACTCCGAAAATACCAAAGGATGGAAAATGGAGATCCTGAACCTATCCTGTATTAAAGGGTTTATTTAATTTCTTCAGTTTTTGAGTAGATTTTTTCTATTAATTGATATAATTCTCTTTTTTTATTAAAAGAAATCTATGAATTCATATATAATTAAATTTACGTTTTTATTAATATTTCTTTTCTTTACTGGATGTGCAAGTTATAAAATTCCCATTCAAAGCGATAGTCATCCAGCATCTTCTGATGCAACAGTTTCTCAAATAGAGTTATCACCAATCTTGGACATCAGTGACAGTAGCAGGATAGAAATTAAAGAGAACTATGATCAGCACTATCATTAAAAAAGGGTCCTTATTCCTGATCTTAGTCCTGTTGATAAGCGGTTGCATGAGAGTCGATACAAATCCTCAACCTTCATTCAATCAAATTCAAGAGGATGTTGCAAAGCGTACAGGACAAAACATTTACTGGGATCCTTCTTTTGAAGATATAGTGGCTCCTATTTCTATGGAGGGATTGCTGCAAAAAGAACTAACAGATGACTTTGCTGTTCAGATTGCTCTCCTTAACAATCGAAACCTTCAGTCGGTTTATGAAAACTTAGGAATTGCTAAAGCGCAGCTTGCGCAAGCGGGATTATTAAGAAACCCCATTTTCTCATTTTCTTATCGGTTTTCTACAAAAGCGAATGTGACTGATTTGATCGATATGAGTTTAATCCAAAATTTTTTAGAAATCCTTTTGATCCCACTGAAAAAAAGAATGGCTCGAGCTGAATTAGAAGCAACAAAGGCCATGGTCACCACTCAAATTTTAGATGTTATCGCAGAGACAAAAATTGCTTTTTATACACTGCAAGCTGCAGAGAGAACCTGGTATTTAAAAAAACAAATTCTCTTAGCAACGGAGTTGTCCTATGAGGCAGCCCAAAGACTTTTTAAAGCAGGCAATATAAAAGATCTAGAAGTGTCGATGGAACGTTCTCTTTATGAACAAGCGAAACTTGAGGTAGCATCTTGGGAAATTACGTTTTTAGAAGCGAGGGAAAAGTTAAATATCCTTATGGGGCTTTGGGGGCATCAAATTGATTGGAAAATTTCCCGTGCACTTCCTACAATTCCTTCGGAAGAGGATGAGTATCATAATATCGAAAACAATGCTATTGCAAATAGCATTGATTTAAAAGTTTCCTATAAAGATCTATTAGCTACAGCATCCAGATTTGGAATTGACACCTCAAAGTTAGTCTTTCCTCAACTGGACGTAGGAATAAGTACGGAGCGAGATGATGGTATTTGGTATGTCGGGCCAGCCTTTAACATCGCCATTCCCCTCTTTGACTTTGGCTATGCAAACTCGGCTAAAGCTCAGGCAAAAATTCTACAAAAATGGAATCAATTCACAGCTCTTGCTATTGAAATTCGCTCAAAAGCCCGATCATCCCGCTTTACCCTCCTTAACACCTTTAGACAGACCCAATACTTGGAAAAAGTCATTGTTCCTCTAGCCGAACAAATCACCCATACGACCCTTCTCCAACATAATGCTATGCAAATAGGGATCTTTCACCTACTTTCAGCAAAACAGAAAGAGTTGGAGAAAAAAATCCAACATATTCACATGCAAAAAGACTATTGGATTTCAAAAGTCATACTTCAAACCCTTCTGCAAGGTCATGTTCTGGGGAAACATTCATTTGAGATCCCTATAAGGAAACACTATGAGTAAATTATTTGGTATTTTTCTATTACTTATAGTCACAGTCAATACTTATGGAAGTGAAGTTTTCCTCCCTAGGCCCTGGGCCCAAGCTGAAAAAGAAAATCTTTCCCCAGGAATGCCGATCAAAGATTATACTCCTGCTGTCGTTCCAAATGGAAGAACAGCGACGTATAAAATAGTCGATGGGGTAAAAGTCTTCCACTTAACTGCAGAGCCCATTGAATGGGAAGTGGCTCCAAACTTTAAAATTAAAGCTTGGGGATATAATGGATCGACCCCAGGTCCAATGATTGAGGTTTGTGAAGGGGATCGTGTTAGAATTTATGTGACAAATAAGTTGCCAGCTCCAACAACCGTTCATTGGCATGGTGTTTTACTTCCCTGTGGAATGGATGGCGTTGCTGGGGTCACACAGCCATCCATCCCCCCTGGGGAAACCTTTTTATATGAATACACTTTCCCTGATAGTGGCACATTTATGTATCATCCCCATTTTGACAGTATGACACAAGAAGGGATGGGGCTCACGGGAATGATCCTTGTTCATAAAAGAGAGCCTGATCCATCCAAAAGACCTACCCGAGATTTTGTAATTATGCTCCAGGAGTGGAACATCAGTGTAGGAACTGCAAGGCCAAATACCCTAAAAATCGATTTCAATGTTTTAACAATGAATGGGAAAGTCATGCCCGCAACGGAGCCGCTTGTTGCTGAATTAGGAGATACAGTTTGGGTTCGTTATGGCAACTTAAGCGCCATGGATCATCACCCAATCCATTTGCACGGCTACTCATTTAAGATTATTGGATCTGATGGAGGGTGGGCAAAAGACAAATCGGTCCTTCTTCCTGAGACAACGGTCCTTGTTCCTGTTGGAACAGCTAAAGTTATTGAATTTTTAGCAAACAATCCAGGAGATTGGGTTTTTCATTGTCATATGACCCATCACACAATGAATCAAATGAGCCATGAATTTCCCAATATGGTGGGGATGCAAACTGGAGATTTTGATAAAAAGGTTCGCACCTTGATTCCTGGATATATGACTATGGGAACAACAGGGATGCGTGATATGACAAAAACTGAGATGCCAATCCCTCCAAATAGCATCCCAATGCTTGGCTATGACGGACCCTTTGGACAAACAGTTTTTGGAGGAATGGCCAATATTTTAAGAGTTAGGAAACAAACCGACCATTACAAAGATCCTGGCCCTTATTCTTTTCCAAGGGGGTCGATTGCTGCTCCGGCAACACAGGGAGATTTGCTAAAAGATGGAATTGTCATTGAACATTAACCTACATTTCTCAGATTCTCTGCAGGAAAGTTGGGCCCTCTGTTTTGCGTTGGTACCAAGGAATTCTCGGAGGGAAGGTTTGTAAACCTTTCTACCCGTGAATGCGACCTATTTCGCGGCAGCCATCCTTCTGAATCAGCGAATCTACTTCGCTTCTCACCTTCGCCAAGGTGGCCTCACCTTGGCTC
>JANQJL010000044.1 GCA_028281675.1 Simkaniaceae bacterium
GCAAGGGGTGGGACGAAAAATGCGTATCTTTATCAACTATCATCGTGGTTATTCAGAGGGGCAGTTTTTCAAAGAGCGTACCTCTTTTACAGGGTTTGGCTTCTCTTGGGGGTTCTAATCGACAATTTTTCTCTAAGTTGCTAGAATTCCTCCATGCTTATGTTACTTGCGCATAGATTTAATGAAAAATCAAATAAGCTAATAGCTTCTAAGCAAGCAGCTTACTTGAAAAACCGTTTTCCTTTTTTTGGTCTTATAGCAACTGAGAGGAGGGAGATTCAAAAAAAGGTTTTTAAGAAGACCCTAATCCAGTCTGAAAATGATCTAATTGATATAGTCCTCTCCCTTTACAATGAAAAGAAGCGTGAATTGCATTATGCTGCAATCGATCTATCTCAAAAGCATCGAAATTTGATAACGCGGCTAGATTTTATTGAAAAGCTAATAACGACTCATTCTTGGTGGGATAGTGTTGATTTGATTGCGAGTAATGTTTTAGGGTTTTTCTTAAAAAGGAATCCTGAGCATTTAAAAGAAATGGACTTTTGGATTCAGGATGAGAACCTTTGGAAGAGGCGAAGTGCCCTCATCTTTCAACTGAAATGGAAAGGGAAGACAGATGTAGAAAGGTTGCTTAGATATTGCCAAAAATGTGCCTTAGAAAGAGAGTTTTTCATTGAAAAAGCAATTGGTTGGGCACTTAGAGAATTCAGTAAAACAAATCCATCGATTGTTAAACATTTTATTAAAGAAAATGAGAAAGCATTAAGCTCATTTACAAAAAAGGAAGCTTGCAAATTAATCATGTAGGATAGGATAATCGTCTCCTATTATGAAAGTTCGTTTTAACAAGACCTTTGGGAGTATTCTCCTAGTTGGAGGGACGTCCATTGGCGCAGGAATGCTCGCTCTCCCTTTGACAACAGGGGCAGGTGGGTTTTTCCCATCGTCTATCTTATTTTTTGTTGTATTTGCTTTCATGCTTCTAAGTTTATTTTACCTAATGGAAGCAACTCTAATGTCCGATAAAGCAAATGCAAACCTTATTACGATCTGTAAAGAAAGATTAGGACCTATTGGTGAGTTTACAGCTTGGACCTCATTTTTAATGCTCCTATATTCTGTAGCTGCAGCCTATCTATCAGGAGGAGGCTCGCTCATTGCTGATATATTAAGTTCGGGTTTAGGTTTCAAAGTTTCGGCAAATGTTGGAATCTTTATTTTTCTTGCGGTTTTTGGATTTATCGTGGTTTTTGAAACGAAAGCTGTTGATGCTATCAATAGAATTTGTATGGTTGGTCTCGCCTCCTCTTTTGTCTTATTGCTTATCTTTGTTACTCCACATGTCCAGTGGGACCATTATCGAGGAGGGGAGCCGAAATACTTATGGGTAGCTGTTCCAGTTGTAATCCTCTCCTTTACTTCCCACATTATCGTTCCTAGTTTAAGAAGTTACTTGGGGGGAGATATTATGAAACTAAAAAAAGTCCTCCTTATTGGGAGTTTGATCCCCCTTGTTTTTTATTTGGTTTGGGAGTTTTTAATTATTGGTATGCTCCCTTTAACGGGTCAATATGGTTTGGAAAAGATTGGAGGAGCTCCTCATCCTGTGGCCGGACTAACCAATGCTTTAAATGCAATAATTGGGGTTCCTTGGATTACTGTGGTTGTGGGGCTATTCTCTTTCTTTGCTCTCGTCACCTCCTTTTTTGGGGTGTCTCTAAGCCTTTATGATTTTTTAGCTGATGGGTTTAAGATCAAGAAGACGGTTAAGGGAAAAGGCGTTTTACTACTTCTAATGTTTACTCCTCCCCTCCTTTTTGCCCTCTTTTACCCAAGCGGTTTTGTTGCAGCACTTGGATATGCTGGTGTTTTTGTAGCCATTCTTTATGGATTACTCCCTGCTTTTATGGTGTGGCATGGAAGATATATCGAAAAGAAGAAGGAGCAGTTCTGTGTCTTTGGAGGGAAACCATTTCTTTTTGTGATGTTTATAGGTTCATTTGCTATTATTTTCTTTCAAATTGCTGCCACAAATGGTTGGTTACCAACCCTATGAATCCAGAGTGTTACTTATTTTTCCAAACACTGCCTAGTCTAAAATTTTAAAACCATCTGGATAGATGGGGCCTTTGGGTCCAATGGGGAGCTTGCCGCTGAAAAAATCTTCATAAACCTCAAGTCCTTGGGACGCATTTTGAATGCAGAAAAAGCAATTACTGACCCACTCTGACCCTAAAATGGTCCCTGCATCAGTATTGCACCTAAACCGGGAAGAGATCTTTTCTTTCCAGTAGTTCGGCTCTCCAATAAGGAGAACGGGAGCCGGGGATTTTACTCCCGTTTTTCTCCTTGTTTCTTCTAGAGCATACTCAAAGTCAGTTCCAATCCCTCCTGTAAGAAAAATAGGGAAATCAAGGTGAAACTCAGCTTGCCGCTCCACTAAACGATCCAAGCGGTAGGTCATTTTGGCTTCAATATGAGGGTTTTGTTCCTGTTCATTGACGACTTGATTGTCATTCGACTGAAAGTCTAAGATATTGGCACAGGAAAGGATTCCTAGCTCTTTTGCAACGCGATTTCCGACATTCATCATCCCTAAGCCTCCACCAGTCACAAGAGCAAGGGGTGTATTCTCATTTAAAAGGGGATGGTTACACTCTCCTTTCATCGTTTGAAGTCCTTCAAGAAGTTCTCTGATGAGTGGTTCGAAAGACCCCTCCATTAAATTAGATCCATAAATGCCGATTATAGTTGCTGCAATAAAGGTTTCCACTTTAGAGAGGGGAACAAACATTCCTGAATCCTTTCCTGGCTTGGGAACATAACGGAGAATTTCTTGACTTTTTTGATCGAGCCAAAAAATGGAAATTCCAAATTTTGCTAGGTCGAGGAGCAAAGAGCGGTCTTCATGGGAGAAAAACTCTCCATGTGATCGAGAAGGTTTATCAAAATAGATTCCCTTTAAACAGCCATAGACCTGTTCACTAAGGAGCATCCGTTTCATAATCGGGGAAGGAAAAAAACGGGTGAATAGGATCCCCTGACTTGTGATGACTCCCTTTTCAATCGCTTCTAAGTAAGGATAAGAGGGCTGAGCATGCATATACTTTTCAACTTTTTCAGCTTGTTCTGTTGGATGAAAAAAGCCTGGAAAATCTTCCTGAATCGACTCCGTTTGGATCCAGTCATTAGGAGTGAGCTTTAGGAGTTGCTCTCCCTTTACAACAAAGGTTGCACATTTATGATGCGCAGGAACAGGCGCTGTCTCAAGAGCAGCAAAGAGAGTTTTAGAATCTTCTATCGAAGCTTGAAGTTGATCACGGTCAGAGAAGAAGACATGTTCCCGATAAGGATCGAGAGTATAAAATTCGAGAGGAATTTGAAGTAGCTCTTCTGAGGATTTCCCATGTAGTTCATAAATATTTCCTGAGGCAGTGGTATCAGGTTGAAGGATAGATGCTGCAGTATGTTTTATCCCTTCAGGAAGAAGATCATCGACAACGTGCCCAAAAACTGTTCGGATGTGAAGGGGAAGGGTATTAACTAAGAGAAGCCCTCCTGAAGCAAGTCGTTTCTCATTTTTCCAGTTTTGCGCTAAATGAACTAGCTCCCGCGTTTTGATTTCAGGGTATTTTAAGGACTCCACCAAAACAGGAATAAAGCCCACTGCCCGCTCGTCATAGGTTTGAATTCCTGGCTCTAAAGGGAGAAATGCCACCATTCTCCCTTCTATTTGCTCAAGGGTCCAGCTTGATTTTCCTTGTTTTTCTCCTAAAGAAAGAAGGGGGCGCCCTTCGCGATCTGTTCTTCCAAACATTCTCGATAGATAGGTGGGCTCTCTGACTCGACGCCTTTCATCTGCTGCAAATAGCTTTCCAATATAAGCGCCTGGAGAAAGATAGGAAAGAATGAGAACCCCTTCAGAAGAAAGAGCAGAGAGTTCTACAGTAATCTCTCCCCTTCGATGCGATTTAGAAAGGTCATACTCTTTTCCAATAGCATTGACACCCAGTTGTGCTAAAGTACTTTTTAGGTTAAAGAAAACCTTTTCTTTTTCGATCGAAAATCCAAGAAATGAAGGGGAGATATTTTCGATCACCACTGTTGCAAGAGCCTGGCTCTCATTCACAGGAGTAAGAGCTGTGATTTTCCCATCTGGAGTGACAAGGTCATGATGTAAAAATGAGAGTGTGCTACCCATGATCCTATCTGTAAATTAAATTGTTTTTAATTTTCAGCTTTTTCTTTTACCCGTGAATGCAACCTATTTCGCGGCAGCGGCCTTTTGAATTAGCGGAGATACAAGCTGAGTGCCGAGCCAAGGTGAGGCCACCTTGGCGAAGGTGAGAAGCGAAGTAGAT
>JANQJL010000014.1 GCA_028281675.1 Simkaniaceae bacterium
AAGGACGGGGAATCGTTTTGGGGAGGGGCTTCGTACCCCTCCCAAAATAGCGTTAAACTACCCGGCCCTAAAGGGCCAGGTTTTCTTTATCTTGATAAATACTCGGGGCATAAAGATGGATTCGACGCAAGCATTTACGATAATAGGAATTTTTTAAGCTTAGTAGGGCTTGCCATCATCCTTTTCCATGAAGGGCTTTCTGCATTTCACTAATAAGAGGTTCAGAATAATGTAAAATGCGGCAGGCTTGTGCAAGATACTCTCGTGATGTATATCTCAGGGCGCACGGAGAGAAGGCTTGACATACTCGAAGCAAACAAACCAAAGATTAACCGCTATTGAAACGATTTTCTCTTACGCTTCTCCTAGGAAGGTCATTCCCTTTGAGCCTCCCCCAGGGGGGGATGGATATACCCAAAGAAAACTAATCCTTCTGCGCCGCCTTATCCTCTATTTAAGATTCTCAAGGTAGATGCTCGTTGCTGCTCGATCTTGATGCTTATGCTTTTGAGTTCTGAGAGCTGCGTTTCTCTTTGATGATTTCCACAGTTGAGGTTAGCTATTGAGCGGTCAAGTGCAGCCCTTTTAGCATCATATTGCATCGCGATTTCTTTAGCATATCTTATGCGAGCAGCTTTAAAATCCTCTGTCTGGGGAAGCCGGTCGATAATAAAGTTAAAGGTCTTCTCTAGGGCTTGAGGGGTTTCGAAAGCTTTGAAATTAGGTAAAACCATTCCGTTGAATACATCATCGCTTAAGAATTTAAGTTTAAATATACTTCTCAGAAGATACAGACTATCTGGATCGTTGGAGGAAGGCTCATTCTTGTTGAGTTCTTTATATTTCTGTAAATACTTGTAGGGATAGTCCATGTCAATAAGTTGCCATCGGATAAATCGCATCGCCGCATAGTCTTGTTTGGAGAGGTGCTGTTTTTGCTCGGGGGCATACTGTTTCAGTTTTAGCGCGATCGAAACACTGAGTTCCCGGATCTCCTTAGAAACAGCTGAGGTCACAAAGGTGTGATACCGATCGTGATAGTTAAAACCGTTTTCTTCACAAGGAAACCCATCGGCTATATCCCATGTCTTGAGACGATTTTCACCCCACACCTCAGGAACGAGGTAAAAACAACAGATGTCTCGGGTGCTGGTAAGACCATTCGTCTCGATTTGGTAAGGAGTGGAGACTCCAAATACGGGATTGGGAGTGACTGCATCCTCTCCAAATCGGATCCTCAGAAAAAGGGAAAAGAGTTCTAAAGAAGCGAAGATACGAGCACCTTCAGTACCGAAAGGACGCCAAGCTTCAAAAGCGAAGACGGGACCATCTTCAGAAGTGAAGAAGTGACGATCATCTATAAGAACCTCGTTTAACACATTCATTTTTTGCTCCTCTACAAGCACTTTCGAAATGGTTTTAATGGCTTTAAAGGAATCCATAAATGATTCAAAGACTATTAGATATCGATCAGCTGGGGGAAGATTCTTTATTCCTTCGTAAAACATTTCAAACTGTTCCTTGGTGAGGTGTTCAATTGAGGCTAGAAAAATCAACTCTTCCATCTCAGGGGTATCTTTAGCAGGATCGATCACTTTAAAGTCGATCCGTTGTCTCCTTAACGTTTCGATATCTGAGATACGGACCGCATAAGAAGCTGGCAGTTTTCCCTCTTGCACTCCTCTTAGGGCATAATAAAAGGCATCGTCTGAAAATTTATGGTATTTTCCGGTTTCTAAGCACCCCTTAATTGTCTGCAAGTTTTCTTCTACATTTTCAAGCCCTGCCATTTTACCCTCGATTTGTGCTCGCTCTTCTTTGGGGATCCGCTTCATCATCTCCCCATAGGTGCCAACCTCAGGCCTAGACCGCCCTCCTTGGATGGGGGTGCGCCCTTTTAGGGAGAGCGCCCCAGCAGCAGGTGTAGGTGTAGAAAGGGCCTGCAATGCGACTGTTGTCTCAGGGGCAACAGAAGGCTTCTCAGCAGCAACTTCCACAGCTTCTGGTGCTTGCGTATCTAAAGTTTGTGTATCGATAAAAATCGAGTTCGAGTATGCAGCTTCTTTTGCTGCAGCGATATCGTGAGAGGCTTCGACTATGGCAATCTCCCTTAAATCTAAACTGCCTGGCTGAATTGTAGTTGTTCCTGTAATTGCTTCCAATCTATCCCTTCTTTTTTTTAAATTATTATAACATAAAAAATATTATAAATATATATTTATATTAAATTATATATCACTTAAATTAATATATTTATGATTTTTTCGTGGACTACTGGAGAGCCAAAGGCCTTCAATAGAGTGCTTGGTAGCTGCTATCTGCGTCAGGTATCCTCTTAGGCCATGAGGTATTTAGGGTCGATATATTGGACAAAACGGCGAAGAACCCGTGAGGTCATGGTTGGGAATGTGGGGAGTGGGAGGGGAATGACAAAGCTTAAAACCAAAAGGTCATTCCAAGGTAATATTTCCAATCTTTTTTAAGGGTTATCATACGATCGCGGATTGAAGGTAATCGATTCCAATAGCCCTTTTGACATCAGCAAGGGTTTGAGAGGCCGTTTCATTTGCTTTTTCAGTTCCTTTGCGGAGAATCTCCATGATCGCACCGTTATCTCCCTCAAACATAGCGCGCCGTTTGTGGATGGGCTCAAGGAATTCAAGGAGAACTTCTATGAGATATTTTTTCACAGTTCCATCACCAAGACCCCCTTTTTGATAATGGGCTTTGAGCTCTTGAATTTTATCGAGATCGGTCCCAAATGCATCGAGGTAACTAAAGACAGGGTTTCCTTCGACTTTACCCGGGTCTTCGACACGAAGATGACCGGGATCGGTATACATCTTTCCCACCTTTTTAGAAACTCGATCGGGGGTATCAGAAAGGAAAATTGCATTATTTAGAGATTTTCCCATCTTGGTTTGCCCATCAGTTCCCGGAAGGCGAGCGATCTTCGGAATCAGGGCTTTTGCTTCGACAAGGATATCGGTATTATAGATACGGTTAAAGGCGCGGACAACTTCATTGGTCTGTTCAACCATCGGTTTCTGATCTTCGCCGACGGGAACAAGGGTCGCTTTAAAGGCAGTGATATCGGCAGCTTGCGAGACTGGATAGATCATAAATCCAGCAGGAACACTTTCTCCAAATCCTTTTTGCACAATCTCTTGCTTAACAGTAGGGTTATGTTTCAGCCGATTCCAGGTCACTAAGTTGAGATAATACATGGTGAGTTCGGATAGGGCCGGAATGAGCGATTGAATAAAAATCGTTGTTTTAGCAGGGTCAATTCCAATGGCTAAGTAATCAAGGGCAACTTGAAGAACACTATCGCGGACTTTTTGCGACTCTTTTGCATGGTCGGTTAAAGCTTGAAGATCGGCAATCATCACATATTGATCATGAACACTTTGAAGCTCAACTCTAGACCGAAGAGAACCGACAAAATGACCAAGATGTAGAGGCCCTGTTGGACGGTCTCCTGTGAGTATAACTTCCTTTTTTGTCATAAAGTCTAGTCTAACACGATTTTTTCTTTGAATAAAGAGGAAAAATTTTGTTACTCTCCGAGCATATGGAACGTGAAGAAAAAGATGACAATGAAAAGAAGCCTTCCGACTATACGTTTCCTTTTCAGCTAGATCGCTATATGCTTATCGACCTGATTGGTGAGGGTGGAATGGGAGAGGTCTTTTTAGCAGAAGATCCCATTTGTGGCCGGCAAGTTGCCCTCAAACGGATTCTTGCTAAACGAAAGCACAAAGAATCTTCTCGTCGCCGTTTTAAAAAGGAAGTGCGCATTGCAGCACAACTTTCTCATCCCTCAATTGTCTCTATCTATGATCTCTATGAAGAGGGAGACAACCTTTATTATACGATGCCTTATCTAGAGGGAAAAACCCTTAAAGAGATTCTTGTATCAACAAAGTTTGCGAATGAACATGGGCTACCTCCCAATGTAATGGGTGGATCAATCCCCTCCTTAATGCTTGCTTTTCTTAGCATTTGCCAAGCAATAGAACATACCCATTCAAAAGGATTTATCCATCGTGATTTGAAACCTGAAAATATTGTAGTAGGAAAATACAATGAGGTAACCATTTTAGATTGGGGGGTTGCAACAGAGATTTATAATCCCGAGGGCGAGGAAGGAAATAAAAAAGATGCGAGCGTTGATTTTAAGGGACAAACGAATCCTCGTGGGGCTGCAGGGACTATTCAATATATGGCACCAGAAAGAGCTTATTCACAGCCTGCTAGCATCCAATCAGATATTTATTCTTTAGGAATCATTCTCCATTTTATACTTACTTTACAGCTCCCCTATGAGAGACCTAATTCAATTAAAGAATGGCGCGAAATTTTAAATAAAAATGGACCTGAACCTCCTATCGATCCTCAAGAAGCAGCCCCCTTTAGAGAAATTACCCAACAGCTTTCTATCATTACCCTTAAATGTCTCCATCCTAATCCAGAAAAGAGATATCAAAATGTTGGAGAAATCATTACAGATTTGCAGCGCTACATTCAAGGACGACCCGATTGGATTCCTACAGAGCAATTTGACATCAACAATCCAAAGGATTGGCAGTTCCAAGAAAGTGTGATGCTCACCAAGCAAATGGCCATCTCTCGCTATGCAGGCTTAATGGAATGGGTTCTTTTGATGCTTTCCAAGGAATCTTATTCAGGAAATATTCAAGTCCAAGCATCGATTCGAATTTTAGAAGAGGGAGGAGGAATTGGCTTTTTGATGTGCGTCCCAAGTAATAGTGGGCGAGAAGGGTTAGAAAAGGGGTACCTTGCTTGGATTGGTTCAAAAGAAAACCCAGGGGTCAAATTATTCCGCGATAATGTTGAAGTCACCCGAGCTGATGATCTCTTCTTAGAGCCAGGAGAAATCTATTCTATTGCCTTCGAAAAACAAGACAATACCCTCCGCTTGCTGATCAACCAAGAACAGAAACTTGTTTATGTTAGTCACATTCCGGTTGTAGGGGGACATTTCGGCATCGTTTCTAAAGATGTAGAATTCGAAATTTCTCCAATCAATCTCTCAATAGGAAGCCGAAATGTTCTAGTGAATTGCCTATCTATTCCCGACGCATTTCTTCTCAGTAAAGATTATGAAAGGGCTCTCATGGAATACCGACGCATTTCTCACTCTTTTAAAGGACGTCCTGAAGGGAGAGAAGCAACATTTTGTGCAGGAATCACTCTTCTAGAAGAGGGAAAAAACAAAAAAGGAAAAGCAAAAGAATATTTCGCAAAAGCCCTTGATGAATTTGAGCTCCTTCATAACACTCCTGGTGCTCCCATCGAATATCTAGGGAAATCTCTTGTTTACCAGGCAGAAAATAACCTGGAGGAAGAGATCAAATGCTTGGAGCTTGCTGCCCGAAAATTTCCGGCACACCCACTACGCTATGTTCTCGATGAGCATATCCTTTTCCGCCTTCATGAAACGGCGCAAAAAGATCGGATCGGCGCTTATGCATTTACCCTCCTCACCCTTCGTCATGTCCCCCGTATCTATAACTTCACCGAAACTGACCGCCTTACACGAAATCTTATTATGAGCTCTGAAGACCTCCCCTTCATCAAAACTGTGGCAAATATCTCAAATGAAGAAGAAAAGCACTTAGCTCATTCAATTCTCCTCTCATTTTGGCTTGCTCGAGCAGGAAGTATTTATGAACTCATTCAATTGATCCCCGTAGAGTATGAACACCGTCTCCTTCATCTAGAAAATGGACTTTTAGCCCTTCTAGAACTTGGCTATCCAAAATTGATCGAGTTTATTATCAATATAAAGTACAGAAACGAATCAGATTCTGAGTATCTCCTTCTACAAAACCTCTTTAAAATTGCGATTGATGAAAGTCCCCTTCCTCAAAAACTCGACCTCCTCCTTCCTAAAGCAAGCGGTGGGCTCCTTTATTCTCTCCTCAGCCAAGGACTCACCCTTAAAAAGGCGCCAGAACTCCTCCCTTTTTTTGAAAAATTAAACAAATTTGCTGATTTTCACATTTGGGCTCTTCTCCTTTCAGGAAAAAAGAGAGAACCTGGAAAACTCCTTGAAGGCAAGCCGATCGAGGACAATTCCTCTCTCTATTATATGCTACAAGGATGCTATCTTGCTGCCACCAAAGGAGAAGACGCTGCTATCGCCCACTTTGACCCCCTTCTTGAAACAAGTTTCCCCTGCTCTCCTTCCCTTTTAGGCCACTTCTTGAAAGGGTACATCGATCTTTCGGGTTCCTGGTATAAGCAAGCTTTTTTTTGGGAAAAAGTCCAACTCTATAAACAACTTACTTTATATTACACCTGCCTCGGAAAACCCCGAAAAGCAACTCAATATGAGGAGATGATTCAAAAAGAATTTTTGAAATACGAGATTCCCCTTAACTTTATCTAAAAAATACAGCACTCTGTGGTATTATCAAACTAAAGAAAACCAAGGTATTATTTTGAAAAAACCCAAAATCGAATGGACAGTATCAATATACATTATCGGCTATCATTTAGCCCTTCTGATTGGACTCCCCTTTTATTTTATCTATAATTCTCCTCGAGGGTGGCTCTTTGGCGCTGCTGCTATCATTCTTTATGTCTCTGGGCTTGCTGTCACCGTTGGTTATCATCGCCTCTACTCTCATGCCACCTTTAAGACAAATAAGTACATTGAAGCGGTTATCCTCTTCTTTGCCTCAATGGCAACTCAAGGAAGTGCCCTAAAGTGGTCTTGCGATCACCGGAGACACCATGCCTTTGTCGATACCGATCGTGATCCTTACTCCATCAAGAAAGGGTTTATGCACGCTCATGTATTCTGGCTCTTTCGCCATACTGAACCGATCGATCAAAAAGTCGTAGCAGACCTCTACCGCAATAAACTGGTCATGTTCCAACATAAGTACTACGGCTTCCTTATGGTCCTCACTAACGTCTTGGTGACTCTTTCTATGGGCTATGTTTTGAGCGACTACCTTGGAGCCTTTGTGATCACCTGGGGAATCCGCCTCTTTTTCCTCCACCACTTTACCTGGTTTATCAACTCTCTTGCCCATACCTGGGGAGCACAAAAGTTTAGCCAAGAACATACCGCCGTCGATAATTATGCCATCTGTCTTCTCACCTTTGGGGAAGGATACCATAACTATCACCACACCTTTGCGAATGACTACCGCAATGGGGTTAAATGGTACCACTTCGATCCAACAAAATGGGTCATTTGGACCCTCAGTAAATTCAAACTTGCCCATGGTCTTAGAACCGTCAACCGGTACCGGATAAAAGAGAGAATGGTTCTTGAGACAAAAAATGAGATTAGCGACAAACTTAAAAGTCTCTGGACCGATAACCGAAAGGCATTAGAAGACAAAGTCAATAATTTTGCAGACGATTTGATGGATAAGCTCTCAGATATTCGCGCTCTGGTCACCGAATATAATTCTTCTAAGAAAAGGAATGCGAGCAAAGATCAACTTAAGACCTTAAAGTCTAAGATTAAAGACATGAAAAAAAATCTGCAAAGCGACTGGCAAAACTGGAGGAGGTTCACGAGTGGTCAGTCTATAAAGTCCTTTATAGATAGTGGGCCAAATTTTGAGTGCAATTTGCTTGATCAAAATTGAGAACATTGTCAATAGACAAGGCGAAATTTTGAGAATGCAAAGAGTGCCAAAAGATGGCTTAATAGCGGTGAAGGACTTTATAGACTGACCACTTGGTCAGTGATACGGCTAGAACCCGTTCAAAGATTAGAGTTTTTTTAAGGGATGAATAGGAGTGAGACTATGAAAACTTCTTCAATAGGGGCCGCAAATGTTGTTATACGTCCAATGATTGTCGTAGCTTTTGGTTTTCTTGCTGGAAAAAGTCGACTAATAAAATACTTTCCACACTCAAATTGTAAAGGGCTACTCTCATTGGGGATTGTAAGCGGTATATATCTCCATATTACTATGCAAGCCTTTTTAGAGAAAGGAACCTTATCTAAAGCTAAGCTTGCTACTCGTAAACTTATCCCTTTTTCTGTTACCCTGAGTTCATTTTCATTTTTTTGTAATTTTTATGTGCGTGGTTCAGATTCTAACGGTTTAAAGCTAGGATTTTCAGATACAGTCATTTTCATAATTTGTGCTATTTTTTTACAAAACATTTATGGTTCTCTCCTTTCCTATTTCTATAATAGGACCCCGGAAGTAGAAAACTTAAGAGCTGGTAATTCTTTTGAAATCTTAGGGTTACCCTCTGAGATTACTCATCAGATTTTTTCTTATTTAGATTGGGAAGATCTAGAAAAGTGCCAAAAGGTTTGTAGATCATGGAATGAGGCCATTAAATCAGAAGTTATCTTTCGAGCAAAAAATTTCTTACCCTATTTTCAAGGAGGTGGCCTAAGTAACTGGTCTGTAACTCCTTTAGTAGTGCCCCGAAAAAAATCTATCGAGAGCTTGGCTTGGCTTTCTCGAGCAAACTGCTTTCAGCATTTACCATTCGCTCCCCGTATACGGAGGAAAAACAGGAAATTTTTTGTAAAAACACTCCCTCTTCCAATGAACATCACGCAGTCGCCTTCAGGTCATTTTGCTAAGCTTTACACAATAAACGGGGAAGAAACATTATTTTTCTCCGGTATTAGGATGCATTCTCTTTCTCTAACAGCTGTTTTAGATTCAAATTTTAAAGGGATAAAATTGTACGGTAATACATCACCATTTTCTCCGGCCATCGACCACAAACAAAAGATCTACTTTGGGTCACTTACAACCACTATCCAATGCATGAACTCTGAAAGACAATCAATAGAATGGGGTTTTACTGACAAACAACTCAGACGATTTAGACGCTCACCTGCAATAGGTATGGATGAAAAAGTTTATTTTGCAGGAAGAAATTATTCTTGTGGGCAATCAGACGACGGTATACTACAAGCATTTGATCCTAAAAGGATAGACCACCAAAAACCTCAGCCACTTTGGGAATATAAGACTAGCAGCCTGTTTGAATCAACTCCCACGCTAGACAAACAAGGAATTCTTTATGTTGGATCGACAAAAGATTTTCGTGACCGAAGGACTACAACTGAAACAGGAACATTTTTTGCTTTTGATACAAAATCTATTGACTTGGAGGATCCCCAACCATTGTGGAGTTTTCCAAATGTGGATATCGTATCTTCTCCAACAATTGCTCCCGATGGGAAAGTTTATATTGGATCCCTAGATGGTAAGCTTTATGCGTTTGATCCCAAGACAATTGATACTAGAGACCCTAAGCCTATCTGGTCTTTTCAGGCAGAGACCTCTTTTTATTCGGCCCCAATAATCGACAGACATGGAAGGCTTTTTATTATCTCTTCGGGTGGTGTTATGTATGCCTTCGATTTAAAAGCTATTAACCCTGAAAAACCAGAGGCTATTTGGTCATATGGAGGAATCAAGAACCCTCGTTACTCTCCCCTATTAGATGTCTTCGGTAGGGTATTTGTTACAACATCAAGCATGGATCTTATTGCTTTTGATCCAACTGAAATTAATGCCAAAAATCCCCATCCATTTTGGCAGTTTTCTGCCGAAGAATATCTATCTGATTCAAATCTTCTTTCTATAGCACCACCAGTTATCGATTCTAATGGGAGAATCTATATGTTCCTTCCAAAAAACGTGTTATGCATTCAACCTGATTACCCTATCACACGCTTAATTTGATGAGATGGTTTTTAGAAATCTATTGCGATTTCAGGAAAAGGCTCTTCTTATTCCTTGTCTCCAAGGATAACAAGTCATATTGTCGAATTTCTTCATGAAACGATCTTGGCTTAATCTGATATTTATGGAGTATACTCCGAAAAATAGACCTCCAGAACCACTTGCGAAACTCCCGATTAATCGATTTTCTTCTTTTTTCCAAGCGTGTAATCTGCATAAAAATGACAAAAGTACAAAGATCGCTCCATATAATCGTTCTGAAACCCAACTGATGTGGTATAAATATTTGTCTGGTGAATATATTGTCCTCTAGAATTTGAAAAAAGAGATGGCTTTTTGGTGAAAATTCCTTTAAAATTCCCCTCTTATGAGTGATGAATTGCCAAAAGCCTACAACCCTGACCTTGTCGAACAGAAATGGTATGATTTCTGGGAAAGGAAGGGGCTGTTTCATGCCGATCCCCTTTCCGATAAGGAGCCTTACTCCATTGTGATGCCCCCACCAAATGTGACAGGGGTTTTGCATATGGGACATGCCCTGGTAAGCACCCTGCAGGATGTCTTGATCCGTTGGAAGCGGATGGCGGGATACGAGGTCCTTTGGGTCCCTGGTCTTGACCATGCGGGGATCTCTACGCAAACTGTTGTTGAAAAAGATTTGATTGCCAAGCATGGGAAGCGACGAGCCGATTATGGACGGGAAGAATTTCTTGACTACGTCTGGAAATGGAAGGAAAAATCTGAAGGGCGGATCATTGACCAGTTAAAAAAGGTGGGCTGTTCCTGCGACTGGATGCGGAAGCGTTTTACCATGGACAAAGATGCTAATTTTGCTGTCCGAACTTTATTTAAAAAGATGTTCGATGAGGGACTGATTTACCGGGGTGACTACTTGGTGAATTGGGACCCTGTTACGGAAACGGCGCTCGCTGATGATGAGGTTGAATATGAGGAGCGGGAAACAAAGCTCTGGCATTTTAACTACCCGTTAGAAGAGGGGGGCGGCCATCTAACGATTGCTACGACAAGACCTGAAACAATGCTTGGTGATGTGGCTGTCGCTGTTTCTCCTAAAGATGAGCGGTATAAAGCCCTTGTTGGGAAAAATGTGGTTTTACCGATTGCTCAGCGAAAGCTTCCTATTATTGCAGACACTTACGTCGACCCGAAGTTTGGAACGGGAGTCGTAAAAATCACCCCTGCTCATGATCCGAATGACTGGGAGCTGGGAAAGCGGCACGCATTGCCACTGATTAATATTCTAAATCCTGATGGCACGTTGAATGAAAATGGTCTCGAATATGAAGGACTTTCGATGGAGGAGGCGCGGGCACGCGTTGTCAAACGGATGGAGGAGCTCGGCCATTTAGAGAAGATTGAGCCCTATACCCACCGTGTGGGGGTTTCTTACCGCTCAAAAGCAATCATTGAACCTTTCCTATCGAAACAGTGGTTCATCAAAATGGAACCGTTTAAAGAAAAGCTCATCGATGCGGTCAAAAAAAATAAAGTGAAGATTATCCCAAAAAATTGGGAAAACACCTATTTTCATTGGATTGAAAACCTCCGCGACTGGTGCATTTCCAGGCAGCTATGGTGGGGGCATCGTATTCCGATTTGGTACCATGAATCGGGCAGGGTGATCTGCTTTGAAGGGGAAGGAAAGCCTCCCGAAGTTGTGAAAGACCCAAGTGGATGGACACAGGATCCCGATGTTTTAGATACGTGGTTCTCTTCTTCTTTGTGGCCCTTTAGCTCGCTAGGATGGCCCCATAAAACAAATGAGCTGAAAAAATTTTATCCCAATTCAGTTTTGCTCACTGGACATGATATCCTCTTTTTCTGGGTCGCTCGGATGATTATGATGGGTGAATATGTGACAGGCGTTGCCCCCTTTCCAGAAACCTCTCTTCAGGGGCTGATCTTTGGTAAATCTTACTGGAGAGAAAATAAAGATGGAGGGATCACCTATGTCTCCCACAAAGAGGAAGGAAAAGAGATTCACTCGAAGTGGGAAAAGATGTCGAAGTCGAAAGGGAATGTCATAGACCCGATTGAGATTATCAACACTTATGGCGCTGATGCAATGCGGATGGCTCTTTCTGCAAGTGCAACACATAGCCCCCAGATCGATCTCGATCGCCGCCGTTTTGAGGAGTTTAAGAACTTTGCAAACAAAGTGTGGAACGGTTCCCGCTTTGTCTTAATGAATCTAAATATTACCACTGAAGAGTTCATGGAAGGGCTGGGCGAGCTCACCCTTGATGATCAATGGATCCTCTCGGTCCTTAATCGGACGATCGAGGAGATGGATCAAAATTTAAAGGGGTACCACTTTGACAGGGCTGCTAAGCGGGGTTACACTTTCTTTTGGGATGAGTTTTGTGCTTACTATGTTGAGATGGCAAAACCAACCCTTTTTGGGAAAGGTGGAGATGTCAAAAGCAAGCAAAAAGTACTCACGGTTCTTCTCCTCGCTGCAATTCGACTCATGCACCCGATTGCTCCCTTTATTACAGAAGAGATTTTTCATCTGATCAAAGAGAAATTTCCTGGACTCAAAGAGGCAAATCCCGACCCCTATATTGGAGAAGCAATTCAAGCTCTTCTCTCCCCTGCGTGCAGCGTTGCCCCTTACCCGAAGGTAATCTGTAAAGAGGATATCTCGACAAAGGTAGAGGAGACCTTTGCCTATATTCATGAAGTTGTCTATGCAATCCGAAATATCCGCGCTGAAATGGGGCTCCCTCCATCGGCGGCAACAGATGTGATTATCGAAGGGAAAACTCACGTCGTAGAAAAGCACCAAAGAATTATCTCCTCATTGGTCCGCATCAAAGAGCTCAACTTTAACCCTAAAGATACACCGAGTGGATTTACTTCATCTGCAACAGTAAAAGATCTTAAGATTATTATCCCTCTTCCTGAAGAGTTTCAAGAAAAAGAAAAACAGCGCCTTGTTAAAGAGAAAGAAAAGCTCGAAAAAGAAATCGCAACGTTAAAAAGTCAGTTAAGTAATCCTAACTTTGTTGAAAGGGCTCCTAAAGGAATTGTCGATAAAACGAGGGCAACCCTTGAAGAACGGGAGAAAAAATTAGCTGAGCTCTGAGTCACCGTTTGATAGAGGGCGGAACTTCACTCTTTTTGGTGCGACGACGTGCACGTTTTCTCTCAAGCTTTTCTTTCTTCAAAAGATGTCTAAAAAAATGGGTTTCTTTGGAGATAATTCCAGCAAGGGCAAAAAGGGCAATGAGGTTGGGAAAGGCCATGAGTCCATTCATCATATTGGCAAATCCCCAAATCAGGCGGAGCCCTAAAATGGCGCCGGGAAAAACCAAGAAGGTATAGATCACCCGATAAGATTTTGTCGCCTTATAACCAAAGAGGTATTCGACACACTTTTCCCCATAGTAGGCCCACCCTAGGATCGTCGAATAGGCAAAAGGAATCAGCGCAATGGTGACGATGAGCCCTCCATAAGGGATGATATTATCAAAAGCATGAAGAGCCATTGCTGAGCCATCTAGTAACTTTCCATCGGTCCCAACCTCCCCAAGTACTCCTGATACCGCAATGACAAGACCGGTAATCGTACAAACAATCCCTGTAGTGATAAAGACGCTGCACATCGAAACAAGGGCTTGGCGCCCTGGCGTGTCTGTTTTTGCAGCAGCTGCTGCAATCGGTGAGCTTCCAAGACCAGCTTCACTAGAAAAGACCCCTCGAGAAACACCGAGTTGAATCGCCATCATCACACTTGCGCCTGCAAATCCACCAACAGCTGCCTGGCCACTAAATGCTGAACGAAAAATAAGCCCAAAAGCTGCCGGCACCGCTTCAATCTTAAGGGCGATAATGACGAGCCCTCCAATGATATAAAAAACAGCCATCGTGGGAACCAAAACTCCTGCAACTTTTCCAATACTTTTTATCCCCCCAATCAGGGCGACTCCAACCACCACCACAAGGGCGATTCCAGACCAAACAGGATCGATATGAAGAAGATCAGCAATGGCAAGAGCCACTGAATTTGCCTGAACCATATTTCCGGTTCCAATAGCAGTAATCGCACCTAAAACAGCAAAAATGGTGGCAAGCCACTTCCATTTCATCCCTTTCTCAATATAATACATGGGACCGCCACACATTTCGCCACCTTCATCGATCACCCGATACTTAATCGCTAAAATGGCTTCTCCATATTTAGTGGCCATGCCAAAAAGGGCTGCACCCCACATCCAGACTAAAGCTCCCATTCCACCAAGGGCAATCGCAGTGGCCACCCCTGTAATACTTCCAATACCGATAGTTGCAGCTAAGGAGGTCATAAGTGCTTGAAAGTGGCTAATATCTCCTTGTGCTTCATCATCGTGGCGGCTAAAGGCTAGCTTATGGGCATAGAATAAATATCGAAATTGAAGCCCCTTCGTTCGAATCGTTAGATAGATCCCAACAAGAATAAGTAAAATGAGGAGGGGAGGGCCCCAAATGATGTTATTGAGGCGATCAACGATCTGTTCTATTGAATTCATGTATGTAAGTTAAATCGATTCAAAAATATATGGAACGCATCATAGATGCTTTCCCCTTTCTTTTCCACCGCATAGTTCATTTTCTCCATCTCCTCAATAGAGAGCCTAAGAGCTCAATATTCCTCCTATTACACCACTCCCCTCGACGATAATCCCTCGGCCAGAAGAGTTTCTTTTTCCTAGAAAATCCATTGGACTATTCATGGATGAAAAATTCATGTCGGCTCAAAAAACTACGAGCTACGTCGTGGATGCTTTCCCCATTCTTTTCCACTGCATAATTCATCTCTTGGACCTCTTCCACCGAGAATTTCCCCTTAAGTTTTTTTAATACACCCTCTAATTCTGGGAAGCTTTTTAATGTCTCTTGGTGAACTATAGGAACAGCATCATAGAAAGGAAGTAGATTTTGATCATCTTCTAGAATGATGAGTCCTCTTGCAAGTCCATCTGTCGAATATCCATTGATCAATTCAAGCCCCTCTTTCTTAAGGGTTAGATAAAGTAGACTATGATCCATGACCTTAATCCCTTGAAGAGAAACTCCATAATCTTTCTCCAAGATTTTCGCCTCATCTCGCCCGTAAAACTCTGCATCAAAGCCTATTCGAAGCTCTGTACGACTTCCTTTTAAATCACTAAGGGTTTTGATTCCATATTTATCAGCTGTTTCAGGAGTTACCATTAATGCATAACTATTTTGAAATCCTAGTGGATCCATCCATACGATATTAAACTCTTTCAGGAAGGTTTCTCTAAGCTCCTCCAAAGCCTCTGTCTGCCCTATTCCCACCACATTTCTCTTTAAAATTGCCGTAAGCGCAGTCCCCGTATATTCTACATAGAGATCAATTTCTTTGGCCTTTAGGGCATTGAAATTAATAAACGTTCCATCGAGAGAAAAGTTTCGCTGAACAGGAATTAACAGCTCAGATTCAATAAACTGCGCGATAATTTCGGAAAGGATATGCCCTTCTGTATCACTCTTAGCACCAATGACAATAGAAAAGTCTCCTTTTGCCTTACTTAAAAATGAAACCATAACGACGAGAAAAATCAGGAGAAATCCAAAAAATAGTCCTAAAAGACGGCGGCGAATACTAGTCATAATAAAAGACAGTATGCTAAGCTCAATCTTTTTTGGATACCTATAATGAACTTTCAATCACTACTTCCAACACCTGATGCTTTAGTCAATGAGTACCCCCTTTCCAAAGAGGAGAAAAAAGAGGTTTCCCTCTCCCGTTTAACAGGGGAACATATCATGCGCGGCGAAGATGACCGCCTTATTATTTTTGCAGGTCCCTGCTCCATTCACGATCCTGAAATTGCCCTTGAATATGGAGCCCGTCTAAAAAAACTTTCTCAAAAGGTAGAAGAGAGGATTTTTATTGTGATGCGGGTCTTTTTAGAAAAACCCCGGACACAGTTTGGGTGGAAAGGGTTTCTTTATGACCCTCTCCTAGATGGAAGTTGTGAAATAGAAAAAGGACTTCATGCTTCTAGGAAACTTCTTCTAAAACTTGTTAAACTTGGAGTACCAATCGCTACAGAATTTCTCGATCCTGTCCTTCCTCCCTATACTCAAGACCTCGTTACCTGGGGAATAGTGGGAGCACGGACCTCTCCCTCGCAAATCCACAGACAGATGGCTTCCCATCTTCCGATGCCGATGGGATTTAAAAATGAAACCGATGGGACGATTGATAATGCAATCTGTGGCGCCCTTGCTGCGCGCCACCCTCAAGCCTCCATTGGAATCAATGGCGAAGGGAGGATCTCTTCGATGAAAACCTCTGGAAACCCTTATACCCATGTTGTCCTTCGTGGGGGCCAAACCTCTTCTAATTATGACCATTTATCGATCCACGAAGCGATCCAAAAACAACGCCTCTATGGCCTTAACTCCCGCCTCCTTATCGATTGCGCCCATGGAAATTCGCAAAAAGATCCAAAAAAACAACAGCTCGCTTTCTGCGATGTTCTTGAGCAAATCGAAGAGGGTAACAACCTCATTATGGGAATGATGCTTGAAAGTCACTTGCAAGGAGGGAATGCCCTTTCGATTACCGATCCCTGCCTTGACTGGAAAACAACTGAAGAACTCATCCTCTGGGCTTATCAAGCTCTTCCTCTAGCGCAACTCACCCACTGACATTAATTCCCCTTTTCTTTAAAAGGAAAAGTATGAGTGAAAAAGTTCCGATGGTTACGCATCCCCGCCCTATCTATGCATGGATCATTTTGATCCTAAGTGTCCTATTCAATGCCTATTCCTTTACCATGCAATCAACCCCTGGAATTCATAACCTCATGACCGGACCCCAAGAAAAGGTCATCGATTCTATCTATGCTCTCGCAGGATTTTTTTATGCCTTTGCTATCTTCCAGATTCCCGTTGGACTTATCATCGACCGTTTTGGATCGCGGTTTTTTCCAACACTTGGTATTCTCCTATGCTCTATTGGAGTCATTTATTTTTCGCAAACAACGACAACATCTCAAATGGCTATTGCCCGCTTTATCATGGGAGCAGGTGGAGCTTTTTCTTTTCTGAATGCTTTAAAACTTATCTCCAATTGGTTTCAGCCCAAACGCTTTGCTTTTCTCGTGGGAATGTTTGTGGCACTGGGGTCTCTTACCATTGTATTTCTCAAGGCAGTTTTTGAAATGCTTTCGGAAACGATACATTGGCAAGGGGCAATGCTTACCTTTGGAGTTGGAGGGCTTGTTCTAGCTTGCATCTTTTTCTTTATCGTTAGAGATGCTCCTAAGGAAAATTTTTCTCTTTATCAACCCGTTAAAGATAAAAAAGATTTTTGGAGACAAATCAAGCATGTCTTCAAAAACCCTCAATCGTGGATTGTTGGAATCACTGTCGGTCTCCTTGTTGGCCCTTTGTTTTCCTTTGAAGCCATCTGGTCTATGTCCTTTCTAAGTGTTGTTTATAAGGTTCCCCAGAATATTGCCATTCTTTTCAATACTCTCTTTGTGATCGGATATGCTATAGGTTCTATCTATTTTGCTCGCACTTCTACATCACTCGGGAGGCGGAAAATTTTTATCCCTTGGGGAATTGGTTTTTCCCTTTTGATGGTCCTTGTGATCCTTTACCCTCCATATATGGGAATTCAAATTACAGCGATTAGCTTCTTTATGCTCGGTTTTGCCGCGGGAAATATCAATCTTGGTTATGTTACCGTTCATGAACAGAACGCCCCCCAGGTCACGGCAACAGCTGTCGCTGTTGTGAACACTTTTTATGCTCTATTCGCAGCGATCAGCCAATCTCTAATTGCAATTTACCTTCAGACGGGAGCCACCCTGCAACAGACTCACAGCTATACGATTAAAGAGTATCAACTCTCGCTTATCCGCCTCCCCATCTATATCCTGATAGCCCTTATCTTCTCCTTCTTCATCAAGGAGACCTACTGCAAACAAGTCACGAAATATGATGATTAAAGCTTTTAATCAATGACAATCAACTCAGTCCAGAGTTGTTGCTTCCACTCTTTAAGAACCACTCCATTCCCCGTCTGGATCTCCGCTTTATAGGTCAAAAATCCATCCTTTTCTTTATACTCATCTCCCAATAAGGAGTAGGTGATAAGTCCTCTCCGTCTACCTACTGGATAGCAAATTGTCTCTTGAGTATAATTCTTGTAGAGAACTTCTAAGACAAGGGTCAACTTATCATCGATAAAATCCATTGGAAGGCGCCACTCCATAATCAGTTCCTCCCCTCTCGGTGGATTTTTCTGCCGCGGATCCGGACTCCTCACATAAGTGCTTGCCAGTTTGCTCTGATCGATAGGCTCCCGCTTCACTGAAAGATAGTACTTCTCACACCCACACAGAAGAAAAACAAGAAAAAGAAGGAAAGATTGACTTAGCCTCATGACACCTGTAAAATTCAACACCTATGAATATGAACCATCAAGGAGAAAGTGTCAACGGGGTCATCTTTTCAAAAGATAGAAAAGAGATCCTTCTGACCAAAAGGAGAGATGTCCCAGTTTGGGTTCTTCCAGGGGGAGGGATCGATGCCAACGAGACCCCTGAAGAGGCAGTGCTCCGCGAGATGGAAGAGGAAACGGGTTATCAAGTCTCGATCAAACGGAAAGTTGCGGAGTATACTCCCCTGAATAAGCTCGCCCGCTTCACACACCTTTTCGAATGTGTCATTACCAATGGCGCTCCGACTCTCACCTCCGAAACCCAGGGGGTCGACTTCTTTCCTCTTAATAATCTCCCTCCAACGCCTCCTCCCTATCCCGGTTGGATCGCTGACGCCGCAGCAGATTCCCCTTCTCTTCTCCAAAAGCCCATCTCCAGCGTTACCTATGCAAATCTTTTTAAACACCTCCTCCGCCACCCCATTTTGGTATGCCGTTTCCTCCTTGCTCGCTTCGGGCTCCATATCAACGACAAATAAATTTGAGCGCGCGCATTTTTAGGTGGAATTTTATTAAGATCATATTATAATGCTCCCTCATAAAGTACAGCATGCAGACATTGCAAAAGATGCAAAGGAATAAGTTATGGTTATAAAATTTGAGGAACGTCCATTTCATTCATTAGCTCAGTATACTAACAGTCTAGATTTTCTGCCTCCAGGTGATCGATCGACTTGTGTAGAACGTGCTGAAAATTGCTTCAGCAAGCGGGCCTTCAATGATCAGAAAGAGATACCAAAAGGCTACAGCCAGCGCCTCATTATAGACGCAACAAGTATCTGGAATGCGATGGGGAAGTTCAGTGCTACACAGTTGCAGGGACGCTTTGGTCAATTTCTAGCAAACCTCTATAAAACCTCTGGGTGTTTTTTCCGGTGGCATGCTCCTAAATTCGGCGTGTATCAGATCCATGTGCCCCTATGGTACCCAAATGAAAAAGCCTCGGAATCCACCAGTTTCTTTTGGAAAGTATTCCGCTGGTTCTTAAGTTGGTTCATAACGGATCAAAATCCCTATTTTTGGGGATTTATCCCACAAGAGATGGTGGATAATAACCCCACGTTAAAAGCTAAGCTAAATGAAGAAACAGGAATCCTGCATCTCGAGAAGGTAAAACCCTCTGTTTTGTTTGCACTACAGCGCGCTCAAACAAGAACAGAAGATGAAAAAAAAGGAGCGCTTCGTCCCAAGGGGCTTCCCGTAGAGAGTATGCTCGATCTCTATGAATTTGCCCTAGAGTGGGAACTCGAAACGCTGGCAATTGAGATAGAAGGGTGGATAAAGGGCCAATTGTACGAAGATGAAATCCCAGAACTTCAAGCGCTAATCGAAGAAAGGGCAACCTTGAAGCTATTCGACAGGGATTTTCTAGATACAGCTGCCAGAAAATTTGGCCAGATAAAAAAGGAATTACTCGAAACCAGCATGGAAATGATTCTTAATCCCGATTCAGAGGAGAAGCTTGACGAAATAAATCGAAAGTACTCAGAAGCTTCCGTTAAAGAACAAGTCTTGAAAATTCTCAACAGACTCAATGATGATTCTGAAGATTTCACGATTCTTAAAAAACTATGGGAAGAGTTTGCGAACGTCAGCTCAAGTTTACAGCGACCTGAAGAAAACAAAAAGGGGGCTCAGGATACTGACTCTAAGATTCAAACATCTTTTTTTGATCCAGAGCACCCTTTCAAGAGCATGACTCAGTTAACAGACCGGTGCTGTACCCTCTCGAGAGAGGATCAACGCCAAATCGTTACAGCAGTAGAGCGTTACTTCACCAAAATGGCCTGTGACAAAGATGCTCCTAAGCTAGTGGTTCCTAAGAGCTTAAGAAAACGACTTGCACACGTTGATATGCGGTTCTTCCTTGCTATGCGTGACCACCTTGAAAGCAAATACGTAGAAGGTCAAGATAGACTTGAAGAAAGGCGTCGCTTTGTGGCCTGCGTCCAAAAAGCAACTGGAATAGTATTCACAGATCTCAATCGCTTTGACACAGTTACCATAGCTGAGTTGCCCTATGGCACTTCAGATTTGCCCCAAAGAACCGCTACTATGTTCTTGGACAGAAAAGACAGGGATCAGGGAGGAATGGGCCGGGATGGATACACCTATGCTGAACCCACACCCCTGTCTCCTTTGGAAGGGGATCTCTCCACTTTGGATTTAACCCTGTTCGATCATTTGCCTCCAAAGCTAACAGGGAAGCCCATAGGACTGATGCCGCTTTTGAATGCGGGACAAGAAAACACTATCGATCGCTGGGAAAAAACAACGGTTAGGGAGGCTATTCAAAAGCCTTCGAAGGAGGCTGATCAGGCCCAATGGAAAGAATTTTTCACTGCACTAGCCAAACAATACACTCTTGATCAACTCGAGACTATTTTTAATGACTGTGAGTTTTTGTTGATAGTGAATGTCGAAGAATTGACTCCAGATCAGGTCTACAAGGTTCTTGTTTTCAATATTCGCCATAGAAAAAATGTGCGGAACATGGTTGCAGAAACGCTAGGAAACAGCGCTTCCGTTATTGAAGCTCTGGAAAAATGGATAGTCGAAGAAATAAATCATCCTAAACGTGATCGACTGATGGATGACCTAATCACTATGATTGTAAAGAGCAAGGGCCCCAAGGAAGCTATCCAGACTCTCAACAAAATCGATCCAGAAAACCATGTAAAACAAGAAATCAGGAAAACTATTGATATTCTTTTCCTAAATGAAATCCTAGATAACCTAAAAAAACTTAAGACTTTAGACAATAAGATCATTGAAAACACCTCCCATTTCATGAGTTGCATACACAAAAATCAAAGTGCAGGGGATTTCGAAATATGGCGGAAGGCTCAAGGATGGTTTGGAGAGAGCTACAAGAAGGGTCACAGCGACTATGGTAAGCTGTGTTCACTCTATAGTTGGTTCCAAAACCCAACTGTGGTTGCTCGATTTAAGGAGGCGGAATTATCAAAATTTAGATTAAATGTTTTGGGAGGACTCGAATGGGTTGAAATGGCTGTGAAAACCCGATTTCCCAGTAGCGAGCTCTTTGCTAAAACTCCCCCCGATAAGATTCATAAGCTCCTCATCAAATTCACCGATCTCATTATAAAAAGTGGCGGAAAAGGCTATGAGCATTATGACTTTGCTCGAAAAAATCCTCTGACAGTTCCAGAAGCCGCAACTGCTTACGCGTTGTTAACAAGCAGTGAGATGGAGCCATGGCTTGAGGAAGTTAAGTATAAATTCGATAAGCAAAAAGGTTTTCTAAAACTGTTTGATGACACATATGGTGGAGAGACTGCTGGACCAATAACGCCCATATATAATAAGTTAGTCGAAGTATTTGAGACCGACTCAAAAGTTCTTAATTTCATTCTAGCTGAGTTGCGGTGGTGCAGTCTCTTTGGGGAGAATATCGATGCAGAAGTGAAGAAAGGCAACAACGAGTACCCTAACCGCTTTGCAAAAAATAAAGAAGACAAAGAGATCAGTAGCACCGATATTAAGAAGCTTCATGAGATTTTTGCTAACAATGAAGGAGCCTTCCAAGATCATAAAGAGCTAAAAGCGGCATACTCCACTCTACTGAAGTGTTTGCCTTCTACCACTTCCTAAACATAAAGTGCAGAATTAGCGTAGAGATTTTCAAGTGAAGACCCTCCTTCTCTTCTCCAAAAGCCCATCTCCAGCGTTACCTATGCAAATCTTTTTAAACACCTCCTCCTCCACCCCATTTTGGTATGCCGTTTCCTCCTTGCCCGCTTCGGGCTCCACATCAACGACAATTAATTGCTGATCATTTTAGAGGGATCGACCGCTTTGTCGAACTCTTCTTCAGAGAGGTAGCCAAGTTCTAAGGTTGCCTCTTTTAATGTCTTATTTTCTTTGTGAGCCTTTTTGGCGATTTCAGATGCTTTATCATACCCGATAATTGGGTTGAGAGCGGTGACGAGCATGAGAGACCGCTTAACATGGATATCGATTTGACTTTGGTTTGCTTTGATCCCCTTAAGGCACCGATCATAGAAGTTTTTGGTAGCATCGCCAAGAAGTTGCATCGATTGAAGAAGGTTATAGATCATCACTGGACGGTAGACATTGAGCTCAAAGTTTCCTTGGGAACCTGCTGTTCCAATCGCCATATCATTTCCCATCACTTGGATACAGATTTGTGAAAGTGATTCACATTGAGTCGGGTTCACTTTTCCAGGCATAATGGAGGAGCCAGGCTCATTAGCGGGGATGATGAGCTCTCCAATCCCTGAACGTGGCCCTGAAGCCATCCATCGGATATCATTGGTGATTTTTAAAAGGGAACCAGCAACTTGACGAAGGGCACCTGACATCTCGACAATTCCATCTTCTGCACTAATCGCTTCGAACTTATTGGGCGCGGTTTTAAAAGTTTGGCCAGTAAGCTCGGAAACAACTTCGGCAACTCTTTCTGGAAAACCGGGTGGAGTATTAAGTCCTGTTCCTACAGCAGTACCACCGAGGGCAATTTCAGAGAGATGAGGAAGGGCGTTTTCGATTGCTTTGATTCCATATTCGATCATGGCGCCGTAGCCGGAAAACTCTTGGCCAAGGGTGAGAGGGACGGCATCCATAAGGTGTGTCCGTCCAACCTTGACAATCTTCTTGAAGGCCTCAGCCTTTTCTTTTAGTCCACACAGAAAAATATGGAGATTGGGAAGGAGGTGTTTGTGAACTTTGAGGACAGCTGCAATATGGGCTGCACTTGAAAAAGTATCATTGGAGGATTGTGATTTATTGACATCATCATTGGGATGAATCGGGTTTTTTGAGCCCATTTCTCCCCCAGCCTTTTCGATAGCGTAGTTACTGATCACTTCGTTGACATTCATGTTGGTCTGGGTACCAGAACCTGTTTGCCAAACGACAAGGGGAAAATGGTCGTCGAGTTTTCCAGTGAGGATCATATCGACGGCCTCTTTGATCATCCGACATTTATCATCTGATAGGAGCTTCATCTCATTGTTGACGATGGCCGAAGCTTTTTTAATAATTGCTTGACCGTAGACCACTTCCGTGGGAATCTTCTCCCCTCCAACGGGAAAATTTTGACGGGAGCGTTCTGTTTGTGCCCCCCAATATTTGTCCTCTGGAACCTCTACGACCCCAAGGGAATCTTCTTCTTTCCTCATATCTGTCTTTATAATCTTGGAGCTTTAATAAGGCAAAGAGAACATTAAGAGTTTTCAATTTTTTCGAGTCTTTTGTCTATGGATTGCAAAGATTGCCGAATCGGCTCTAGTTTCTCTTCGATCAACTCATCGACCTTTTTATGGTGATCTAGAACCTCATGTTCCAAAGAAGCATTCTCTGCTCCAATAAGCTCTGCAGCAGAGACTTCCCCATTAGTATAGTTCTCTATTTTAATAGCTAGTGCAAGGGAAGGCTTTCTCTCTTTTTTAAGAATCTGATAGAGGTAGGATGCTGAGATCCCTAAATCAGCAGCGCACACTTTTACAGGTAGATCATGTTTAAATAAAAAATCTTTCATTTTCCAATAAATTCTTGTCTTTACAAAAAGATTATCGAAATTGAAGTTTTTTTTAATGTGTAATAATCACGCTTTTGTTTAGAAAGTGCGATCCAAAGAGGATCGCACTTCATCTTTAGATTAAAAGTAGGGCAAAAACGAACGCAAAAAGGGAAAATGACTCAACAATTCCGAGCGCTGCCAAGCACTTACCATAAACGGCAGGTTGTTTAGCAGAGGCTTGGATACCGGTTGCGGCGCACTTCCCTTGATAAATTGCTGAAAGCATGATCGCAAGACCGATGAAAACTCCGATCCCTATCCCGTTCCAAGCGGTTAGAGTGTTAGCCACAATGGCATTCTTCATGAGAAGCATGAGGACAAATCCATAAATCGCTTGTGATGAGGGGAGGGCGGACATCCCGATAAATTTCCCGTGGTTCTCATCGACACGTGCCATTACTCCATGGGATGCCATTCCTGCAATTCCGCACCCAATGGCACTTCCTAAGCAAGCCAGGCCTAAGACAATTGCAGGGCCAATCATTGCAAAACTCATAATTCTATTCTCCTCTAGATTTCATTAATTTTAGTGGGTTGAAAAGTTTTCCGCCTCCTTCAAAGGAGTGGTGATACCATTCGATAAAATTGAGACGGAGTCCGTGAATTGTTCCCCCCATTATGCCAACCGCAATGTTAACCATATGGCCAGCTAGGATGACAAAAAACCCAGCGGCAAAGCCGAGGCTCATCCCCATTTCGTTAAAGGTATCAGCAAGGATCATTGCGGCAAGCCCTAAAGCATAGAGACGGAGGTAAGATAAAACATCGGCAAAAAGTTCTATTATCTTAGTCAGTTCGATAAAGCCCCCCCATTTCTTTTGGATAAGGGCGATGACTAAGGCTAGAGCCATTCCTCCCCATAAGAGTTGCTGTCCCACAGCAAAACTTGTCGCTTTAGGGATTAGGAAAACAAAGTGAACAAGAGAGGTAGCGCCTAAGATTTTTGGGAAAAACATATAGGCCCCTATCATCGAAAAAACCCATCCAACCCCCGCAAGGTGGCGACGGGTTTGCCTAATCAGGGAAAGGCTAATATGGATGACTCCAGCAAGAAGAGCAATTTCCATAAAGATGGAATCACGAAAATCATTCGAAATCACATATTTTGTAAATCCATCTTTGGTTTTTTTTGCTTTAAAGAGAAATTCTTCACCACTTGTCACACCTTTAAGGTTGGGAAAGTCTTTAACCATCTCTTCATAGGTCTCATCTTGGTGCATGATATGGTAATCAGCTTTTTTTACAGCGAAGGCATGGATAAAATTCACCTTATTGATCGGATTTTCCGGGGAAAACTCAATGCCAAAATAGGACCCAGAAATCACTCCCCATCCAATACAAAATGCAGAGAGAGTTGTAAAGAGGCGCAAAAATCTTCTTCCACTTGGCTGCACATGTTTGAATTTCCACCGGAGGAAAAGGGCTAAGCTTAAAAAGATCGCTCCGTAGCCAGCGTCGGAAATAATCATTGCAAAGAAGATTGCAAAAGCCCAAAAGACCCAACTTGAAGGGTCTCTATCATCGGTTGCTGGTGTATCATAGATATGGACGAGATCTTCACCGATCTTTCCATAGTTTTTGTTCTCCATATAAGTGGGAACTTTATCCTCTTCTTCAATGGCTACCTCTTCGCAGTGAATCCCAAGCCCTTCAAGAAGTGGAAAGAGGCCGTGAAGACGGTTTTTTGGAATCCATCCCTCAATTGCAAAAAGGGCATCATTTAAATGGGTTGAAATCTCAGCGCTAGTACTTGAAAGATGATATTTATTCAGGACAAGTATGAGATGCTTTTTTAAGAAGTCAATATAAGCAGCATCTTCTTTGAGCTCTGCCTGACACTTTTTCATCCTCTCTTTGACTCCCACAAGCTCTTCTTGAAGCTCTGAGAGTGATTTTTCAAAATGCATCTCGATCATCCCAGTAAAGCTCTCGACTTTATGTGAAACGGTCATAAAGTAATCCATGTCATATTCAGAGCCGACGTGAATTAGGACTTCATCAAGCTCCATTTTCCTGAGTTTGGCTTTTTTGACGCAGAAAAACTGAATATGGCGCCCTGAATCTTGCTCAATTCTCCGAATTTCTTTTAAATCAAAATCTCCCAAAGGTTCTACCCTTGAAATCTCACTCTCTAAAAGCCTTTTTTGTTCCTCGAGTTTTTCAAGCCAAATGTTATTTTCAACGATAGTGTGCGCCAGCTTTTGAGGATCGAGATCTTTAGTGAGCTCCGCCCCTTTTACATGGGGCTGCTTTCGAAGAATTTTTAGGGCCATGATCATCTTTTGAACATCATCTGGATAGTCAAAGGCGCGGCGCGCTTTTGTTGAAATAAACTCAATAAATCCCTTTTCTTGGGCCCTTTTAAAGAAGATATCGATATCTTCTTGAACTCCGATAAAGAGGTATTTTTTCACACGAATAATTGTCATGCTACCTCTTCCTGTTCTTTCCGTTTAATAATTTTGCTCTTTGCAACTTTTGCTTGTGCAACGGAGGCGAGCTCTTGATCTCCTAAAAAGACTTTAATCTTCTTAATATGCCCCTGTGTCCGCGGAATGAGAATTTTTTCGAAGAGATTCACTCGAATAGAGACTTCGGAGAGCTCTTTTTCAAGGATCTGTTTCTTCTCTTTGACCACTTCAATCTTTTCCTTTGCAACAATCAGTTCTTTAACTTTCTCTATCGCAGAATCGATCCAAAGAGGGCTTTCAAAAAGGGAGTATTCATTGGGTTTAAAAAGGACTTTTTCAAAGAATGGGATCTCTGCTCCAGCAATATTCTCAAACCGTTTCCCTACCTCCTCAACCTGCGCTGACTGACTCAAAACCTCCGCTTCTGGGTCGGTTAAAAGAGATTGAAAGGTTTCGCAGTCTCCCAATTGCTTATGATAAACACGAGTGAGCCCTTCGATCTCATAGAGCGCATTATTCACCTCGGTTTGCAGCATTGCTTTTTTCAGCTGCAGGGTGGGGAGATATTTTAGGAGCTGCTTGAGTTTGTATTGTTGATCTCTTAGCTCCATTTTTGTCAGCTTTATCTGTGACATCTACGTCCTACTTCGGCCAGTATTTATTGAGAAATTCTTGTTTAATGCCCACTTCATGGGGCTCAAAACACTCAGCGAGAGTTTTCCATCCTAAATTGAGAGCTTCCTCGATTGAGATATTCACCTCTAGGTTCATCATCCGATCTTCAAAAAGGAAGGAGTACTCTAAAAGTTTTTGGTCCCAACGAGAAAGACGGAAACCCATACTTTGTCTTTCGCGCGCTTTCTTCGATTCAGCATAGAGGCGGATCTGAGCATTGGCAATGTCTCCATGGTCTTCTCTTGTGACACTTCCAATCACTTGTTGCTTCAAACGGGAAAGGGAACCAAACGGATCGATCTGACCCCCATGGAGGTAAAACTGCCCTTCGGTAATGTATCCAGTGTTATCTGGGATCGGATGGGTAACATCGCCACCTGGCATCGTTGTGACAGAGATAAGGGTAATCGAGCCACTCCCATCGATATCAACGGCTTTTTCATAGCGAGATGCTAAGTCAGAATAGAGTGATCCGGGATAACCCCTATTAGATGGAATTTGATCCATCGTAATCATGATCTCTTTAATAGAGTCGGCAAAAGCTGTCATATCGGTTAAAAGGACAAGGACATCTTTATCCTTCACTGCAAATTGCTCTGCGCAAGCAAGGGCCATATCAGGAACGAGAAGACATTCAACAGCGGGATCGGTTGCTTTGTGGATAAACATAATGGTTTTTTCCATGGAGCCCGATTTTTCGGCATTATCGACAAAGGCTTGGTAGTCATCATAGCGGAGTCCCATCCCTCCAATGATGACAATGTCAGCATCGGTTTGGTTAGCAATACGCATCAGAAGTTGGTTATAAGGTTCTCCAGCAATGGAGAAAATAGGGATTTTTTGTGATTTTACAAGGCAATTGAAAACATCGATCATTGGGATATTGGTATTCACCATTTGGTGGGGAACAGTCCGTTTCACAGGGTTAAAAGAGGGCTGCCCGATATCAACGCGCTCTCCCACAACCTCTGGACCATCATCAATCGGCTCTCCACTTCCATTGAGTCGCCGACCAAGAAGAGACTCATTAGCAACGGTCTGCATTTGGTGGCCTAAGAAACTCAATTTATCTCCCGTAGAAATCCCACGTGGATTTTCAAAGGCCTGAAGGGTCACTTTTTCTCCATCAATACTTAAAACAGATGCGAGAGTCGTATGTCCCGATTTTCGGTAAATCTTTCCGAGCTCACCCATCTTTACACCTTTGGCAAGTACTGTAACCAAGTTTCCACGAATATCGATAATTCTGTCGTAAATCTTATTCATTTTTCATCCTTAAGGTTGCATCGTGGCATTTTCAATACGATGTTCAATCGTTTTATATGCTTTCTTGTATCCATCTGAATTAAAGGGCATGAAATTCATATTTTTGATTTCACTTTGGAGAGATAAGAAGAAGTTTCGCGCTTCATCATGCCCATTAAAGGCAAAAGGGGCATCGAAAATTCTCTGAATCATCTCAAATAAAATAATTTGCCTCTCGAGCGGGCAATAAGCATCTTCCTTATCAAAAGCATTTTGTTGCAGGTAGGCGAAGTCATAAAGCTCTCCTTTCAGATAGACCATTAAGTCTTCAACAGTGATCCCCTCTTCCCCTACAACCTCCATCCGCTTCCCAATTTCATTCCCTTCCTTAATGAAGTTAAGGGCCTTGGCATTTTTGCTGTCCCATCCCTCTACCTTTTTCTCTAGATCAAGGCTGACATCTTCGATATACTTAGACCACGAAATAAGAGGATCAATCGCTGGATAGCGCCGGGCATCTGAGCGAACACGGGAAAGTCCTAGAAAAGCACCAACAACGGCAAGAGTTGCTTGTGTTACAGGCTCTTCAAAATTACCACCTGCTGGAGAAACTGTCCCCGCAATAGTAAGGGAACCTACCTTCCCATCTTTTAGTGCAATAACGCCAGAACGTTCATAAAATGAAGCGATCCGTGAACCTAAATAAGCAGGGAATGCTTCTTCGCCTGGTATTTCCTCTAAACGTCCCGACATCTCACGCATTGCTTGCGCCCATCTTGAGGTGGAATCAGCGAGGAGAAGGACATCGAGTCCCATCTGCCGATAATATTCCGCAATAGTTGCTCCCATGTAAACGGAGGCTTCTCGAGCAGCAACTGGCATCGATGAGGTATTACAGATGATGACCGTTCGGCTCATCAGTGATTCATTGGTGTGAGGATCGGTAAGGTGTGGGAAAGTTTTGAGAACTTCAACCACTTCACCAGCCCGTTCTCCACAAGCGGTGATAATAACGAGATCAACCGATGAATATTTCGAAAGGTGGTGTTGCAAAACGGTTTTTCCCGCCCCAAAGGGGCCTGGGGTACAGAAGGTTCCCCCTTTAAGGACAGGGAATTGGGTATCGATAACCCTTTCTCCCGTATCCATCATCTTGGTTGCTTTGATCTTTTTTCCCTGAATCAGAGGAATTTTTACTGGCCATTTTTGAATCATTGTCAAAGAGTGCTCATGCCCCTTTTCATCTTTGACCTTTGCAATCACCTCATCGATCGTATAAGAACCATTTTTTATGACCCATGAAACAGTATATTTTCCTCGCATTGAAAACGGGAGCATAATTTGGTGGTGGAACCGCCCTTCCATCGTCGTTCCAAGGGTATCTCCCCTTTCAAGAATAGCGCCAACTTTTGCAACCCCCTGATAATCCCAATGTTTTTGCCTGTCAAGGGAGGGAAGATAGACGCCCCGTTGCAAGAAAAGGCCAGAGGCGTCAGCCACATGTTCTAGGGGGTTTTGAAGCCCATCAAAAATCGCATGAATAAGGCCAGGACCAAGTTCAGCTTCAAGTAAGTGTGTGGTAAATTTTACTGGGGTATGGAGCTCAATCCCAACGATATCTTCAAAAACCTGGAGCTTTGCCACATCACCAGCAATTTCAATCACCTCTCCTTTTAGGGATATTTCACCAATTTCCACCATGGCGATTTCCCCTTGGCGGACATCTCCCTTAAATTTGATATGGAGGAGATTTCCAAAAGCCTTGATCACTTCTCCGGTTGCGCTTAAAGATTCTTCGCTCATAAGTTACCTTTCACCATTTCATTTAAATTGACATTTCCTCTCTTTTCATCGAGAACAAATGCATCTTCTACAATCATTAGCTGAACTAGATACCCAAGAAGATAATCAACAGAGAAAGGGTGATCTTGCACCTCTTCTCCAATACGATGAAACCGAAAATCTGCCATCACTCTGTACTCTTCATCTGGTTTTCCAGCAGCATCTTTTAACTTTTCCCCTAGTTCTACGTACTCAAAAGGGAATTCAAAAAAGGGAGCATCCTTTTGAGCTAAAACTTCTGCAACTAAAGGATCATGGAAATCCTCATGCTGCAGCTCTGTTGCTGGATCAACACCGAGCTTTTTTGCCCGGTATCCCGCAAGTAGCACCCGCCACTCCCGTTCAAAGCGGAAGTATCCCTTCAAGAACCCCTGATGCTTTTTCTCCATCTCCTTAAAATAGGTAATGAGAACTTTTGAGTAGTGGCGGAGTTGTTCTAAAACCTCTTGGTGATCCTGTAAAAACTCAAACAAGTAGATCGGAAGTCCTTCTTGATTAACAAAGGCTTCGTCAAGCTCCTTTTCACTGAGATTTCCGCGGACGTCGATCTTCTCATTCTTCAAAAGCTTTTGAACATTTTTGAGGTCGATATAGGATCGAACTCCCTTTACTTTTTCTAAATCACGACGACTAAGATTGTCCCTATAAAGGGTCATCAAGTCCTCAAATAATACCGCGGGCTCGCCTCCTACCTTAAGCGGCGGTAGGATACTCCCCAAAAAAAAATACCTGCTCATACAACCGAAGCAAAAATTAATGCTTGGAAATCATCTCTTACAAAACTTGCAAGGAGCGCTTTTAACGCATCATCAGACATATCAATGGTTAGATTTTGGTCGACAATCTTCACCTGAGCGCCCCCCTCAATCCCACCAATCTCCACACTTTTAGACTTCAGCTTTTCAATAATCCCTTTTGCAAGTTCCTTATTGACTGCATCAACACTTACAGCACTCGATATAATCGCTTTTAGGTCCCCACTAATCCCCTCTTTTTCAATCCCTGAAACAATCGACTCAATCAGCCCTGCCACAACCTTAGGATCTTTCATTTTTTCTGCAATCAATTGGCCAAGCTCGGGATTAAAAAGCTTCTTTCCAACTTCTTGCTTGAGGGTACTGATACTTTTCTTAGCAGCGAGACTCATCGAAGCCTGAAAGACATTCCACTCTTCTTCAATCTTTTTCTTTGCGTCTGTTTGGATCCTTGAAGCATCTCTTTTAGCATCTTCAATGATTTTTTCTGCATCAACGCGCGCTTTTGCAATAATCTGATCTCCCTCTTTCTTTGCAGGGTCGAGCGTCTCTTTTCTTAAGACCTCACAGATCTTTTTAACTTTTTCTTTTCCTGTGTCGACTGATTTCATGAATACCTCGCAAAGTGTCTTAGGGATACTATAAACAACAAAACGAAAAGCTTCAACTGAAAACAGTGGCAAGATTTTATTGCTCCACCTCCATTTTGGGAACTAGACACCAGAAAGATGGTGAGGCTCATCTCACTTAATCGATGCTCTAGCGCATAGGTCTAATCCACCCTGGATGTACTGTGTAACAAATGCTCTATAGCTGTAGATATTTTCCCCATTTATAACAGGCTGCTCTATTACGTAATGATCGTATAGTCAGCGCTTAATCTACTTGAAATTTCCTTGGAAAATCCGACACCTCTCAAGTATATAATTCGCCTGCTCCCATCTGCTTTTCTCCCTAAAGTAGTAATCCAGCTCGGCTGTGAGGTTAAACCGCTGCACTCGATTAGATTGAGATTTCCTCCTAAATAAAGCCTCTTTGGCAAGGTGGTTAAACCCCTGCATACTGATAGGACGAGATCTCCTCCTACATGAAGCCCCTCTGGCAAGGTGGTTAAACCCTCGCACCAGCTTAGATCGAGATCTCCTTCCACATGAAGTCCCTCTGGCAAGGCGGTTAAACCCTTGCACCAGCTTAGATTGAGATCTCCTTCCACATGAAATCCCTCTGGCAAGGCGGTTAAACGGCTGTGATAGCTTAGATCGAGATCACCCGTAACCCTAACCTTAAAAAAAAACCTTAGCAAAATGAAGGTTTTTCCATTAAGAGCCCTTATGAATTCCTCAGGGGAATAGCTTTTTTCACTAAAAAAATAAGAAATAGCAAAATCGATTGTGGCAACCATGGCTGCTGTTCCGACTGAAGTTTTTAGAGAACGCGCTACTACCTTCTTAAATAGGGGGACCTTTGAGATCACACCCAGTGTTAAAATAGTGCATACCAGAGGCAAAATTTTTGCATTTGTATTGTCTGAGTAATGCTTCAGTAGATATTTTGAGCTCATATAGAAAACTGGAACGGCTAGTGAAGAACGTGGACTCTTAAAATAACGCCCAGCCAAATATGTTGCCCCTAAACTCATGGCTGCAATCAGAGACTCTTGAGAAATAGAAGTTTGTTTTAAGCTACCCATGTTTATCCTTTTATGTGTTTCTTAAGCTCGACTTTGCCCATTTCTTGGCTAACTGATCCCTTTCCCTTCATAAGTAGGCCATTCCAAAAACCCTGTCGCTTCTCTGACACATTCAGTCATATTAGATCTCAAAATTCAAAGGTCCAACAAGTTTAACAGATCCGAAGAAAAATGTAAAAAACTCTTGGCGATAAAGAGATTATTCGGCAATATTAATAATCTTTAGCAAAGGAATATGGTAAAAGTTCTATGAAAAAGATTCTTTCGATCGGTATCGCGTTCTGTATCATGAACTTAAATACCTCCGTTTATGCGAATGATGAAGCTTTTTCTGAGTGCGATTATGATGTTAACAACGGGAGCGAAAAATGTGAACCCCTTGGTTACGGTTCTTCTTCCGCAGCAAACTCTACCGTTAGCATGTCTATGGTTGGATGGGGGCTTGGTCTCGCGATTGCCATTGCCATTGTAGCTGGAGTCATTCACCAAAGTGCCGCAGCACATAGCAGTAGCACCTCTAATACCTCGTCATGAAATGGTTTATCACTCTTTTATTCCCCCTTTTCCTCTGTGCTAATGAACCATTTTTTACCTCTTTTGCCCCCCCCAAAGGGTGGCTAATAGCCGATCCCAATAAATATGAGCCTGGGGTAAAAATTGGTTTTATTGAGTCGAATAAACGGATCTTTTCTCCATCAATCACGCTGAGTCTTGAAAAGGTGGGAAATGTTGATCTAAAAACCTACGTCAAAGCGGTTCAAAAAAATTTTGAATCCGATCGAAACAGTCGGTACCAAGAATTAGGGACCCTCCATACCCATGTAGGAAAGGCCCACCTTGCTCAAATCGATAAGAAAGTGCACTGGGGAGAAATCCGCCTCCTTCAAGCGGTGACGATTTATCAAGGGTATGCCATCATCCAAACAGCAGCAACCCTTAAAAAAGACTTTCTATCCATTCATGAAACCTTCTTAAATTCCTTTAAATCACTGACTACTTTTCCAACCCTTATTGCCTCCTGCACCGACCCTCTATTTCAAGAGAAAATTAATCGGATGATGAAATGTTGGAAAAAATATCGTTCTACCTCAAAAGATGACAACCAAACTCTTTTTAAAAGCTCCTTTTTTCAAGACAATCAATGGAAACCCTTTGTCAACTATGTAGAAAACAAGTTAGACTCTCAGGGAAGTTGTTGGAAGCTCCTTGCCATCACACACATTAGAGAAACATTACTAACGGAGAATGATATATGAAAAAACTTATTACAATACTCACTCTATTCGCCTTTACCCTTTATGCAAATAAGGCGCCCCCAGTAGAAAACCCCGATACGGAATCTCCTCCGATCTACTCAGCACCAAATCCTCCGATCCGAGAAAGAACAGATGAGCCACCATCCAATACCTGGAAAATCGTCACAGCAGTTGTTGGAACAGTTGCAACGATTACCCTTGGCCTCTTTGCTTCCGGAAGAAATACTGGTAAACACATTAAACCTACAGCAGAAAGAACAAAGGCAGCAGAAAGAGCAAAAGCCCCATGAAATACTTACTTCTAGCCTTTCTATTTTTTCTAACAAGCTGCCATCGTGAGCCCTGGCGACACACATCTATACGGAATGGAAATTATCAATACGACATGGCAAAACTCACCTATCCGGCCTCAAGTGAAAATAGTGGAATGGAACTTGAGATTACTAGGTATGGGAAAGAGGTTCATGCTTATGTCAATGTTCATAACTATGAATTTCCAAGTTATGAAAATGACCTCCATGCAACAACTCTCACCATCAGCACAAACTGCGCAAGTAGAACTTTTGTTCTCCCCCTTCTTGAAGGGGGGCAACGGGCCCGCCTTACCGATACTTGCCTCGAATACCTCCTCCAAACGCTCGAACTAAAACCCTCTGTAACAATCTCTTCAGGACACTTTTCTCAAGATTTAGAGTCCTCAAATTTCGAACGTCACTATGATGCTCTTCTTCGCAAGCCAAGAGTTATTGAACCAAAGTCTATCATCAACTTTGAACTTTTTTAACCTTGGTGTTATAAAGAAAAAAAACAAAGAGGCACAATCAAATGAACAAGTTTGAGCAGCTAAAAAAACATACGACCATCGTTGCGGATACCGGTGAGATCGATGAGATAAAAAAGTACCACCCTACCGATGCAACAACCAATCCCTCACTGATCCTCAAAGCTTCGGAGATCGAAGAGTATAAACCCCTTATTGAAGAGGCGGTTTCCTATGGTAAATCGGACCTCAATCTCATCATTGCCAAAGTTTTCGTTAACTTTGGAGTAGAAATTCTAAAGCACATTCCAGGACGAGTCTCAACAGAAGTCGACGCTCGTCTCTCTTTTGATGTGGAAGGGAGCATTAAAAAAGCCCGTCAGTATATCGACCTCTACAAACAAGCTGGCATCGATAAAGAGCGGATCCTTATCAAACTCGCTTCCACATGGGAAGGAGTCCTTGCTGCATCTCAATTAGAAAAAGAGGGAATCCACTGCAATATGACCCTGATGTTTGGTCTTGGTCAAGCAATTGCCTCTGCAGAAGCGGGTGCCACGCTGATCTCCCCCTTTGTTGGCCGAATCCTTGACTGGTATAAAAAGGCTGAAGGAAAAGACTCTTATCCTCCCGATGAAGATCCAGGCGTTATTTCTGTAACAAAGATCTTCAACTACTACAAAAAGTTTGGGTATAAGACCCAAATCATGGGAGCCTCTTTCCGCAACGTTGATGAAGTCCTCGAGCTTGCCGGTTCAGATCTCCTTACTATCGCCCCCAAGTTCCTGAAAGAGCTTACGGAAGCGGAAGGGAATGTTCCTAAAAAACTTTCCACTGACAAGGCTGAAAAGATGGATATCGAAAAAGTGGCTGTCGATGAGAAAACCTTCCGCTGGATGCTTAACGACGAAGCAATGGCGACTGAAAAGCTTGCTGAAGGAATCCGCAACTTTGCGAAAGATACCGTTAAGCTAGAAAAGCTCATCGAAGGAATGCTCTAAGACTTGTATCCAAAGCTAGCGCTAACTGAAATTCCACTGAGGTCTATGCATTTGAACACCTTTGCAATTTCCGCAGCGTCGCGTGGTCTCTGATCTCTTTTCCTAACTTGTGCAAAAAGATGAAGGACTGAGTTTTCAGCCCTTCAACCCGTGAAACTAATAGCTTGAGAAAGCGAAGTCGAGGATATCCTCTTCTTCGGTATCGACAAGCTTCTTGACCCGTTTTTCGTAGTCGTAAAATCCGGTACCACCAGGGATCATATGACCCATGATGAGGTTGGCTTTAAAGTCGAGAAGGTAGTCTGTTTTTCCTTCGCATGCGGCATCAGCAAGAACACGGGTTGTCTCTTGGAACGAGGCCGCAGAGACGAATGATTCAGTTCCGAGTGATGCTTTTGTGATTCCAAGAAGGACAGGGGCTGCTTGCGCAGGTTTGCCCCCCTCTTCGACCACTTTAGAGTTTTGCTCATGGAAGATCTTTTTATCAACATTTTCTCCATAGAGGAATGTGGTGTCACCTGGATCGGTAACCCGCACTTTCTGGAGCATTTGACGCACAATAATCTCAATGTGTTTGTCGTTAATGTCTACCCCCTGAAGGCGGTAAACTTCTTGGACCTGGTTCACGAGATACTTTTGGAGTTCACGGACACCACAAACATCTAGAATCTCTTGTGGAACGACAAGTCCATCGGTGAGCTGTTGTCCTTTGATGACCGTATCGCCTCGTTGCACGATTAAGTGTTTTGTGAGTGGAATGAGGTGTTCCTCTTCCATACCAGTATCTTCGTCTTTTACAACAACGATCCGTTTGCTTTTCTGGACACCTTTGAAGTCAACGATACCATCAAGCTTCGCAATTTCCGCAGCGTCACGTGGGCGACGGGCTTCAACAAGTTCTGCTACACGGGGAAGACCACCGGTGATGTCCTTTGTCTTAATCGCTCCACGAGGAAGTCTAGCAAGCATATCCCCTGCATCGACTTTATCTCCTTCAGCTACTGAAATAATCGCACCTGATGGGATCGCGTAGGTTCCAATAAGTTCTTCAAAGTCTTTATCGGCATAGATAACGATTTGTGGGTGGAGCTCTCCGCGGTGCTGGCGAACAACAAGCTCCGTTTGCCCTGTTTGTTTACTGACGTTGCGAGCCGTAGAAATCCCTTCGACAAGATCTTCATATTTCACATATCCTGGTTTCTCACAGATAATCGGGATGTTGTGTTGTTCCCAATGACCAATGCGATCCCGCTTTTTTACCTTAGTTCCATCTTCCAGGTCAATTTGGGTCCCTAGTTCAATGGTAAAGGTTTGAAGTGGTTCAATCGATTTGGTGCTAAGAAGTTTCTTGTATTCTTCCATCGTCCGTCCCTCATCTCGAACAATATGGAGGAATCCATTTTTGTTCAGAGCAAGGTACATTCCTTGACTATTTTTAACGGTACGAAGATCGCTATAGACCAAAATTCCATCTTTTTCAGCAATGAGGTCTGGTGTAGCATGTGCCGATGCAATCCCCCCTAAGTGGAAGGTACGCATGGTAAGCTGTGTTCCAGGCTCTCCAATCGATTGCGCTGCAATGATTCCAACAGCTTCTCCCATGGCTACTTTTCGACCATTAGCAAGGTTGACACCATAACACTGAGAACAAACCCCTCTCTTTGCTTCACAAGTGAGCGTTGAGCGAATCTTAACCGTTTCAATCCCAGCATCATCAATAGCTTCGGCTTGTTTTACTGTAAGGGTATCTCCAGCTTTTGCAAGGAGCTTTGTTTGATCCCCTGGCATGTAGATATCATCACACACACTGCGACCAAAGAGGCGATCTTTAATCGGGAGGAGTTCTTCTTGGCCCTGTTTAATCGCAGCAACTTCAATTCCATTGAGAGTTCCACAATCTTCCTCAGTTGCAAGTACATCTTGGGCAACATCAACGAGTCGACGGGTTAGATAACCTGAATCGGCTGTTTTAAGAGCGGTATCGGCAAGACCTTTACGGGCACCATGTGAAGAGATAAAGAACTCAAGAACACTGAGTCCTTCGCGAAAGTTCGCTGTAATGGGCGATTCAATAATCTCACCCGACGGTTTTGCCATTAGCCCACGAAGAGCCCCTAGCTGCTTGACCTGGGATTTATTTCCTCGAGCTCCAGAATCCATCATCAAATAAAGTGGATTAAGCACTGTTTCATCTGGCTCTGAGATCATCTTGAAGAGCTTATCTGCAAGAATCTCTGAAACATCTGTCCAAATACTAATAATCTTAGAGTGACGTTCCCCTTCAGTAATGACCCCGTCGTTATATTGCTTGATAACAACACCGACTTTCTTCTGAGTTTCTTGGATAATTTTTTGTTTATCCTCAGGAATCGCAATATCTTTAACTCCCATTGAAAGAGAGGCTTTCGTTGCGTGAGCAAAACCAGTGCTTTTCAGTAAGTCAAGGAAGCGAACGCACGCCTCAAGACCTACTTTTTTATAGGTATTGAGAACAAGTTCGGACATTTTCTTCTTGCGAAGAGCATAGTTCTGGAACCCTAACTCTTTAGGAACAATCATATTGAAGACAACACGTCCAGGTGTTGTTTCAATAATTCCTGAGTCTAATCGCAGTTTGATCTTTTCATGAATGTGCAGACCAAGTCCATAGTCATCACACCGCCCTTCTTTATCTTTCATTTCCTGCCAGTTATAGCTACCAGAACCATAAAGGGCATGAAGAACCTCTTCAGAAGATCCAAAAACTTTTATCTCTTTTCCATGATCTTCAGGGAAATAAATCGGATCATGCATGAGGTAATATAGACCAAGAATCATATCTTGAGAAGGAACTGCAGCAGGTTTTCCAGAGGATGGCAAGAAGATATTATCAGGAGCCATCATCAGGAGCTTTGCTTCTAGTTGCGCTTCAACAGAAAGAGGCACGTGAACCGCCATTTGGTCACCGTCAAAGTCGGCATTAAAGGCAGTACAAACTAGGGGATGGATACGGATCGCCTTACCTTCAATAAGGACCGGTTCGAATGCTTGAATCCCCAATCTATGGAGGGTCGGTGCCCTGTTTAGGAGGACAGGGTGCCCTTTAATAATTTCTTCTAGAACATCCCAAACTTCAGGATCTCCTCTCTGGATCATCTTTTTTGCCGAACGGATTGTGTAAACAAGTCCCCGCCCTTTCAATCTTTTCACAATAAAGGGTTCGAAGAGCTCTAAAGCCATCTTTTTGGGGAGACCACATTGATTAAACTTAAGCTCAGGTCCAACAATAATAACCGAACGACCGGAATAATCGACCCGCTTACCAAGGAGGTTTTGACGGAAACGTCCTTGCTTCCCTTTAAGCATTTCTGAAAGCGCTTTAAGAGGGCGGTTGCCAGCTCCCATCACTGGATGGCCATGACGTCCATTATCAAAAAGAGCATCAACAGCTTCTTGAAGCATCCGCTTCTCATTCCGAATAATAACATCAGGTGTTTTTAGCTTTAAAATTGATTTCAAGCGGTTATTACGGTTAATCACCCGTCTATAGAGATCATTTAAATCAGAGGTAGCAAATCGGCCACCATCAAGTGGAACAAGGGGCCGGAGGTCCGGTGGAATCACAGGAATACATGAGATCACCATCCAATCAGGATTGTTAGAAGAAGAGGCAAAACTCTCAATAATCTTGAGCCTCTTTGCAAGCTTCATTCGCGCTTGCATTGAGCGAGTTTTTCGGAGCTTTTCTTTTAACTCAGCAATCACTGCGAGAAGATCTTCTTTCTCAAGAAGCTCACGAATTGCATCGCCACCCATATTTGCTTTAAAGCCTTCGGGTCCCCACTTCTCTTGCGCTTCACGGAATTCGTGATCATTAAGAAGTTGTTTCCGCTCAAGAGTTGTGCTACCGGAGTCTGTCACCACATGTTCTTCATAATAGATGATTCTCTCGAGATCAGAGACCGACATCCCGAGGATATTTCCAATGCGGGAAGGCTGCGTTTTAAAGAACCAAATGTGTACAACAGAAACAGCAAGCTGAATATGAGCCATTCTTTCGCGGCGTACTTTAGAAAGGGTTACCTCGACACCACATCGGTCACAGATAATTCCCTTGTGTTTGATTTTTTTGTACTTTCCACAGGCACATTCCCAGTCGCGAGTAGGGCCAAAAATCTTTTCGCAAAAAAGGCCACCCTTTTCGGGTTTGAACGTCCGGTAGTTGATCGTTTCAGGCTTTTTGATCTCCCCTCTTGACCATTCGTTACGGACGACATCATCAGAGGCGATCTTGATCGTTAGTTTATCAAATTGAGTATCATGAAATTCATCTTCTTGCATGAAATTACTCCAGGGAGCTCCTTTAAAATTATACTTCTTCAGTTGCGCATTCGGCGCGGACATCAAGACATAAACCTTGCATCTCTTTTACGAGAACATTAAACGACTCAGGCGTTCCTGCTTTGAGCGTATTGTCCCCTTTGACAATGGACTCGTAAATGCGGGTACGTCCTGAGACATCATCCGATTTAACGGTGAGCATTTCTTGAAGGAGGTGGGCTGCGCCATACGCTTCTAAAGCCCAAACTTCCATCTCTCCAAACCTTTGACCACCCATCTGAGCCTTACCACCAAGCGGCTGCTGGGTCACAAGAGAGTAGGGTCCGATCGCACGGGCGTGGATCTTATCGGCAACAAGGTGAGAGAGTTTTAGCATGTAGATGTAACCCACAACAACAGGGTTATCAAATCGCTCTCCACTACGTCCATCATAGAGGTAAGTTTTTCCTGTCTCGGAATAACCATGCTCTTTCATCATCTCCCAAATGCGGTCTTCTGGGAATCCTTCAAAGACAGGGCTTTTCACATAAATGCCTGCCTTTCTAGCTACGAGCCCTAAGTGGGTCTCAAGAAGCTGCCCCATATTCATCCGCGAGGGAACCCCAAGAGGGTTAAGGATGATTTCGATTGTTTGTCCATCGGGGAGATAAGGCATATCGGCTTCTGGAACGATGTTAGAAACAACACCTTTGTTACCATGGCGCCCTGCCATTTTATCACCCACTTGAAGCTTACGTTTAGTGGCAACATAAACCTTCACCTGACGGATCACACCAGGGTCAAGTTCAATATCCCCTTTTCGCATGTGTTCTACTTCAGATTTGTGCTCCATATGGAGCTCTTCAACAGCAGTTTCATAGCCTCTAAGAATTTTTCTAAGCGCCTCATAAGTATCATTTTGAGGAAGAATGAGATGGTCAGGATTTTCTGACTCGAGAAGCTCGAGCATCTCCTGATTAATCTTATCTCCTTTTTTAATAATGACATCTCCTGTAATACGATGCATAATCGATTCGGGAGCCTCATCTCCAAGGAGGAGAGCACCGAGTTTTTCATGGAACTGTATCAAGATATCTGTTTCTTTTTCCTTAAACTCACGATGAACATCTTTGATCCGCGTCGCTTCTTCAACAAGTTCATCATCAGTTTTAGAGAGACGGTCGCGACGACTAAAGACCTTAACATCCATCACAACCCCCTCTGTTCCCGGAGGCGCCGTTAAGGAAGCATCTTTCACATCTGCCGCTTTCTCACCAAATATCGCCCTAAGAAGTCTTTCTTCAGGAGAGAGCTCAGTTTCTGATTTTGGTGTGATCTTACCTACAAGGATATCCCCAGGCCTTACATCAGCACCGATGCGGATAATTCCATCTTCTCCAAGGTCTGCAAGAGCTTCTTCTGAAACATTTGGTATATCGCGCGTAATTTCTTCCTTACCAAGCTTGGTATCACGAGCTGTGAGCTCAAACTCTTCTAGATAAACAGAAGTGTAAGCATCATCTTTAATCAGTTTTTCTGACATGATGATCGCATCCTCATAGTTGTATCCACACCAAGGCATGAAAGCTACAAGAACATTTTTCCCAAGGGCCACTTCTCCTTTATCGGTTGCAGGTCCATCAGCAAGGACATCCCCCGCGGTAACCTCATCTCCCACATTACAAAGAGGGGTTTGATTTATAGACGTTCCAGCATTCGATCGCATGAACTTCTTAAGTTGGTAAGTCTTTTTGTTCATCCGGTTGGCTTTTGATGCAATAACAATATTATAGCCATCAACATACTCAACAATGCCATCTTCCTCAGCGATTAATACCGCGCCTGAATCACGAGCCGTTCTCCATTCCAAACCTGTACCAACAAGTGGCGCATCGGTTTTGAGGAGAGGAACCGCTTGACGTTGCATATTCGATCCCATAAGAGCTCGGTTTGCATCGTCATGCTCAAGGAAAGGAATCAATCCAGTAACGACCGAAACAAGTTGCTTCGAAGAAACATCCATGTGGGTCACTTTCTCAGATTCAATCTTAAGTGGTTCTCCGCGAAAGCGGGCCCAAACAATAGGCTCTTCGAACATATTAAGTTTATCAAGTGCAGCGGATGCCTGAGCGATCACACACCTCTCTTCAAGGTCTGCTGTCATATACTCAATTTCTTCTGTAACAACCCCATCTCTTACAATGCGATAGGGGGTCTCAATGAAACCAAACTCATTGATCTTTGCAAAAGAAGAAAGGGAAGTGATCAAACCAATGTTTGGTCCTTCAGGTGTTTCAATTGGGCAAACACGTCCATAGTGACTAGAATGTACGTCACGCACTTCAAATCCAGCACGCTCTCTGTTCAAACCACCAGGCCCGAGTGATGAAAGGCGCCTTTTGTGAGTGAGCTCTGCAATCGGATTGGTTTGATCCATGAATTGTGAAAGCTGTGATCTTCCAAAGAAGTCCTTAAGAACTCCAGCGAGTCCTTTTGCAGATACAAGTTTTCCAGGAGTGAGTGTATCTGAAGAAAAATCGAAGAGATTCATTCTCTCCTTAATGATTTTTTCCATTCTAGCCAGGCCAATACGGCACTGATTTTGGATCAACTCACCCACAGAACGGACACGACGATTTCCAAGATGGTCAATATCATCTACATGAACATCTTCTCTCCCCTGCTTCAACTGAATCAGGTATTTTAGGGCATCGACAATATCTTCTTTCTTTAAAGTGACAACTTCAAGATCTTCATCGGTTGTCTCACGGCCGATTTTTCGATTGAGTTTATAGCGGCCAACCCTACCCAAGTTGTATCTTTTAGGGTCAAAGAAAAGACGCATAATCGTTGATCGAGCATTCGACAACGTAGCTGGCTCACCGGGACGAATCTTCCGATAGAAGTCCTTAAGCGCTGACTCGTAAGAATCAGTAGGATCTTTGATAAGCATCTTAATGATAGGACTTGTCTCATCTGCATCTTCTGCAATGCGGACAGCATTAATTCCAGCATCAAACATTCGCTTGAGCATTGCGGTTGTTAGCTTTTCAGAGGCCCTGCCAAAGACAACTCCAGTATTTTCGTCCAATATATCCTCTGCAAGAATTTTACCTACAAGCTTTGGAAAGTCCTTATCGGACTTAATTTTAACCCGATATGTATTAAAAAACTCTTCGATAATATCAGCATCAGATGAATAACCAAGCGTTCTTATAAAAGAGGTTGCTAAAACCTTGCGCCTTCTTTTCTTTCGATCAACATAAACATAAATCAGATCGTTGATATCAAAAGAGGCTTCAAGCCAACTTCCACGGTAAGGAATAATACGGAATGAATAAAGAATATTTCCCTTAGAGTGCTTACTCTGTTCAAAGGAAACCCCTGGAGAGCGGTGCAGTTGTGATACAATGACCCGTTCCGCTCCATTGATGATAAAGGTTCCTGGTTCGGTCATCTTAGGGATCGTTCCCATATAGACTTCCTCTTCCTTGATCCCTGTCTCATCAGTAAGTCTAAATTTCACCTTTAACGTAACATTATAGGTGATCCCCCTACGGATGCACTCATCAGGAGAATATTTTGGTACTCCTAAGCTATAGGAAAGATACTCTAGAACTGTTTTTTCATCGTAAGATTTAATAGGAAATATTTCTCTGAATACTTCTTCAATTCCCATGTTCTCACGCTCATGGGGCAGTTTATCTTCTTGGAAAAACTGACGGAAGGATTTTACCTGAATTTCAATTAAGTTCGGAAGATCGATAATTTCTTCTCGGCTTCTAAAACTCACCCTATCTGGGGGTCTTTTTAGCATGCAAATGCCTCCGTGAAAGTTATGGTACGTTTTTTATCCGCATGAACTAACATGCACAAAAGCAGAAACCCCCACAGAGAGGTTTCTGCTAGTCTCTTAATTATTTAAGTAGCTCTTAGACACCCTTAAGTGCAACCTTTGCACCAGCATCATTAAGTTTTTTCTTGATCTCTTCAGCTTCTGCTTTTGGAGCACTCTCCTTAACGACTTTAGGAGCGCCTTCAACAAGCTCTTTCGCTTCTTTAAGGCCAAGCCCTGTCACTTCTCTAATTACTTTAATAACAGCTATTTTCTTATCAGCTGGAGATTCTTCAAGTGTAACTACGAAGTCCGTTGCTTCTTCAGCAGCAGCATCTGCCCCACCTGCTGCCGGTGCTGCAGCCATCATTACAGGTCCCCCTGCTGCGGCTTTAACATCCCACTTCTCCTCAAGCGCTTTCTTTAGCTTAGAGAGGTCTAAAACGGAAAGTCCACTTAATGTATCTACTAGCTTTTCAATGTTTTGTTCTTGGGTTGCCACGATTATATTCCTCTTGTGCGTTTATTGTTTTGATTCTTTTTGAACTTTTTGGTCTATACAACTAATGACTCCAGAAATCGAAGCATCCATAGCAGATACAATTGCCGAAAGTGGAGCTTCTAAAGCTCCGAGGAATTCAGCTTGCATTTGCTTCTGACTCGGAAGCTGCGCCATCTCCTTTAGGTCTTCAGGAGAACACATCTTTCCTTCAAGGAGTCCACATAGGACTTCTAGGAGTTTGTCATTCTGTTTCTTAAATTTATAAACTGCTTTAGTCGTTGCAATAGTATCTTTACCTGAGTAAACAATACCGATATGTCCTTTAAGGATCTCTTTATCAATCTTAATCCCTACTTCCTCTGCCGCTTTTAAGAAGACTCTCTTCTTGACAACGGAGAAAAGTCCTCCACTATCTAAAACAGAAGTCCGAAAGTCTGAAGCTAAATTAGGATCTATCCCTTCATAGCTAGTAAGGACAAAATCTTTTGATTCACTGAGTTTTTCTTTAATCTCGTCTAGGAGAAATTGTTTTTCTTTTCGCATGTTCCTTTATTCCTAACTAAGTGCGAGTGAGTTAATGTCAATTTTTATCCCTGCACCCATCGTCGATGAAATAAAGAGTGCACATAAATATTGACCCTTTGCAGTTGCTGGTTTTGCTCTAGAAATCGCATTGATAAGAGATTTGATATTTTCAATAAGGTTTTCCTTTGAAAATGAGAGCTTTCCAACCATATTATTAATCACGCTGTTTTTATCAACTTTAAATTCAATTTTACCTTTCTTTAAGTCTTCGACAGCCTTCTTTACATCAGTAGTGACTGATCCCGCCTTTGGCGTAGGCATAAGACCTCGGGGTCCAAGAATTTTCCCAAGCTTCCCAACTTCACGCATCATATCTGGGGTTGCTATAATTGCATCAAAGTCAGTCCATCCCCCTTTAATCTTGTCAATAAGCTCTTGATCGCCTGCATGATCTGCTCCTGCATTAAGAGCTTCTTTGATTTTCTCACCTTTTGCTAGAACAACAAGGCGGACTGTCTTACCCGATCCATGAGGAAGGAAAACAGTGCTGCGTACTTGTTGATCCGATTTTTTAGGATCAACGCCTAAGCGAAGGGCAACTTCTACAGATTCATCAAATTTCGCTGAGGGGGATTTCTTCAAAACCTCAACGGCATCATTAAGAGTATAACTCTTTTCTTTATCTACAAGTTTCTCAATTTCTTTAAATCTTTTACTTCTCTTTGTCATCCTACTCTTACCCTTCTATGATATCCACTCCCATGGATCTAGCAGTTCCTTCAACAATACGCATGGCTGCATCCATTGAGCGAACCCGGAGGTCTGGTTGTTTCTTTTCAGCAATTTTTTTTACTTGTTCTTTTGTCAGTTTTCCTACCTTGTCTCGATTAGGAACTCCAGACCCTTTTTCAACTCCAAGCTCTTTAAGGATCATCTTAGCCATTGGTGGCTCTTTGGTAGTAAAGGTAAAGCTTCTGTCCGCAAACACAAAGATCTCTACAGGAAGAACATCACCTGCCCTACCTTGTGTTTTAGCATTAAAATCCTTACAAAAAGCCATAATATTTAGTCCAGCTGAGCCTAAAGCTGGTCCGATAGGGGGTGCAGGACTTGCTTTCCCTGCAGGAATTTGTAGTTTAATCTTCTTTTCTAATTTCTTAGCCATCTCGCTTCCTTATTCTACCTCTATATCGACCGGAGCATCTTCAACTTGCCAAAACTCTAAGTCATCTACACGGGTATCTCTACCAAAGATCGATACCATTGCGCTGAGTTTTCCTTTTTCGTAGTTAACTTCTAGGACAGTTCCCAAAAAGTTAACAAAGACGCCATCAGTAATTTTAACATTATCACCAACTTGAATCTTATTTTTGTAGGCAACTTCACCTTTCCGCGCTTGCAGATCGTGAAGAATCTCTCCAACTTCTTCCTCAGATAGTGGAACTGGTTTTCCCCCACCTAAGAAATCTATTACTCCATTAGTTTCCTTAACGTACATCCATGAGTCATCAGTCAATTTCATTTTGACGAGGGCATACCCTGGCCAAAGACGCTTTTCGCTAATTTTTTGCTCGCCCCGCTTTACTTCTGCCACATTCTCAGTTGGCACTACAATTTCTAGAACCATATCAGTCATTCCAGTTGCAGCCCGGTTTTCTTCTAGGGTTTTCTTAACCTTTTTTTCCTGACCAGACATGACCTGAATGACAAACCATTGACCTTCCATTTAAGCTCCTATTAATCGCACGAGATTTCCAAAACCATCCAAAACAAGACGGATAAACAAATCAACGAGGTAGATCCCGATTCCAAGAAAAAAAATGGATCCAATTACAATTTTGCCGCAAATGCGCAATTCATCTTTAGTCGTCCAAGAAACTCTTTTCATTTCTTCTTTTATTTCATGAAAGAAGCTTCTTTTTCGTTTGGCTTTCTTTTTCTTTGCTGCGCTTAAATCTGCTAATTTTTGTGAAACCGTCATACCTGGTTTTTTTTTCATTGAGTCCTAATCAAATTCTCAAGAGATATCCTTCATCTCTAACCGAGTGCGGAGGGATTCGAACCCCCGACCTGCGACTTTGGAGATCGCTGCTCTACCAACTAAGCTACACACCCAAATTCTCTTATACAAGAGCGCAAAAAGAGGCTACTCAAAGCCTCTTCTTCGCACGTCAGATTACTCGATGATTTTGGTTACAGTTCCTGCTCCAATGGTTCGGCCACCTTCACGGATAGCAAAACGCATTCCTTCTTCCATCGCGACTGGTTGAATCAGTTCTCCAGTCAATTCAACATTATCACCTGGCATGACCATCTCAGTTCCTTCCGGTAGCGTCACTGTTCCAGTAACGTCAGTGGTACGGAAATAAAATTGAGGTCGGTATCCAGTGAAGAATGGCTTATGGCGTCCTCCCTCTTCCTTCTTAAGGATATAAACTGTTCCAGTAAACTTTGTATGCGGTTTACATGTTCCAGGAGCAGCAAGAACCATTCCCCTTTCAATATCACCTTTTTCGACACTACGGAGAAGAACTCCAACGTTCTCCCCAGCGCGAGCTTCATCTAGAAGCTTGTTAAACATCTCAAGTCCTGTTGCAACACTCTCACGAGTCTCGCGAAGACCAACGATCTCGATCTTATCGTTAAGCTTAATGACACCTTTTTCTACTCGACCTGTTGCGACCGTTCCTCGTCCAGAGATTGAGAAAACATCCTCAACGGGCATTAGAAAAGGTTTATCAACCTCACGTTCGGGTGTCGGAATCTTCTCATCGACAGCTTTCATAAGCTCATCGATTTTCTTCTCCCACTCTGCGTCCCCTTCTAGAGACTTTAGAGCTGACCCACGGATAATCGGACAATCTTTATAACCTTGAGCTTCAAGCATCTCGCCGATTTCCATTTCAACGAGCTCTACAAGCTCCTCGTCACCTTTGCTGATTTGGTCCATTTTGTTGAGGAAAACAACGATTGATGGAACCCCTACTTGTCTCGCAAGGAGAACGTGCTCCTTTGTTTGAGGCATCGGCCCATCAGTAGCACCTACGACAAGAATCGCTCCATCCATTTGCGCAGCACCGGTAACCATATTCTTAACATAGTCAGCGTGCCCAGGACAATCAACGTGAGCATAGTGACGATTATCTGTTTCGTACTCAACGTGGCTTGAGTTAATCGTAATCCCACGTGCTTTTTCTTCAGGACTATTATCAATTGAAGCGTAATCACGAGCCTTAGCTCCACCTTTTTTTGCAAGGTATGCAGTAATCGCAGCTGTTAAAGTTGTCTTACCGTGATCGACGTGCCCAATGGTCCCGATATTAACGTGGGGCTTGTTCCTTTGAAATGCTTCTTTAGCCATTGTAGTTATCCTCCGATTAGGCTCCTATCTATTTTCAATTTAGCTTTTCTTTCTCTGCCCAGAATAGGAATTGAACCTACGACCTTTTGCTTACCATGCAAATGCTCTACCCCTGAGCTATCTGGGCACCTTTCAAATATAAGGGTTAACGCCCTTTCATCTCATCTTTATCCTTCAATAAAGATGATGTGGAACGACGTACACGCTTAAAGTTTTCAAGCGAATGCATTAAAGCTTATCTATTGACTAAAAAAAATGCAACCATAAATCGAAAAGTAAGCGATCTTTTTTTTCTCAAGCTCTTTTTTCATCAGTTCGACTTTCCACTTTTTATGGCTAGCAGTTCTCTGGAGGAAGCAGAGGGGCGTAAGAAAAATGAAAATTTTAATTATCTTTGACGGTAGATGATGCGAGCTTTAGAAAGATCATAAGGAGACATTTCTACTTTAACAGTATCTCCAACAAATACACGAATATTACGCATACGCATTTTCCCACAGAGGTGGGCATGAACGGTCATTCCATTTTCAAGAGTAACCCGAAAGGTCATATTTGGGAGGAGTTCTTCAACGGTTCCTTCTAATTTGATTGTGTCTTCTTTAGGCATATTTAATTCTTATTCAACATCAGTAAAAATTTGTCAACATCTCTTCATTTCCGTCAGATTCTATATAACGAGGGATTTATACCCAAGAAAAAACAGCCACCAACAACCAGTGTAAAAATAACTTTTTTAATCGTGAATTGATCCAAAGGTTCAGTTTAAAATAATTATTATATATAAATAATTTACAGTATAAAATTAAAACTATTTATGTTATAATACTACTATAAAAAAATAATAAAGGTTAGATAATGGAACCCTCACGATTGGTTAGTCTCCGCTCCTCTGGGCAAGTTGTCCCTCCTCAACTGACTCAAAACCAAAGGTATTGCAATCTAAACCCTTCAGAATTAGCTGAATCCGCTAGATTCAAGGAAAAATTACATAAGATTGCCTCTATTGTGGTCATGATCGCTGCAGGAATCCTCCTTGTGGGAGCTGTTACCACAGCTGCTGTTCTTTTGGCACCCGTTTTAGGGGTAGGGGCTGCTCTTGTCTCTAGTCTTATCCTCGTTGCTGGAGTCAGCATTTACCGCCATTTGATCTATGATAAGGGAATTGTTCTTCTTAAAAGCATGTCAGCTGAGTATGGTGTTGAAGCTGCTAAAAATGAAGGAATTGCAAAAATGGCTCGAAAGGCTCGAAGCCAATTGCCTGATTTGACCAAGGGCGAAGAGAACCTTCTCGGAAGAATGCGATATTGGGAGAGCGTTGCCTCTGAAAATCAAACTAAACGCCAAAGCCTTAATCTTGAAATTACTAGTTTACGAGCTCAAATTGAAGCGAAAAAAGAAAGTGCTTCTCGAGAGGAATTAAAGGTTCAGGAAGCACAGTTGAGTGCTAAACTAAGGGAAAAATATCGATTAAATGCAACAGAGCTTCTCCCTGCCAAGGTTAAAGCTGCCTATTTCCATCATATTATTCAGAACTTTAATGAAATGCGTGAATTTACTGATTTTGGGCAATTAAAGCCACCCAGTTATCTGCAACAACTAGAGATGAAGAATCCTGTTTTCTTCTTCACGACCATAGAGGGAGAAAAAAGCAACTGGACGATGGAAGAGCTGCATGGTATGGATTTTAGACAAATTTCCCAGGAAATATTTTCTAAGGCAACAAAAGCCGCTTAAGAGATATAATCAGCAGGTATGGAGTATGTCAGCTGCTTAAAGAAGCAAAGCCTTCTTAAAGAAACTTTTCTAGCTTTAAAGTCTCAAGAGGAGAAATACCATCGAGTCATAGAATTCGGGCAAGCTGCCCCTCCTATGCCTCCTCAAGATCAATTAGAAGAAAATCTCGTTACTGGTTGCCAAAGTCGCCTCTATCTAAAGGTAGAGTGCAAGAAGGGACGGCTAGCCCTTCAAGCAAGCTCTGACGCCCTTATCTCTGCAGGTCTTGCCCAGCTCCTTATCCAGATCTACGATGGAGAGCCTCCTGAGGCGGTTTTTAAGTGCCCCCCTCTTTTTCTTAAAGAAATCGGCCTTATCGAAGCTCTTTCTTCTAGTCGCGCCAGTGGACTTAAAAGTCTCTACCAAAAATTGCAGCAAGAAAGTTTAAAATATCTTGTTTCCAAATAATTTTTCTGTATGATTTCTTTCTTATGAGTTCAATGAATCAAATATGCTCTTGGGATAGGCCTTTCCTTTCACGGAAGGTAGAGGAGTGTGAAAAAAAAATTAGGTTTTTGGAGATCCTCTCAAAGATCGCTCGTGTGGGGCTCTCCCTTTTAGCGCTGGGGTTTTTGACAGCTTTTGGCCTCCTCAATCCAAGTTATCTCCACATTTCTTCTACCCTACTCCTTGTTGCTTATCACCCCAGCCTTGAAGTCACTGTCGGAACCCTTGACAGGTGGGTAGAAGCTACAAAAAAAAATCAGGCGAAATATCGGGCAATTCTTGCTGCTTACACTCAAGACCGGAGCCCCATCGAAGCGCAAATTGCGGCCCTTGAAGGAAAAAAAGATCCGCAAGCAGAGGTAGAGCTCGCCTACTTAAGGTTTATACAAGAAAACCCCACCGACCTTAGATCTCTTTCCGACTTCGGTATATTTGTTCCTCTCACTAATAAAAACCCCTTATGCCAATGCCCCTCCCCTATCTTCAAGACAACTGGTGGAGAGCTCTTTTCGGGTAATTATGCTGAAATTTTTAGCCTAAAGTAACAAGCTCTTCTTGCGGTGGGAGGGTCACTTCAACTTTTCCATTTTTATGGATATAGACATCATATTCAAGGCGAACACCAAACTCCCCAGGAAGATAAATCCCTGGCTCAATGGAAAAACAGGTGCAGGGAATCAAAGGTCGGTGGTCATCGGTTTCAATCGCATCAAGATTCGCACCTGGACCATGATTTGTTGTATGAATATTGTGCCCTGTCCGGTGGTTAAAGTAATCCCCATAACCCCCTTCTTCAATCACACTCCGCACTTTTGCATCAACTTCTCCTCCTTTTATTTCCCGTCCTTCACTACACCGTTTAATGACAAGGTCTGTTCCTGCTTTTTGAGCTTTTCTAACAAGAGAAAAAATCTCTTGTTGTTTAGGAGTGGGTTTAGAAGCTGCAACACCGACGCGGGTAATATCAGCAAAAACAGCATCCTCTAAATCTTTTTTGCACCACAAGTCGATGAGAATAAAATCCCCTTTCTTGATGGGACTATTTTTTTCCTTTGTAGGGATATAGTGGGGATCGGCTCCGTTTCCATTAACGCCACAAATGGGCTTTCCTTCTGTCACACACCCCTCTTTTTGAAACTCTTTAAGGATATATTGTTGAACTTGATATTCATTGATCGGTTTATCTTGGTCCAAATGGGTCTTGATAAGCTCCCAGGCGCCAGTTACGGTATTTTCTAAGACATTCGCAGCTTCCATATGAAGTTTATACTGATCATCCGTCCAAAGGGAGGTGAATGCTTGAAGAAACAGGGCAGAGCTAACAACTTTTGGGCCAAAGCTCCGTACTAAATCAATCAGTCCTCCATCAATAACAGAGACAGTAGGAATGGCTTGGTTGGGAGAGTATTCCATAGCAACGGTTCTGACCCCTTTCAAAGTCTCTCCAAGAAGACGGTTCATCTCTTTCCAGCTAAAGTAGGATTTTTTTTCTCCCGGAAGGTGGTCTAAGTTATGGGATTCAATCTTGTGGACAATTTTTTGAGGAATACCCTTATTGGGAATATAATAGAAACAACGTCTCGTCATGAGTACTTCATGAGGGATTTGCATCACAGAAAGGGCTAAGGGATTGCTTCCATGAAGGTCATAGAGGAGCCATCCATCGATTTTATAAAACTGAAGTTGCTTTTGGATTTCTTTAATATTCATCAGTGATACACACATTGGATTAGGGCAGAAGCTGCCATTACTTTTAGGGTTTGATAAGGCTCTTCAAGTAGGGTAAGGAGAAAGGGGATCGATGTTTTATCTCCAATATGACCAAGCGCTCCAAGGATATTGATTTTCATCTCTCGATCGACATGAAAGTAGACTTTTTGCAAAACTTCTATGGCTTCGGTTTCCTCTCCAGCTAAAGCTAAAACAAGGGCCGCTTGAATGCGGATATTTTGATCTTCCTCTTTCAGGAGATCACGGAGGATATCAAAGGCCTCTTCTCCCCCTTCCTCAAGGAGGGTGGTTGATGCCGCATAGGTTACACCAAAAACTTCTTGCGTGAGAAAGCTTTTGACCGCTTCTTCAGCTTGAGGATGCCTGAGGGCTGCAAGCATCCCCAAAATCTCTAGTCGGGTAAGGTGATCGACCATGGTGGGATATTTAGAAACTTGGGGAATATGACAAATGCGGGAGGGAGTAAGGACTTCAAATAGGGGGTTTTGAGATGTATCCCACATCACTTTCCCTTTTCGAAGCTTTAAAAAGGTGTAAAGGATATCTGCTAAGTTTTGGTGGTTTCCCCCCTGTCCGATTCCTCCTAGGGCGAGGTTTGCCTTAACAAAGGGGTCTGGGGTGATCTTCAAAACTTCATGAGCTAAGTGTTTGCCTATTCCTCCCATCCTTCCCAAAATAAAGGCTGCTAGGCGGCGAGAAGTCTCATCTGTAGAATAAACCCATTTCCGAACAACTTGGAGGGCTGTTTCTGGGGCGTACCTTGCAACAATCCATGCTGCTGTTAGGGAAACGGGGGGATGGGGATCCTCCGTTAAGTCAATCATTTTTGATAGGGCACTAGGATTTAGCGATTTTAGCCCAATAAAATTAAGGGTGTTGAGAGCTGCTATCCGAACATCTGATGAAGGATCACTTAAAAGGGTCTCAATCAAAGGGGTTTTCTCTTTAAGGTCGAGATGGGCAACAATTTGACAAGCTAAATGGCGGAGTCCTGCCCTTTTTGATTCAACAAGTTTTAAAAGCTCATCCTCTCCAACTTCTTCATAAATATTGACAAGGGAAGCGATAGCAGAAGCTTTCTCTTCTGCTGTGGTGCGGGGGTGGGTGATGATCCGTTTTAAGGGGCCTTTCACCTCTTTGACTTCCATCGCACCTAGGGCTTTGATAACCTCTAGCCTGACAAACCAGATTTTTTCTTCTACAAGAAGGCGTTTAAGCTCCTCGATTAAACCTATATCGCGATAACGTGGAGAAAGTTGGATGGCCATGCTCCTGAGAATTGCATTGGATGACCTAAATTGATGGAGAAGCATTCGAACTGCTCGAACATCATTGGTAGAATAGGCACTCATAAGTGAGGCTATGCTTACAACGAATTGGGAGGAATTTTCCGATTTTCTAATGACTCCCCAAGCTAAAGTCTCGATGAGATCACTACCCAGCTCCTGAAGCCCTAATCTTTTCGAGTAGTCGATCGCCTCGTTATCCTTTCCATTTTCCGCAAGGGCCTTAATATAAACTTTCCTTAGCCCTTCTGAATCAGGATAACGGCGCAAGCTTTCTTCACATTCTCTTTGGGCAGAGAGGTAATCGTGAATGAGGAGGTGAGAAAAAACCCGTTTTATTGCAGACGCTTCTGAGCCAAAAAGAGTTGAAAAGAAAAATAAGAAAAAAAGATATTTCATGCCATTGCGCCAAGGGATTTTCCACCGATTAAATGAAAATGGAGGTGAAAAACCGACTGTCCTGCCTTAGTTCCAATATTTGTCAGCAATCGATAATTGTCTGCAACATTAAATTTCTTAGCTAGGTTCTGCGCCACTTGCATGATTTCTACCATCATAGAAAGATCTTTTTGAGGAACTTCTTGAAGACTTGGGTATTTTTTTTTAGGAATAAGAAGAAGGTGGACAGGAGCTTTGGGGTTAATGTCTTTGATAACAAGAAGGGTATCACTTTCAAAGACTTTATCTGCTGGGATATCCCCTTCAATGATTTTGCCAAAAATTGTACTCATTTTTTTCTCCCCTGAATCTGCTCTAGAGCCTTAAGGGCATCTTCTTTGGTTTTCCAAATAGAAATGAACCGTCCTTTATGACAAAATATAGCGCCCTGAATCCCTGATTTTTCCTTTAGCTCGTCATCGATTAGACCTGCCCACTCTTTAGGCATAGGAACACGTACTTGCATCCGTTTATCATAGCTGGGAGGAATTCCCCTCAGTTTCCATTGACTTCCTGAAGGCATCACAAGAAATTCTGCAGGATGCTTATCCCCGTCAAGCTCAAAAAAGGAGTCAATCCATGGCATTGACTCATCGAAAATCATCACTTTTCCTTTCTTATCCATTTCCACTTTAATTTTGTCCCGACATTCACGAATATAATGATATTTTGCCAAAAGGCGTCGCAGGTGACCTAAACAAAATCCTAAGGCCTCAAAAAAAGCTGCATTGAACATCTTTATATCAGCATCATGGCGGGGAGGGACAAAGTTGGCAATGAGAGAAGAAAAAGAGCAGTGCCCCACTACAGGAGAAGCCTTACCGTTATCAATGGCATCTACCCCCATTACAAGAGAGCGGTTAAAGTAGCTATAGAGCTTTTCATCGAGAATTTTCTCCTCTTTCAGGTATTTTAAAACCATCCCTGCACTACTTAAAGGACCATTATAATCGACTTGGTGGTGATCAAACCGCTTGATTTTAGGATCATATATACCTCCAACATCGCAAACATATTCACAACTACTTAACTCTTTCAGATTGCGACTGCGGACAATTTCTTCCATATCAATCAAATCAAAAAGGAGAAGAAGGGCACAGGCTGTCACTTCATCCGCATGAAAACTTCCATCGTGCGTTCCAAAACTTCGGGGTCTAATCATTCCATTTTCCATAAATTTTCCAATTTTAGAACTTAAAAAATAATTGCTCAAGGACAAAAGTATGATATATAAAAATTATGAACCTATCCATAAACTCTACCATTTTTTCTGTACCTTTTTGAAGTTCTGTTTTTTGCCCTTGTTTCGTGGACAATGTGCACAAATAGAACTTCAAAAATCTAAAACCCGTGAATGCCACCTATTTTTGCCTTTAGCACTTCGTGAACCCCGCCCTAAAGGACGGGGAATCGTTTTGAGGAGGGGCTTCGTACCCCTCCCAAAATGGCGTTAAACTACCCGGCCCTAAAGGGCCAGGTTTTCTTTATCTTGATTAATTTAATTATTACAAATTTCATCTATTTTTTCATCTTCTGATTCAATAATCCCTTTAAAGACGAGCCCCTTTGAGGGGTCGAGGGTGATCAGCTGATCTTTCTTAAGGATTGTGCAAGCAGCGTCAGCACGGAGAAGGATGGGAATTTTGAGATCTTGGGCAAATCTCTTGGCTAGCTCCTCAGAGCGGTGATCATCGGGATGATTTTGTAGGATGATTCCTAGGGCCCCCTTAAGGTGTGGCCCATATTCCTCAGCACAATGAGACATAACGACAAATCTTTCTTTGAAGTCATAGGAGGTGTCTGGGTCAAAACTGAGGAGAAAGCCTACCTTGCCATGAATCCGCTTCCCTAATCCTGGGCTTCCCCTGACAAGGACATCCCCAATATTCTCTACAACCATCATATTTGTAGTTCCTGAAACCCCAAAAGGAGTCCCAGAGGTAACAACAATGAGATCGCCATACTGGACAAGCTTATGACTAAGGATATAGCAACTTGCCTTTCTAACTCCCTCCCTCACATTTTTAACAGTTGCATGAACAGGAACTGTTCCCCAAACAAATGCGAGTTGGTGATAGGTTTTTTCATCCGGAGTTACTGCAATAATAGGCATTTCTGGGCGGAATCGCCCCATAAGGCGAGCGGTAAATCCACCTGTTGTTAGAGCAATGAGAGCTTTCCCATGGGCACTATAAGAGGTTTTAACTGCAGCAAGAGCAACGGAGGAAGAGATATCTTGGAAAGTACGTTTAGAAGCATCCTCATAAAAGAATTTTGGATAGTTAAAGTCTTTTTCGGCTTCCAAGATGGTACTTTTCATCAGCTTGACCGTTTCAATAGGATATTTTCCAACCGCCGTTTCCCCTGAGAGCATCACCGCTGAAGTACTATCATAGATTGCATTAGCAACATCAGACACCTCTGCCCGCGTTGGCCGAGGACTGGTGATCATCGACTCAAGCATCTGCGTGGCTGTCACCACAGGCTTAAATGACTGATAACTTTTTTTGATCATCACTTTTTGAAGCTGAGGAACCTGCGTTATCGGGAGCGTGACCCCTAAATCCCCCCTTGCCACCATAACTCCATCGGCTGCCTGCAAGATACTATCAAAGTTTTTTACCCCAAGAGCACTTTCAATCTTTGCAATGACCAAAACATCAGCTGCTTGATTTTTCTTTAAGAGCTCTTTGATCGTAAAAATATGTTCGGGTGAGCGGATAAAGGAAGCGGCTAGGAGATCAATACCATTTTTGCATCCAAACTCGATATCAGCAATATCTCTTTCAGTCACAGCAGGAAGGTCAAGATCTACATTGGGGATATTGACCCCTTTTTGCGACTTAAGGATTCCAGGATTTTGAACTTCGACCACGAGGTGATCTTTTTTCTTTTCCACAACTTTTGTGGTAATATATCCATCATCAAAGAGGATTTCACATCCCACTTTGATATCTTTGATCACTACAAATGGCTCAAGAGTGATCTCTCCTTCCTTGGGATTCTCAGTAATTTTGAGCTTAGCTCCCTTCTCCAAACCGATTGGAGCCTCAAGGGATCCGACCCGAACCTCAGGCCCTTTGGTGTCAAGCATAATCGCTAAAGGGATATCCTTCTCTTTCCGTGCTTTTTTGAGAAAATCAATGACCTCTTTATGCTGATCATAGGTGCCATGGCTCATATTGATCCGTGCCACATTCATCCCTGCATCGATGAGCTGGACGATTTTTTCATAGCTACTTGTCGCAGGGCCGAGAGTACAGATAATTTTTGTCCGTGTACGCATACCTTTATAGTTACTCCAAGTCAGGGATTTTGACCAGATTTTCATCACTTGAGTTTGATAGCAATAACCTGACTTTATCTTTTAATAAACAAATAGTCGTATCACAATCAAGCATATAAGGGACAAGAGGTCCTAGCCATTTACTCCAAGTTTTAGATACATCACCCATCATAATAGGATCAAAAATGTCGATATTTGGACAATGTCCAATTATTAAACATCAAAAGGTATCTCAGCAACTCCATAACCGACATAAAACCGGTTAGAAATAACTAAAACTCCAGGAAGTATCTACTTCTTTGAGCCTTCACCTAAATGTTTAGGAGGAGGGATACTAAATGCTTGAGAAGTGATCTCGATAAACCGCTCTAGCGTCAATGGGCTATCAAAAAAGTTCTCGAGTTCCCTTTTGAGCCTTCCCCAAGTTTCTTGATTAAGATCATCAAAAGCCTCTTCCGCATCGGTTAGAAGCTCTCCCGGAATAGGTTGGGTTTCATCGCGCCAAGGAGCGAAAAGCTTTAAAACTTCTTCACGAGTCCGACACTCTTTAATCATCGGGAGAACGACGCCACTAAAAAAGGGGTCTGTTGATCGCTGACAAAAAACTCTCACATGATCCATTAACTTTACTTCAAGATCAAGGAGCAAGTCTTCTCCTCTAGCTTCTCCCTCCATTCTTTCTCCATAATTGGTTTTAAGCTTGGAACGGTTTAAAAGATGAGTTCCTAAGTCCCCTTGAAGCTCTATAAGCTCTTTCCAAGTCTTGGAGTCTTGATAAGCATCAAGACTATAAACACCCAGAAACAAAAATAATCCCGTCTTGATCAAATCCCCTTTTTTATCTAAAAAATTGCGGAAGTTAGCGACCCTCTTTTCAGCAAGACTAGAAGCTGGATCTAAAGGGTATTTTTTGATAATCGCTTGGGTTCTATCGCAGTAGCTTTCTAAAACTAAGGCAACGACATCCCCACTTTCATACAAGTGCTCGGATGTTTTGGGATGTGAAAGATAAAATTGATTCATTTTACGGCTAAGCTTTTCTGATTGGGGCTGCCTAAGAATCTCTCTATACGCTTCGCTTGAGAGTTTAGGAAACGCACTAACACTAAGGAAACAAAAGACTAGAAGGGTTAGGATTGGTTTTCTCATACTACACCTCGATGTGTTTTTTTGGAAAAGTTATAGCCGATAAAGAAATTAAATTTCAATTGACATCTTAAAAAAAAAATCTCATGATCGGTCCGTTCTTAATGAAAAAGGAGTGTTATAATGGGAACAGTAGATTCTGTAGAAGAGGGAGTAACAGGGGGTGTTCTTCCCTGGACATCTGAAAATTCAGAGCGTCTTGAAGAGAAGATGAAACATCCTGTCTCTCTGCCAACTATTAATGATGGAAAAGGTCTTATCCGTTTAAAAGAAGAAGAAGACTTGAAAAGAGTTTTGTCGCCTAACATACGACTAACAAAATCCTTTATCTCTATCGATAAGAAAATGGAGAGATTGGAAACACTCATTGAAAACCATCTCTCTCCTTATAGGAAAGATCAAGCTTATTTAGCTTGCGTTAAAAAAGTTGCTCCCTTACACCCAACTTTAGCTGAAACACTCTTAGATAAAATCGAGGACACCAGCGTCAAGCTTAAGGGCTACCTTTATCTAGCGAAGTATGGGTTAAACGATACGGGTGAGCAAGTGTTAAAAAAAGCTGTCTCATTATTTTCGTACTACACCTATTCTTCTAATAAAATGTTTTCAATTATAGATTCCCTTTTTTCAAATAGTGACCCTTTAATCCAATCCTTTTACTGGGAATTGCATTCAAAAATAGCCAAAGAACGCTTCAATTGGATGCCCCCTGATTTTCTCCTATTAAACCTAGAAATAAGGATGAATCACCCGAACAAGGACGAAACACTTCTTAATTTGCACAAGGATATCATAAAAAAACATAGTGATACTACTTCCTTATATCCCTCCTATGAGCTTATTAAACTCCTTGATTATGAAGGGAAAATGGAATCTCCTCTTGCCTTTGAAACGCTCTCTTATTTGCGAACCTTTATCGACTCTGGTAATATGCGAAGCTGGAATTTACGAGATTTTCTCATAACAGAGGCAAAATACCCTTTTCTATCCACGGAATTCAAAAAAGATTTAAAAACAATCATGAAAGATGGTCAGGAGGTGATTGGGAGTGATTACAATCTAAAAAGTTTAGCTGCTCGAATTGAGGATGATTACGATCTAAAAAGCTTAGTAACTGGAATCGCTCCATATCATGTTGATATCGCTGAAAAGCTTCTAGAGAAAATAAACGATGAGGATGAACACCTTATGGCGTGGCTTGAAATCGTTAGGGAAAAACAGAAGCTAGGAAAGCTGGATAAAGAAGAGGCATTCAATACCTTCAATCAAAAGCTTCTAGTTGTTAAGGGTTTAGACGCAGATGATTTCGTTGACCTATTTCTAAAGTCAGCAAAGGTTTTTGGGGTAGATAAAACAGCTTTTCTTATAGATCGCGCAGTCAAGTCTGCTCGACCAAGCATTGAAGAAGCTCTAGAGCTTGAGCTGAGAGATGCCAAGGCTGAGCTCTCTCACACGTTTAAGAAAGGACTGGGCCTCGAATCTTCCCTTCCAAAAAATAAGGAAGAAAAGGTCTCAAAGTTTTCCCATATTTCCCTTCGGGATCTAAATTCTATTTTGCGAGGGCTAAAAATCTGTCCACCCCCTATGAGAGAAGAAGCCATTGAGAAATTTTATGAAAAAGTTGGATCATCTCAAGATGGAGAGATGCTTTATGCCATCAAGGGATTAATCGAGGCAGAATTTAGTCAGCTAGGTTCCTTTGAAACATCCTCTTTATGAAGGTAGAGGCGAGGTTTTCTTCTTTTTTCTACTACCCGTGAATGCGACCTATTTCGCGGCAGCGGCCTTTTGAATTAGCGGAGATACAAGCTGAGTGCCGAGCCAAGGTGAGGCCACCTTGGCGAAG
>JANQJL010000066.1 GCA_028281675.1 Simkaniaceae bacterium
TAATAAAGGCCGCCGGAATGTCGGTCTTAAAAGCTTGTGGAGCTACTTAACTGTAGTATTGAAGCAAGAATCCTTCGCCTTTAGGCGAGGGAGGTTCAAGAGCACTTCCTTCATATTATATCCAAGGCCAATTTCTTCCCTCTCAATATCGAAATCCGATGCGAATACTTTCATACTATCAATCATGTCGTAGAGCGTCATGAGGTACCCATCTCGTAGATTTCATCTTTCTCTCCACAGGACTGTTCTTTATTATTTTGCGCTTGCTCGATTTGGCTCTTAAATTTAGCGATTAAATGCCAAACGTAAGGCTTAAATTTTTCCTCTAAAGACATCAATTGAGTAATTTGTCTTTGGCTTGCTTGAGAATTTTGATAGCTTCATCGAAAGAAAACTCCCAGTACTTTTGTCTAGGATGTGGATAAAACTGAACGATGATTTCGTCCGTTTCTTGTGAAATTTCTACCCATTGGACGTTATCATAAGCAATTTCTGCGACTGGGCGTTCTCTATCCGGAAGACTGGCTATAATTATTCTAAATTTTTCTATCATTATTTCTTAAACTCCAAAAATCCAATAAATTCACCTTCTAAACTATAACGAACTCCACCAATATTTGGAGCATAAATATCGACTGTTTTTCCCATTCTACTAGAATCATAAAGAATACATTCTCTTTCTGGGTGATTTAAAATTGATTCTAGCATTCTTTGCCCTTGTGCATTTATTTGAGCAGGATTGCCAATGGGTTTGGGGAAGCCATTTCCCTCTCTGTACCCATGCTTCATCAATCCCCTGCCTACTTTTGTGAAACCAGCTCTATCTATCGCATTTCCAGCCTTGATTAGGTTGTTTGTATTAGAAAAGATTTTAGGAATCCCTCCTGGGAGAGGTACCATGCCAATAGCAAAATCATTCATGGGATCATTTGCTCTAGCTTCTGCTGTAAAAAACTCAGCTTGGTCTGTGGAGAAAACGTTATCGATTGCCTCGTGACCTTTAGCAACCATGTCCTCATAATTTTCTATGGGGCTTACTTCCTCTCCAGAATTTGGCAGCTTAAGGCTTTCTGGTAAGAACCTATCACCTAATTCTTTCACCTCTTCACAAAGCTGTGGAAGCACTTTTACTAGATCTGTGACTTCATCCAATGCTTTGTGAGCAACATTTGCTCCCACTTCTCTTGCTTTTTCACCAAAGGACATCTCATCATAACCTTTGGATCCAGTTGCTTTCTGAGCAGCTTTATCCTCTATGAGAAACTTCTTAAAAGAATCAATATGTTCATCTATAGCAGCTTTCATGATGGGAGCTTCATCTGTATCAACAAGAGGCACTGTTTCTTTTGGAGCTGCAAAAACAGATGGAGATTCTTCCTTTGATTCTGATTTTTTCGATTCAGAATGACCAGAATCTGAGGATCCAGCACCAGCTGCTGCTCCAGCAGCTCCTGCCGCTGCTGAGACTGCACTAGCGGAAGATGCTGCTACAACCGCTACAGCAACAACCGTGACGGCCACGACCACAACCGCGCCCACAATGATGGCTTTTTTGTGTTTTTTGCAGAATTTTTTGGTCTTCTTCCAAGATTTGGTGATTTTGCCACACTGCACGATGTTGTAACCTGAGTAGTCATTGAAAACAGCTGGGGTGATCATGTACTCGTGACTGTTTCCCAAAAGGTGCGTTAGCTGAAATGCGCTGTCTTCTCCATACATCAGGTCGTAGATGTCTTCCTCAAGCTCTGCTTCTTCTTCAAACTCATTTGGGAGAATCCCCTCTTTTGCAAGAGTAGTTAAATACTCATTTATCCTCTCTAATTCCATAGGAGAATATCTTTTCTCGAGAGTTTCTGACTCCAGTTCTTCAAGCATTAGGATGATTTCATCATATGTCGTAGGTTGAACCCATGTTTCGGTCTTTTGATTGTATCGATTGTTTACTGCGTGAAATGTAGTTTGAGTTAGGTTGTGCTGTGGATAAGCAAATAAAGAAGAGGTTGTGACTAGGAGGGCGCAGTGTGTCAAAAAATTCAATTTTCGCATGGGAATCCCCAAAATTTTGATTCATTTGCTGAGCCAGTCTATATTTGAACTTTCAAGTTGTCAACTAACAAGACTCAATTGCAAAATCATCTTCACTTCGTCCTTTAACTCTCAGCAATCACTTCCTTTGAAATACTTCCGGGAAGGAAATCTGAAAAATGGATTTTGAAACTGCTTAATGTCGGTTATTAAGTGTTGGTGGATGAGCTAGCCTCTGCTTTGTTTTTTTAGAAGCTTGGTATTGTTTGATAAAAAAGTAAGCGCCACCTAATGCTCCGATTCCCCAAAATAGTTTTTCAATTGTGAAGTAACTTGAAAGTTCCATCTTTCTTTTCTTGTTCTGATATGTAGTAGCGTCTTTTTTAAGATGAAGCATAAAAATTTAAGAATTAATTGAAAAGCTTTTTTTACTGACTGTACATTAGAGAGGCTGTGTTAAAAAGGTGCTCGACAGGAAGTTGAAAGAAAGTTAACAAAATCTGAAATAAGAACTTTTCATGATGAAAAATGGGAAAACTTTAGGTAAACCAGGAAATGTGGCTTTACGAGATGATCCAGAAGCCCACATACCCATTGAGGAATTTGTTTTTATAGGAGGCTAGTTTTGAACTTAACAGAAGAAGATAAAAAATATTTTTGTCTGGATGGCTTAAAATTTTTTCTAAATCTTACTGACTTTGCCTACTAAAAAATCAAATGCTTTTTTCCCGGAGAATAGACGTATTCTATTGTCTTCTCCCATATTTTCCACTCAATTTGATGCCTATCTGGGCGTTTTCTCATATCTTCAAGCCAGTCTATTGCAAAGCAAAGAGATCCCCTACGCTTACATTCCTCACCATATTCTTCAAACTTAGCATTGAAATAGCCACAGAAATCTATTGCAAGCTGAAATAGCATATCTTCATCAAGAGTTAACTCATGACATTGTTGGGTAGAAGGAATACTCATTCTTCGCTCGACAACTTCTTTGAAGTAGCTACCTGGACCGGCTGGATCTCCACAAACAGTATAAAAAACGAAGTTGTTTCCTGACAAAATAGAGGACTTTTCTTGATCTTTCATAGAAGCCTTCTCAAACTTTTCAGGAGCTAATTCTTCATCGGTGATGATACCCTTGTTAACCATCGTCTCTTTTAGAAAAGAACGCCAAAGCTCCACTAGAAAAAATATGACTATCTGAAACCCCTGCTCAATCTGAAATTGTCTCTTCATAGCTTCTTCCCACTAATTTGAACAAAAGTATTGTATCTTCTAAACTAAAACAAATCAAACTTTTTTAACGAGGATCGGATGTTAAAAAATTTAACTGTTTATTTGCTCCTTTTTATTTTTTCTAGCGGACTAATGGCTAATACCGGGTGGTCTCTGCCAAAATTTTCAACCGATCCTTCTGATATTGGGCACATTTTTAGAAATGAGTCAGGTCACCTCAGACAGGATACATCCGAAAATCGCGCTTTTATTGAATCTGCTTGCGAATCTCTGGATAACAAAGTAGGTACAAAAACTTCTGGATCTGAGATTTACTTAAAAACAATGCCTGATGGGTCTCAAGCTTGGGCTGAAGTAAGAAATAACACAATCAGAAATGGAGGGAAAAACAATTTTCCTAAAGAGTGGGTAGCCGATAGTTCTAAAGATGGAGGCCATTTCACAACGCCAAAATTCACTCGCTATAAGCCAGATCTAGAGACATTTAAAGAGCATCTTGCGATTAATCGAATTAAAAACACCTATGAAAAATCACGTCAAATACCTGATTATCCCTCTCTTGATGCAAGTAACCTCCAAGGTATTTCCGGCAAATATGGAAAAATCTTAAATCTTGCCATTAAAGAACGAGAGGGAACTCATACTTTTTATCTACCAACTTCTGAAATAAGCGAAGCAGAAGCCCTGCAAATTTTAAGAGAAGTGGCTAGGGGAATTTACGTTTATCGAAATCTTCCTTTTTTTAGCCTTCATTTTAATGGATCTTTAACTAGTTATCCAGTCATTCCCCCTTCCTATCGGCACACATTGGTAGGAGAGGCTCTTGGTATGTTGGACTATTATATGAAAGGATTTGACAACGGTCGATTTTTTGAAAAGAAGTTTATTGAGAACTGGAACGCTACAAGAGAAAAATCTCAGCAATATCTTATTGAGCACGCAATAGACTTTCATGAATATTGTGAAAATTTGGGATTGAGTTATCGCTCATTTGATGAAATCATCAAAGATCTCATGGGAGATGAAGCTTCAAAGATAATTTCTACGCATACTCTCGATATTAATAGGCGGCTTATTTTCAAGCAAAATGCAATCTACAAAAACGGCACATCTCTCTCATATGAAGGAGGATTTAATGTCATTTGGGAATTGGAGGAAACTCCAACAACTGATAAGGAAGAAAAGCATTATGGATATTTAAAGGAAGCTTGCGAATTAATGAATGCTCAAATTGAAGAACTCCTACCGCAACTCCCAATCTGCAAAAAATATTTTGAGATTTTGTATCTAGCGAACTTTTTTAGCTATTATTGCAATTCTTTGAAAGAAGTTAATAAAATTCCTTTGTTGGAAAGAGATCTTTCTGGAGAAATTATTGCATCATGTCCCCAGGCTTTCCCTCCTATTCCGTTTAATTCTTCCGGAGAATTAAGAATTTCTTTTATCTCTTTATTTGAATCGATGGAGCAAACCCAGTTGAATCAAGTCATAGATTATTTCAAAGCAACTGTTTCATCTGACGAAGCCAAAGCAGCTGCTTATGGTTTGGTATACGAACAAATTGAAGACTGTCTTGAGCCTCTTTTGACAGTTGATCAATGTAGTAACCTCACTCTTGAAGTGTTGGAATTTTGTAAAACTCAATTTCAATCGTATTATAGTGATGCAATAATTATACTTGGCCCAGCATATTATGGAGCTCTGACCGATGAAAATATCCGAAATAAGTTTTTTCAAAAACTTAATAGTATCATAGCAAATGCAAAAGGAAGAAACAAGCAAGACTGGATCGCCATTAAAGATGGGATGATAAAATGGTTTGAAAACCCTTTTATTGCTTGCTTCGAGAATCTGGGTTTTCTGTTCGATCCTTTAGAAGGAACCTTAATAGTTATTGGGGACTTTACAGATGACCATATTCAGGTAGGTGGAGGATGTGGAGTCACAATTGAAGATATTGAAGCACAAAATTCAATGTGGCTGGGATATTTTCACAGAGGAACCTCTGTTCAAATAGCTTATGATAATATGGAAGTGGACGATGATGATAGTCCTGAGGCAGTAGCCAAAGGATATTTATATCCTCCTCTTCCTGGTTATCCACTCGATAATGATATATTGAGCATCTTAGATGCTATTTCAAATGAAGATTTCACGCTCTTTAAGGAAAGAGACTCAAAAATTGAAGATTGGGACTTTAAAGATTCTTTCAATATCAGCCTTGTCCATCATGCTTCAAAGTGCAAAAGTCCATCGATTCTCCAAAGCCTTATTCAGAAAGAGGCTAATTTAAAAGTCTTCGATTCTCAAGGGCTGTCCCCACTCCACTATGCTGCTATGGTAGATTCAGAAGCATGTATCAAGGTCCTACTTAAGCACTGCCCTGAACTGCTAGATCTTCAAGGTGAAGATGGACAAACTCCCCTCTTTAGTGCCGTACAATATCGGGCATACAACGCGGTACATACACTTCTCTCAGCAGGAGCAGATCCAAATCGCAATATTATTAATGATCTTAGCCCCTTGCTATGGGCAATTCAATCTAAAAATTACCATGTTGCCATGAGGTTACTAGCTCATCCAGATATTAATATTCATTATTATCTTAAAGACAAGAGATCTGCATTAGAATTTGCAATTGAGATGAAACAAACGCAAATTCTCAGGCAATTGATTGAGTGTGGAGCCAATGTAAATAGAGACTATTGTGGATGCACTCCCTTACATTTATCTATAATGTCCGGTTATATCGGGGGAGTTAAGGCTTTGCTTGAATGTTCCGATACAGTTTTAGTAGCCAAGTCACTGAGCGGAGAAACCCCAATAGAAATAGCTCAAAGACTTGGCCATGACGAAATTGTAAACATGCTTGTAAAGTCTCTAGAGAGGAGATGAAAATATTCTTTAAGTAAGTGTTGAGCGATAATTATCTTTGCCAGTAAAAAGCACATCCTTAAAAAGTGGATAATATTTTTTTAGAAGTGAAGAAACTACAACTGCAGAGTCACCTTAAATGTCTCTGGGCAATTTTTTGATGGAACAAACAATTGTTTGTTTGAACGCATTGGAAGAAAAGAGGCGAAACGAAGCTTTTGCAACCGTTTTTTTTTCACTCTCAAAACGGGTACTAATCTTCAAAATATGCCGATTTAAAATCAATTGGGGGAAAAGGTGTTAAAATCTCCCCTTTTAATTTATGGTTTTTTGCAAACATTTGTTTCAAAAACACAAGAGGAATAACGGGCATCTCCTCCATTAAGATGGTTTCTGCTTTAGATATTTGGTTTACTCTTTCTATATCTCCTAAAGTCGTCCTTGCTTGTTTAACAACATTTTGAAATTCTTTATTCTCCCAGAAGCTTTTATTAACGAGATCTTTTTTGTTTTCAAATGCTTCCATTACATAGTTTGGGTTAGGACAATTGGTTCTCCACGACATAAATCCTATGCTATAATTTCCCATGCTCACTGCATGATAATAAGAGTGCCATTCATCTTTCCTAATTGTAATCTTAATACCCAGATTTGCTCTCCACTGATCTTGAATCGCCTGGGAAAGGCGGTGGTGAAGTTCAGAATCGGCAACACAACCAAATTCAAGCTCTGGAAAGTCCTCTTTAGAAAGGTTCATCTCCTCTAGCGCTTCTTTAAAAAGCGTCTTTGCTACTTCAGTGTTGTTAGCTTTAAAATAGGAAGCATTTGTAACACGCAAAGGAGGAGAAAGTATCGATCTTGCAGGGAGACCAAAATCAAAAAAAATATTTCCTATGAGGCTTTCTCTATCAATTGCATATGCAAGGGCTTTTCTAATTTTCTTGTTGTTAAGCGGGTATTTCTCAGTGTTTAGATGCAACCAATAAATAGCGCTCCCCTCATTCTCATGGACAAGTTGTTTTTCTCGCAAAAAGTGATAAAAGTCGCTAGATACTCTATCAAAAGGCTCCCCAAACCAATCTAGCTCTCCTTTTTCAAACATTTGAAATGCCGTCAGATCCGATGTGATGATTAAAACTTCAACTCCGTTTAAAAAGACACTTTCTCGATCCCAGTATTTCTCATTTTTTTCTAATTTAAGAAAATTATTTTTCTTCCAGTTTTTTAAGATGAATGGCCCATTAGAAACTAATTTTGTCCGGGTTGCCCACTCCGGATCTTTTGACGCAACATGTTTTGGAATAGGGTAGTAGAAGCAACAGGAAGTAAGATCAAGAAAATAAGGATCAGGATATTCTAGTTCTACTACAAGGGTCTTGTCATCAACAGCTTTAATACCGACTTCTTCAATAGGTGTTTCCCCAAGTAGGCAAGTCTTAGCATTTTTTATAGAATAAAAATAGTTGGGAATTTGCGTAACGTACTTAGAGCTTGGATCTAGTGCTCTTTTCCAAGAATACTCGAAGTCATGGGCGCTGACATCTTTTCCATCACTCCACATGCAGTCTCGTAAATGAAAGGTATACTTTTGCTTATCCCTAGAAATATCAAATCGATGGGCTATTGCTAGCTCTGGAAGACCTTCTTTACCTTTACGCATCAGCCCTTCGAATAGCAAATTCACTACATGCTCTGAGTTAATATCATGTCCTCTTGAGTTAATATCAAGGGAGTAAACATCGCAAGGTAAGGAAAACTTAAGAATGTTCTTGTCTTCAACAACATTTTTATTATGTATATAGAAGATTCCGGTAAGAATAATACAAACTGTTATTAACAATACTGAAAATTTTTTTTTCATTTTCGTATTCAATGCTTGGTTTGTAGGTAGCAAATTTTAAAAAGGAATAAAGAAAAAATCAAGCAATTTCTTTGCAGTATAGACGCAACGTGGCAGTGTCGTAATCCGCTCTTTTTTACCCCATTGATTCCATTGGTACTTTAGCCGCATGGGGAGAAGGGGTCACCAGATCCCATCTATGATTTGGTAGGTGATGTTCCTAATCTGTCAATCAATATTGAAAACCCGCTGCTGCAAAAGGTTGATTGTTGACAGCTTTCCTGTAGCAGCTTGTCAAAATAACAAGATTTTTCAATACAAACTTTTTACAGAAAAAATTTTTCATAGGTATGCCGCTTCCAAGAAGAGCTATTTTTTTAAACTCTTGGAGAGCTCACCCCACATTTGGAAAACTTTTTCGGTTGTAGAGTTTCGGAAAATGAATGCAATCTGTTTAGTCTGTGCTTCCTCTTCAGATAGAGTTGCAGCGTTAAAGGCGGCTTTAAATATATTGCAGGCGGCTTTAGTAAATTCCCACATGATGGAGCGCGGGTGGCTATTAAATATTTTTTTTAATTCATCAACAAGAATGGTTGCTCCTGTTGGCCAGCTGCTATAGAGCTCGAAAATGTTATCCCCGATAATTAGAGACTCCCTAGACAGAAGTGAGACGCAAAAAAACTTTAACCATTTGATCTTGTTCTTCAGGTCTATTTTTGGTATTTGACTTACCTCTCTAAGGAAAAGCATTAGTCCAAAGAGTTTGATCAAGTGCGCCACAAAGAGTGCATTGCGTGCAGCCTTAAGGTCACTCTTTTCACGAAAAATTCCTGAGTCAATAGATATAAGTAGTTGGTTTGGAATATCTCTGATTGCTTTCAATAACGGAGAATTCAAAAAATCACCTCTCTAGTTTCAGTTCATTACATATAAATATAGCAAAAAATGCAATAAATGTATTACTAAAAATTAATTTAATTATTATTAAATATTTGGGTTTTCTTGGCAAATAAATGAACTGTGTTGAAATGGTTTTTTCAGCAGAACTTATAGGGAGAGCTGGAGTTTATTATAATAAAGGGGTTTTGATATGATATGTAAGATTAGTATTGCGTTGGATTTTTTTATGAGGCTTATTAGAAAAAGCTTTGTTTTAGTGGCTGTTGTTTTTGGTATATTGACCTATTGTTACTTGCGACAGTGTGATGGGGTTTTTAAGAAATATGAGCATGAGCTAGCGGTTTGTGCGATTTTTAAGAATGAGGCCCCTTACTTAAAAGAATGGATTGACTACCATCATGATGTATTGGGTGCAAGTCGGTTTTACTTATACAATAATGATAGCTCGGATGGATATATGGAAGTGCTGAGCCCTTATATTGAAAGGGGACTGGTGGAACTGATTGATTGGGAATCGACCGATGCACATGCTTTTGATGTGGATGCGATTTGTAAGTATCCATGGGATCGGTATCAGATTGGCGCCTATACTGATTGCTGCCAGAATCGAGCTCTTGGAGCTGTTCGGTGGCTTGCTGTACACGACATCGATGAGTTTGTTGTCCCCCCAGGTGGGGTTGAGTCCTTTAAGAGGATGCTTAGGAGGGCTTCTCGCCCTTCTATGAAGAAGTTTTTGAAAAATCCTTTTCATTTTGTTCGCCCAATTGGTTGCTTAAAGTTTCATTGGCTCCTTTTTGGGACATCTGGTGTTTGGGATTTGGAGGAAAATCAATCTTTAACGGATACTTTGGTATTGAGAGCTAGAGAAGGATACTCTTCTCATTTAGATACGAAATGTATTTATCGTCCTGAGGCTGTTGAAACTTGTTTGATTCACAATGCCTATCTAAAAAAAAGAGAATATCGCAGTCAGCATATCCCTTATTCTCTTTGTAGGATCCATCACTATTTTACAGGACCTGAAAAACGGTTTATTGAAAAACGGAAGCCTTCTACTGAAAGGTTTGAGCAGGTGTCTAAGGATTTCAATGCTGTTAAAGATCGAACTCTCATTGAATTGAAAAATCAAAGTTAATTGTTTGGAATAAAATGGATTCCTTTGTTGGGTAACCCTCGGAGGAAGATGTAATAGGTTCCTGCAAGGGGTTTGCCTCGAAGGTAGCGGGAAAGGGCTGTTTGGTAGAGTGATGCTTGAAGATAATAGCCATGCTCTTGCATGGCTTGATGGAGGGCAGGGGGATCGTAGGAGGAAAGAAGGTTTGTTTTCCAATCCAGGAGATAGTATTGGTCGCTCTGGAGAAAGATGAGATCGATAAATCCTTTGATGTAGTTGGGTGGATCGGGGTAGAGGAATTCTACTTCTGGGTAGAGATGGGTGGCGTCTTGGAGTGTGAAGGGGTGGGGTGCAAGGGGGGTGGTAAGGGCATGGTTGATTAGGTTGAGTGTTGCTTGGTAGGGGAAGTGCGGAGGAAGGGTTTTTGTGAGAAGGGATGGAATATCGGTCGAAGGATCGCGGAGGATTGTCTCAAGGATGTTGTGGAGAAGGATTCCTGTTTCGGGCCCTTTGGGGAGGGAGGAGGTGAGGTCGGGATGGGGAATGT
>JANQJL010000083.1 GCA_028281675.1 Simkaniaceae bacterium
TCGCATTCACGGGTAAAACCCAAAGGAAGGTCTATGGTAAAATTCTCACATGTAATGATTCGGGTAGGAGATATGGATCGCTCGCTCACCTTTTATACAGAGGTGCTAGGATTATCTATCTTGCGCAAAGAAGTTTACGAAGAGAAGGGCTTTAGCGTGTCATTTCTTATAACACCTGGAGATCCTCAAGGAAACTACATCGAGCTGATTCAAAATTGGGATACTACTAACTATGAGATTGGGTCGGGGTTTGGTTATCTTGGTATCACAACAGAAGATGTCTACGCGCTATCTGCCCATGTTAAGGAGCATGGTGGCAAAATTGTCCGCGAGGCAGGTCCAATGCCCGACGGCCCCTATGTTTTTGCAACAGTCGAGGATCCAGATGGTTATAAAGTCGAGTTGCTACAAAAGATTTGAGTAAATAATTATTTGCACGATTTTTCTCTTGCCTTTAACTAAAACATTCATATAATTGAATGAATTCGTTTAAAAATGGGGGTGTTAGCATGGAAACTCATGTTATTAAATATTCAGGTTCTTGGGCAAGCGGTCTTGATGATCCATCGCCTTACGGTCGTCTTAAACATTCAAAGTCTTTTCAAAGAAGAAGCTCTTGGAAAAACGGTCTTGCTAAAGGACAAAGAGAATCATCAAAGAATCCCGCTGAAACTCTTCTTAAAGTACAATATTTGATTAGAAGGTGGAATGAGCAAGATCCTGTCCCCGAAGATGAAGTTACTCTTCGTCTAAAGGCTTTATTAAGAAGCCGCGATAAGTATGTCGATGGCCTAAAATTAATTTCTGGCAAGGGACCTCTTATACAAAGACTTCAAACCTTAATAGGCAATCATAGACAACTCGCTCAAGAGAACGCCCAACTCCTTAAAGAAAAATCTGCTACTAGACGGGAAATAAAGCAACTAAAGCAAGAAAATCATGCCTTAAAGAAAAAGGAATCTGCTACTAGACGGAAAATAGAGAAACTAGAGCGAGAAAATCGCGCCTTAAGGAAAAAGAAACCTGCTCATAGACGGAAAATAAAGAAACTAGAGCCAAAAACTCAAGATTGTGACCTACCTAAAGCCACGCTTCTTAGAATGAAGGAAGAACACATGAGAGGCCATAAAAAACCCAACTAAACGTGGTCACAAATGACCGTAATCGCCGAGCTGTTTGATCAACTTGGCCACTGCTGCAGTCCACCCCATTTGGTGGTTCGCACCAAGCCCTTTCCCTGAGCACCCGTGGAAATATTCATGGAAAAGAATATGATCTTGGAAATGGGGATCGGACTGAAATTTGGGGCGGTCTCCAAAGACCGGGCGAGACCCCTCTTTATCCTTTTCAAAGATCCGGACGAGACGTTTGGAAAGCTCTGCTGCAACATCCCAAAGATTTATCATATTTCCCGACCCGGTAGGACACTCTACTTTAAAGTCATCGCCATAGTAGTGGTGATACTTTTGGAGCGCTTCGATAAGGAGAACATTAATGGGAAACCAGATAGGGCCCCGCCAGTTAGAGTTCCCCCCAAAGAGACGGCTTTTGGACTCGCCAGGTTCATAGTCCACACTAAAAGTTTTGTTATCGATATCGAGTTTGAAAGGATGCTCCTGGTGATACTTTGAGATGGAACGGATCCCATAAGTGCTGAGGAACTCATTTTCATCGAGCATCAGCTTGAGAAGTTTTGTAAGCTTATCTCGATCAACGATGGAGAGAACCCGCCGCCCTTCTACGCCAGGAGTTTTCATACAAGCAACTTTTTCGCAAAGATCGGGGCGATGATTTAAAAACCAATCCATTTTTTTCTTAAAAACAGGGAGTTTTTCTAAGGTTTCGGGCTCGATTGTTGACACAGCAAGGAGGGGCATCAGCCCAACGAGCGAGCGGACTTTAAGAGGGTATTCCGTCCCATCTTTCATTCTTAAAATATCGTAGTAAAAACCATCTTCTTCATTCCATAACGGCTTGGAACACATCTCTGGGTAATTAATCGCATCGGCGATCAAAAGAAAATGGTTATAAAATTTATTGGCCATATTTTCATAAGCTCTATCTTCTATAGCTAACTCAAAAGCAATGGTAAGCATATTGAGGGTAAACATGGCTACCCAGCTAGTAGCATCGGACTGATAAAGAATGCCACCCGCAGGAAGCTCTGAGCTTCGATTAAAAACACTGATATTATCGAGCCCTAAAAATCCCCCCTGAAAAATATTTTTTCCTGCGTTATCCTTTCGATTTACCCACCATGTAAAATTTAGGAGCAATTTTTGGAAAACTTTTTCTAAAAAAAAGCGGTCTGCATTTCCATTTATTTTCTGGTCAATTTTATACACACGCCACGAAGCCCATGCATGAACGGGAGGATTCACATCATTGAAATTCCATTCATAGGCAGGAAGCATCCCATTGGGATGCATATACCATTCTTGTGTCAGAAGATTGAGGTGGTGCTTGGCATAATCAGCATCTAATGTAGCTAAGGGAAGAGCATGAAAGGCGGTGTCCCAAGAAAAAAACATGTTAAATTCCCATTTATCGGGAGTGGAAACGATATCATCAGAGTAGAGATGGAGCCATTCACTATTGCGCGCCGTCTTTGGGTCATGAACCGGAAGAGGAGGATTAAAATTTTCATCTCCCTTAAGCCACTCTGGAATCACCAAATTATAATACATTTTATTCCAGAGGATCCCAGCATAGGCTTGCCGCGCAATCATTCGGTGTTCGTCACTCAGCTCGGAGGGGAGTATTTCTCCATAAAATTCTTCTGCATCGCGATGCCGCCCCTTAAGAATTTTCTCCACCTCACTGATCTTTGTCTCTTTGTCTTTTGTGAGGCGAAGATGGATTTCTTTTTTCTCACCCGGAGGAATTTTTAAAATATAGTGAAAAGCGCTCTTCGTCCCTTTTCGATCTGGGTTAACGGCATCTTTTTTTCCATGAACTAGATACTCATTGATTCCATCTTTTGCATAGGCTCCCTTCCCCTTTGTCTCATTCTCTGTAAAGAGGAGCTCTTCTGCTTCCTCTCCATGGAGATACCAAGTCCCAAGTTTAAAATGATTGGCCTTAATCGTACTATTTCCCTCAAGTGCTTTAAACTCTGGTTTTTCTACCCCTTCCCGGAACCATTGATTGCGGGCCCAAAAAGTAGGAAGAAGGTGGAGTGTTTTCTCTTTTCCCCCTCGATTATAAATGGTGACTTGAATGGCAATATCGCTAGGACTTTTCTTTCCATACTCGACAAAGACATCATAGTATTCGTTGTGATCAAAAATCCCGGTATCGATCAGCTCATACTCCCCTTCGTCTTGAGAACGCTTGGCATTGACTTTTCGAATCCCGTCATAGGGAAACTCTAGCTGAGGATATTTATAGAGATATTTCATATATGAGTGGGTGGGAGTATTATCGAGATAGTAGTAATACTCTTTAACATCTTCGCCATGATTTCCTTCTGGATTGGAAAGACCAAAGATCCGTTCTTTTATAAAAGGATCTTCTTCGTTCCAAAAGCTAAGGGCAAAACAAAGGCGTGCATGACTATCAGAGATTCCTGCAATCCCATCTTCTCCCCAGCGATAAGCCCGCTCCATTGCCATTTCGTAAGTGAAATAGTCCCATGTTTTTTTATCAGGACTATAATCTTCGCGGACAGTTCCCCACTGCCTTTCCGCTAAAAAGGGACCCCAGTGTTTCCAATACTTGGTCCGCTTTTGATTTTCGAGTATCCGTTTTTTTTCTACATTCATATCGTCTAATCTTCTATATAGAGAATAAAAACGAATAAGTGCAATGGATAATCGCTACGACATTATTGTTATTGGCGCAGGGGCTGGAGGACTGGTTGTTGCTATTGGCGCAGCCGCCACAAAAAAGAAAGTGCTCCTTATCGAAAAGGGACTTTTCGGTGGGGACTGCACAAACTTTGGATGTATTCCCAGTAAGTCACTCATTGCTGCAGCACACCATGCCCACTCTCTAAACATTGCTAAAGAGTATGGGATTGAAACCTCCCCTTTTTCTTTTGATGGAAAAGGAGCTCTTCAAAGAGTACGGAAGATCACGCAAGAGATCCGCTCCCATGAAGACCCTGCAGCTCTTAAAAAACTCGGCGTTGAAACCCTCGAAGGGACCGCTTCTTTTAAAGATCCATATACCCTTATTGTTAATGAAAAAGAGCTCCAAGGAAAACAGATCGTCATCGCAACCGGCTCTTATCCCATTATCCCTCCCATTGAAGGGCTAGAAGAAGCCCCTTTTCTCAATAACGAAACGGTCTTTGATCTCGACCATATCCCCAAGCGGATGATTTTTGTTGGGGGTGGACCGATTAGTTCCGAGCTCTCACAAGCTTTTTCAAGGTTAGGGTCTGCAGTCACCGTCATTGAGAGTCGTCCCACCCTTTTGGAACGAGAAGAACCAGAAGCACAAAAGGTCATTCTAGAAACCTTTCAAAAAGAAGGGATTTCCCTTCTCCTTGGTTGCCGAACCGAAAGGGTTTCCTATGACAAGAGTTTTTCTGTCGCTGTCCGGGGAAAATCGATGCAAACCATTGAAGGAGATGCTCTTTTCATTGGAGTAGGTAGACGTCCCCATCTTAAAGAGCTCCAACTAGAAAATGGGAAGATCATCTTCACCAAAGATGGGATCCCAACCAATCAATATGGACAAACCAATCAAAAACATATCTGGGCTATTGGAGACGCTGCTGGCCCTCCTTTCTTTACCCATTATGCAGAAAATCAAGGGCGAGCCGTTTTAACAAATCTCCTCCTCCCATTTCAATTGAAAAAAAGTGCGCAGCCGATTCCTCGCTGCACCTATACCGATCCAGAAGTGGCCAGCATCGGTCTTAAAGAAGAGGATTGCAACCCAAAAAAAATCGCTGTTTACACCGTCCCTTTTTCTGAAGTGGATCGAAGTATTACAACGGGGAGAACAGAAGGATTTGTTAAAATCGTAACAAAAAAATGGAGCAGCAAAATTTTAGGGGCAACCGTAGTGGGACCAAGAGCGGGAGAAATGCTCATGGAAATTTCTACCGCTATGTTTGCTAAGCTCCCTTTAAGAAAATTGAGCCGCCTGATGCACCCTTATCCAATAGAAAACCTAGCCATTCGAAAAGCTGCTGACAAATGGCTAAAAGAAACAATTTTTGGAGTCTTTAAACAAAAATGAAGAAATGGGTCCCCCTCATTATCATCGTCATCTTAATGGTTATCGCTTACTTTTCAGGGGCAACTAAGTACCTAACCTTTGCAAATATTAAAGAAAATCGAGAGGTGATCCTCTCCTATGTCGATCAATACCCAATCCTGATTCCTCTTGCTTTTATTATGACTTATATCTTCATGACAGCACTCTCTCTTCCTGGGGGCGCACTCCTCTCTATTCTCGGCGGATTTATTTTTGGTGTTCCCTTAAGTACGGTTTATGTCGCCATTAGCGCAACGATTGGAGCAACGCTTATTTTCTTAGCAGCACGGACAGCAGTTGGAGGTCTATTAAAGAAAAAGGCAGGCCCTTTCCTCTCCAAGATGGAGGTGGGATTCCACAAAAATGCTGCGAGTTACCTCCTTTTTTTAAGGTTGATTCCCCTCTTTCCTTTTTGGCTTGTGAATCTTGCCCCGGCATTTTTTAATGTTCGAACACGGACCTATATTTGGACGACTTTCGTAGGGATCATTCCAGGAACCTACGTCTTTACACAAGCAGGTTATGGTCTTGGAGCTATCTTTGAATCAGGAAAAGAATTTTCCGTAGAGGGAGTCTTTAACACCGAGATAAAAATTGCTCTTGTTGTTTTAGCTCTCTTTGCTTTAATCCCCATTTTTGTTAAAAAGCTGAGACGTGATAGATAGCAACTTTAGAAATCCCTACCAGCGGCTCATTATTAATCCTCTCCTAAAATGGAAAAGGATCAACCGTTTTTCCCCTCATTTAATTACCCTTTTTGCCACCCTTACAGGAATAATGATCCCCTTTTGCCTCTATCTTCATCGCTCGATTTGGGGCGTAGCCCTTTTAGGGCTCAGTGGTTTTTGCGACACCCTTGATGGCTCCCTTGCTCGGGCAAAAAATCTCTCTTCCCCTAGGGGGGCGGTTCTTGATATCGTTTCTGATCGACTCGTAGAGCTTGCCATCCTTATAGGGCTTTACCTCTATGCTCCTCAGGAGAGAGGGCTCCTCGTGATCGGGATGCTAGGGGGAGCCTTTCTCTGCGTAACCACCTTCCTGGTCGTGGGGATTTTCCAAGAAAATCACTCAGAAAAGAGCTTTCATTATAGCCCTGGGATCATGGAAAGAACGGAGGCTTTCATTTTCTTTAGCCTGATGATCCTCCTTCCCCCCTTTTTCGCTTCTCTAGCCATTCTCTTTATAGGACTTACCTCTTTAACTGCCTTTATACGCATCACCCAGTTTATTAAACATTAAAATATTTTTTATAATTAAATAATATTAATAATTATGTTATAATAATTGGATAAAAAATAAAAAAGGGATATAAAATGGCTATAAAAATACTACCTCCAGAAGGAGCTCTATTCATCGACGATTATAGACCCTCCGAGAGTAAAACTTCTGTGCCCCCGGAATCAAGCATAAATCCTCTTATTCGGTCTACTGTAGCAGCCATTACTAAAAATGTCAAAGTAAAACAATACAGTGGATTCTGGGGAAAGCTCGGTTATTTCAAAGAAGTCACAGAACAAAGAGTCATTGGTGAAAAGGCAGTTATTGTTTACCCACATTTTGAAGATGATAAAGAGGCGATTCAACAGGAACTAGCTCCTTTCTTTGATGAGCCTAAGAAGATCACTGAAGACGATGTTCAAGCATATATTCAAGCCCTCAATGAAGCCTATCCAGAGTATGCCATTGATAAGAATCAAGACCTTCTAAGTGAGATTAGAAGAACAAAAGGTCTAATGATTGAGAGTGGAGAAAGGGGGTTTACAAGAGGTGTCGGTTTACATGCCGTTTTTAGTGAAAATGGAAGAAATACAATGGTAAAAATCGCACACTTTCAGAAAAATCGGGACCAAATGTCTCAAGATATCGGTTACCAAAGAGAGATGCTTGGCTCTTTCAAGCTCTTTTACGGCTGCAAAGACTAGATAGTGCCGTCAAATAAACACTGCTAAAAGAGATCTTCATAGGAGAAAAGTTCAAGGCGTCCGATGCAGACAACCCAAAATGGGTTGGCGAAGGAGGGCAACAAAGAAATTTTCCCTAGGAAGGGCTAAGGGAGCAGTGTTTATTTGACAACACTATCTAATCTTCCATATTGTGGAAAACAGCATCGACATCATCGAGGTTCTCTAAAAAGTCGATGAGCCCTTGATTTGCCTCTTTGGCACTTAAATCACATGCAACAGTTGTTTTTGGAATCATCTCTAGACTTGCCTCTTGAATTGCAATACCTCCCTCCTCCAACTTTTCCTTCACTTCATAGAGCATTTCTACTGGAGTTACAACAATATACCCGTCACCATCAGCCTCAAAATCATCAGCACCAGCATCGGTCGCTTCCATAAAGAGGGTCTCTTCGTCCCCTTGATCTTTGTTGATCTGTAGCACCCCTTTCCGATCGAAATTAAAGGCAACAGAACCGGGAGAGGCAATCGAGCCTCCCTTCTTATTCGTTGCAATGCGCATATCAGAAGCAGTCCGATTTTTATTATCGGTCATTGCATCGACAATGATCCCCACCCCCCCATGGCCGTAAAGTTCATAGGTGAGCTCGGTAAAGTCTGCTTGATCAGCGCTCGATGCTTTTTTAATGTTTCTATCGATAACATCAGAAGGAACGTTAGCCCCTTTTGCCTTTTGAAGGGCCAGGCGGAGTTTTGTATTCGCTTTGGGATCTGGGCCCCCTTGCTTGACAGCACTGATAATTTCCTTAGCAATGCGGGAAAAGATCTTTCCCTTCTTTGCATCGGCGCGCCCTTTTTTGTGCTTAATATTCGCCCACTTACTATGTCCCGCCACTTGAACCCATCCTTAAGTTGAATTACTTTTAATTTTCCAAAATTTTCTCGCAGATTTTCGATGCTCTATTTGAACACATTGCCCAAAAGACAAGAGTGAAAAATGGGACAGTTGAGAACGTCGCTTTCTGAACAGCCCCAAAATAGAGCATCGAAAAGATGCAGAAAAGGGGAAAAGTAAATGTGATTGAATTTATGGATAGGCTCACAACTCTTTTTGCATTAAGATTTTTCCAAAGTAGTTTCCTTCAATATCCTTCAAATAACGGAGGTGATGCCCATATTTTTTAAAGCCAAGGCGCTCATAGAGGCGGATTGCAGGGTTTTTGTCATAAACCTCTAAGTGGAGGATCTCAATTCCAAATTTTGTTTTCGCAAGTTTTTCTACCTCTTTTAAGAGGAGAGTTCCAATCCCTTGCCTTCGATATTTCTCATCAACAAGGATGACAAAGAGCGATTGATGTTTCAGTTTTTCAACATCTTGAACATAAATATTCGCCGCACCAACGGGCTTTTTCTTATAAAGAACGGTGATCGATGCCCCTTTTTGAAGATACTGGTTCCAGAGACGGACCGCATCATCGATTTCCTTTTTATCGGTCATTGGAAACCCTTCTAAGACGCCAGGTTGCTGGAGCCACTCCTTATAAAATTCTAAATCTTCAAGAACGGTGGGGCGAAAGGTTACGAGGGGTTTTTTACTTGCCATCTTTATCTCCAGGAAAATCGACCTGATAAACATGGCGGGCAAGAAAGGTCCCATCTTTTTCTTTCACAAACTTTTCTTGCTTGATCACCTCTTTATATCCCCACTTTTCAATGAGAGGGATCGCAGGGCACCCTTCAAAGAGTTCAATGTTCATCCACTCAAAACGAAAGTAGCTTTTCCCAAGGTGATTGAGATTTTTTATAAGCGCTGCTCCTATACCCTGTCTTGCATGCTTAGGATCGACAATAAAATAGGCAAGGCAATGGTGAATCACTTTCCGATAGGGCATGAGAAAAAGGGTAGCAATCCCAACAGGTTCATTCTTATAGGTGGCGGTTAAACTAGCCCCATAACGGTAAAATCCAATCCAATTCTTTGCCATCGCTTCCACATCACTATCAGAAGAAACGGGATACCATTTGCGACACTCCCCAAGCCATTTATGGAGAAAAGGGAAGTCGTCTTGCTTCGAATAACGGATATCAAAGTCACTTTCGTCTGCGATTTTCAAGAACCAAATTCCTTTAGGTACGCATTTACAAATCCATCAAGAGACCCATCCATCACCTCTTGAATATTCCCCTCTTCATACTTGGTTCGGGTATCTTTGACAAGAGTATAAGGTTGGAAGACATAGTTGCGGATCTGCGATCCCCAAGCAATATCTTTTTTCTCGCCTCCCATTTTTTCGAGGGCTTCTTCTCGCTCTAGAATCTCTTTTTCATAGAGCTTACTGCGAAGCATTTTAAGACATGTTTCCTTATTCTGCAACTGACTCCGTTCTCCTTGACATGAGACAACGATTCCCGTTGGGAGATGGGTAATGCGGACTGCAGAATCGGTCGTGTTGACATGTTGCCCCCCCGCACCTGAGGCTCGGAAAGTGTCGACCCGGATCTCTTCTGGCTTGATTTCGATTTGAATGTCATCTTCAATCTGTGGGGTGATATCGACCGAAACAAAGCTGGTATGGCGACGGGCATTGCTATCAAATGGGGAAATTCTAACCAAACGATGAACCCCTTTTTCCGCTTTGCAATAGCCATAGGCAAAAGGGCCGCTGATCTGAAGGGTAGCATTCTTTATGCCGGCAACCTCTCCATCGAGTTTTTCAATAATCTCGACCTTCCATCCCCTTTTTGCCGCCCACTTTTGATACATTCTTAGAAGCATCTGCGCCCAGTCACACGATTCAGTTCCACCAGCTCCTGCATTGACACTCAAATAACAGCTTTTATTATCGAGCTCTCCAGAAAGCATCTTCTTAATTTCTAAGTCTTCGATCCCTTTCTCAACTTCTTCAAGCTCACTGAGAAGTTCGCTATAAAGAGCTCTGTCCTCCTCTTCTTCAATTTCTTCAAGGAGCTCCTTTGCAGCTTCAAATCGTTTTTTTACATTGCAATAAGGAACAGTCCACCCTTTAAGGACATTGCAACTATTAATGATTTTCTGAGCTGCTTCATTATCAGACCAAAAATCTCCTTCTTCCATCTTTTTTTCTAAGGTAGCAACTTCTTTTTCTTTTGCCTCTAAGTCAAAGATACCTCCACATATGGATGAGGCGACTATCAATATCTCTTAACTTTCCTTTAATTTCTTCATTCATAAGAGCTCCTTTCAAAAAAGGATAAAGTTTTCTCTCTTTACAATAAAGGCTTTTCATTTATAATCTTTGGTCTAACATGATTAGGGCTCACCCCCTTTTAAAATTATTTTTATGGAGGTCGATCAATGACACAATTTCTTGCAAGAATACCAAGTCACCTTTTGGATGCATGCTATGGAGCTAAAAACACGCTCAGTCTGGCATATAATAAACTTACAACTACAGCACCATGGAAAAAAACTGTTGGTGTAGCTACACCTTATTTCAGGTCTGCAGTAGAGCGCTGTCCAAAGCAAGTTAGAAGCTTCGTTTTCTCAAAGCAGCTTGTTGCAGGTGCTGGATTGGTTATTGCTTTAGGTGGCATTTATAACTGGTGGACTAGGCGTAAATAGTTCTATTTACTTTAATGCTTTGCTTAGAATCTATCGAATAGTCCCAGAAAGGACTCTGATGATCAAGTGGCTCAGTGATGAAAATCACGCGGCCACTTTTTTCTTCCGCTCTCATCCTCATTCCATGAGGAACTTCTAGAGTAAGATCCCCTTCAATGGTGATAGCTTCAGCAAAAAACTGAGAGTGGCCGTGGAGGACAATTTTAAGGGCCGCCTCTCTTTTCACTTCATGTTTCCAAAAGAGATGATCTTCTTCCCAATCAATTCCCCCATTTTTTACCCGAACATTTTTTAAGTAACATTGACCAGTTTGATTAGAGTATTTGAGAATTCCATTTTCGAGATGACCCAACGGGTCGGTTGCATGAATAAGCAAACTCCCATCGAGCTGAAGACTGTCTAATTCAAGATCTGCAATCTCTAGTTGAAGCTCGCTTCCATTTTCTAATTTTCCACCACGCACTTTTTGTCCAATAATCGAATAAAGAGGCCCTAAGGCTGGATGATAACTAAAAAGGAATGAAGGCCCTTTCTGCACAAAGGTTTTCTCATCAGGAAACGGAGGAAGGTCCATGTTACAATGGGTCTTAAGGAGCTCTTTTGCGTTGAGCATATAATCATAATAACACCCCTCTGGAGTCTCAAGCATTTTTCCTTTTACGCTTGATTTCCGCTTCGTTGTGGAGATGGTTTTTCGCCTTTCGTTAAAAGTGAGGTATGTCGGTAGAGGTTTCCCCTTTTCCATGGGAAAGGCGTCGGCAATATTTTGCATGGTTGTTTCTAAGCGGGCTATCTCTTCTTTTTCTTCTTGAGCATGATAGTGATGCCCCTTTCGGAAGTTAACAAGAAGACCTGGATTGGGAAGTTTTTCAACCCCCTTTTCAACCTCTTTGAGATCGGCAAAAAGGATATTGGTGTTTGAGGGAAAGGGGGAATATTTTCCAAAGAGTTCGGTAGGTTTATCTTCAATGCCACACTTCTCAAAATCGCAGTATTCCACATTGGTCAAAACCTCTTTCCCATTCACCTCTTTAATCACATTCATCCCCTCTTGAGCATTGACAAGGCGGGGGCAAGAGGCAAATCCAAAAGCTTTATCCTCTTTGTGGCCCATCCCTAAAAAAGCAAGGAGGCCATAGTCAATCGCAGCCATCGGATTATTGATCTGCCTAACAAGAGCTTTTTTTGCTCCATGAGACTCAAACCATTCGAAGACTTTATTTTGTTTAAGGAGTTTCCAAAGCATTCCATGCCCCCCTGGCTTCAAGAGGAGCTTGAGAGGTTTTTGCAAACACCAATGTCCCTTCTTGGTAAAAGTAGGAACCGATGGTTGGGTAAAGAATTTGAATGCATTCTCGGGGCGACCAAACCAATTATTTTGCATGCAGATCAAGCGAATGTGTTCGTGGTTTCGGTGAGCTCGAGATGTCATCATTCCAATAGGCGTTGTGACTTGGGCATTAAAAAGCTTGTAATGGAGATATTCTCGCGCCTGCAAGTCATTAATGACCCCTTCTAAAAGGGGCTTTCCCAAAAAGATAAGACGTGCTGCAGGAAGTCCTTCTTCTGTCTTCTCATCCTTGAGCTGCAAACGATCCGCAGCACCACCAACAGGATAAAGCTCTCCCATCATCCCTTGATCTTTAATCCCTTGGATAATCGCCTTTTTTACATCGGGAGTTTCGACGCTTAGATCAATCCCTTCTGGGGGTTTTAATCGTGCATCTTCAGGCTCATTCTTCTTTTGCATCAGAAGGGTTAAGACTAAATATTGATACCCTATTATCCCCCCGAAATCTTGGTAAAACGTTTCAAGTGCTAGCAAATCTCCAAGCAAGAGGCGGAGACGGTGCGCCCCCTCCCTTTCAGCTCCTTCAAAAAGGCGAGGTCCTTGTCCAATCGCGAACGTTTCTTTAATAACATATTCACACTCTTGAGAAAGCCCCGCTAAAAATGTTTTCAAAGCCGAGGGAAAAGAAAAGTAGGCATCAACCTCAGGAAGAGCATTTAAAACTTCAATCTTTTCATAGATCGACTCTCCTCTTTTTAAAGCCACTAACAAAGTGCGCAAATGCTCTCGCTCTTTTTCTAAAGGATCTTCTAGGAGTTTCATGTTCATCTCCCTAAATTGCCACTTTTTGCAGCTAAATGGCAAGAAATTCCATCTACCATAGAAAATTCTTCCTAGATTTTGCTTTTTTTTTTGACTATAAATCCCCAAGGAGGATACAAGTGGTCTTAAAAGAGCCGGGTAGGCAAAAATTTACTTAAGTCAAAAAACCCTTTCTTGAAAGGAATATATTTTTTTAAAGGAGAACGAAATGGCCAAAAAAGCAGCTAATTCAAAGTTTATGAAGCCAATGAAAATCAGCGCAGAGCTTGCTGAGATCGTCGGAAAAGGACCTATGCCTCGTACTGAAGTGACAAAAAAACTTTGGGCTTACATCAAGAAGCACAAAAGACAAGATCCAGATAACATGCGCAATATCATTCCTGATGAGAAGCTCTCGAAAGTGTTTGGTGGAAAAAGAGCTATCAACATGTTTGACATGACTAAGAAAGTCAACAAACACCTTTCATAAAACCCTTATGAGTTTCCGCACTTCCCTTGAGGGGTGCGGGAAATTCTTCCTTTCTTTATAATAAGCTGCCATGAAAACAATCTCTTTAATCTTGCTTGCTGGCGGCAGTGGGTCACGAATGGGCTTAGCGACCCCAAAGGTCTTTCTCCCTTTGAGAAGAAAGGCGATCATTCTCCATAGCTTTGACCTCTTTTCCTCCATGAAAGAGATCACAGAGATCATTGTCGTTTGCCCCAAAGAGCAACGCTCGCTTTTTCCAGAAAATACCCTCTTTGCCACCCCCGGAAAAGAGCGACAAGACTCGGTTCAAAATGGTTTTAAGAAAACAACAGGAGAAATTATCCTTATTCATGATGGCGCCCGCCCCTTCATCACAAAGAAAGATGTTTTAAACCTCCTCAAAGAGGGACTTCCTATTGGCGCAGCAACCCTTGGGGGCCCCACAAAAAATACCATCAAGGAAGTGGGTAAAAACTCCCTAGTAGAAAAAACGCTCGACCGCTCTAGCCTCTATGAAATGTATACCCCTCAACTTTTAAGACGAGACCTTCTAGAAAAAGGGCTGAGCGCTGCAAAAGAAAAAAAACTCACTGATGACGTTGCATTCGCCGAACTCATTGGTCACCCCGTAAAAATCGTAATCGGGTGTACCCGCAACATAAAAATCACCCACCCAATCGATCTAAAGCTCGCTGAAATCTTATGAACTATAAAATGCGGCTTAGTTACGATGGAACAAACTATGGGGGATGGGCAATCCAGCCCAACAACACCTCCATTCAAGAGCTTGTTCAAAACGGTTTAAAAACCATTCTCCGCACCGAAACACCGATCGTTGGATCAGGGAGAACCGATGCTGGTGTCCATGCAAATGCTCAAGTCGCCCATTTTTCCAACGAAGCAGAGATCGATCCCCCCTCTCTCCGCTATTCCCTTAATTCCCTCCTTCCTCCAGATATCAGGATCCTAGACATTAACCCTGTCTCTGATGATTTCCATGCCCGCTTTAGCGTTAAAAAAAAGATTTACCATTATCACCTCTCTCTTAAAGAAGACCCCTTTAATCATCGCTATAGCACCTATATTCACTACTCTTTAGATCTAGAGCTTCTAGAGATGGCCCTTCCCCTCTTAACAGGGACGCACGACTTCTCCGCTTTTGCCTCTAGCGGCTGTGGCTCCAAAAATCCCGTTAAAACCCTCTATCGCCTAGAGATGACCCCTCAAAATGGGGGGATTCGCCTCGAATTTGAAGGGGATGGCTTCCTTTACAAAATGGTCCGGAATGTCACCGGGACCCTCCTTGAAGTCGGAGCCCATAAACGCCCCCTTGAAAGTCTTATCCAAACCCTTGACTCTAAAGACAGAACGAAAGCCGGAAAAACCGCCCCTCCTCATGCTCTTTTTCTCCATCATATAAAATATTAATTATTATTCTTTTTTATTCGAATTAATATTATTATTACCCCCATGGCAACCAAAGCAAATCCATTACAAGATCTTTTTAGGCAGCAAACGAATACAACATCAAATGCTGATGAAGCTGGCCTTACTAGCTTCTATGAAGTTATTCTAAAAGTTTTCTATTGGACCATCGACCATATCCCCTATATCAATACTTATTTTAAAAAGGCCCTCTTAAGCTCGATGGATAGCGCAATACCCCCTCTTTCAAAAAGTGGTCCTCTCACCCAACTCAGCGCCTACAACTGCACCGGTTTCACTCAAAGGCAAATCGACCACATCAAAGACAAAGTTGTAACAATGACTACAGAGCAAATTGAACAATGGAGGAAAGCTCCTGATCATGCCCTGTGCTATACCCGTCTGGGTGTTGTTTCAAACAATGACAAATGCACCTCTTCTCTTTATAATGCAGTTTATGCTTGCTTCCACCTGAAAACATCCATTCATTTAGGTATACCAAAGAAACAAGGACGACCGGCCCTATCTCCCGACTTTTTGAATGTCTGCGTCATAACTCTCCCTAGACTGCCTATCACCGAGCTCTTCATCCATGGACCCATAAAAAACGATGAAGATCGAGAAAAACTCAACACAATTGTTTCTACAACAAGAACCCTTGCAACCGTTCATTTCAAAGTGGGAAAGACCTCTGCAGAGTATTTTACAGCTCAAGCCACCGGTATTCTTGATAAAAATCAAACAATTACCGCTTTTAATCTCACCCTAATGGGAAACAAAAAACAAAGGCTAAAACTCGATGCTGATCTATGGACAACTCTCAATGAACATCCAAGGTGTAACGTCGCTTGTACCAATATTGTAGCCCCTAACGGTTTTATCCCTGGTACACTATCGTTCCAATAAATTCCCTATCCGTGTAGCATAGATGAACCTTCTTGCCGATGTGGTGGAATTGGTAGACACGGTAGATTCAAAATCTGCTTATAGCAATATAGTGCTGGTTCGAGTCCAGTCATCGGCAATTTTTTATTCGAGGAATACCCCTTCTTAGATCTCTATGTAATCGATAAAGAGATAAGAAACAGATCACCATTGCAGTAAACAAAATTAAGGCAACCCAAAGACCTTGAAAAGAATGCACTTTTAACCACTCTAACCATGGTTGAATAGCAACAGCTTTACCAATGCTAGGAGCTACCGAGCAAAAAATAAGATCTAAAACAATCTTAGCAGTGAACCTACTTTCTCTTTTTATTCCAAAAAACGCTAGTTCTCGAATGATAATGAAAATTCCCACAAAACTTGAAAAAAGGATCATCCCAATAGAACTCCATGACAATACCTCTCCCACTTGCGAGCCATAAACCCAAGTGACGACCTATCTCTATCAACACGGTGGTAGAGATAGGTCGTCTTGGGTTTTAATCCATTTGATGCTAACCTCACTTCCATGAGTTGGATATTAGACTACTCCCCTATCTTCTTTGATTTTGATGGACTCCTTGTCAATACAGAGCACTTGCATTTTCAAGCGTATCAAAATATGCTTGAAGGTCATGGTGTCCAGTTTCCATGGGATTTCCCCTCCTTTGCTGCTGTTGCTCACAAAAGCTCAGAAGGACTCCAAAAAATGATTACAGCCCATGCTCCAACCCTTGTACAAACCCATTCCTGGAATACGCTCTATAATGAAAAGAAAAAGGAATATGCCAAACTATTAGAAACCGGAAGTTTGGATCTCATGCCAGGGGCACAAACGGTTCTTGAAATGGTACAGATGGCAGAAATCCCCCATGCAGTTGTCACTAACTCCACCCGAAAACAAACCGACACGATCCGCGAAAAAATCCCTATACTCAACAAAATCCCCTATTGGATCACACGGGAAGATTATGAAAACCCAAAACCCTCTCCTGATGCCTATCTCAAAGCAATCGAAATCTTAGGAAAATCTGAAAAAATGCTAGGCTTCGAAGATGCTCTCCGCGGCATCCGTGCCCTCCAAGGTGCCGCTATCACCCCCGTTCTTGTCTGCCCAACTGACCACCCCCAAATGAAAGAGATCCCAAAAGACTCTTTAAAATACTACCCCTCGCTAACAGCCTTGTTTAAACTAGCTGCGAAAGAAAAGTTGACGCGGGAACAATGACTGGTTTTTTATAAGAGAAGCAATCTTTATCCACAAAAAGTTCATCAAAAACGACTTGAAATGCATGTTTAGCACCCGTTTCATTCGGTCCTTTTCTTTTTGACCCCAGTGTGTATCTCCTTAGTGGTGCATAGACAAGTAGTACTCCCGGGTTAAATCGCTGCACCAATTTATGGTTTTACTTAGCGGAAATAGTACAGCATCTGATTGATAATAAAGGAATTATATAGCCTCCTTGATATTGGTACCACTTTATGGTACCATATAGAATATGAGTAGAAAGCATAAGCGCACACTAGAAGCGATATTTAGAAATCCTGTGCAAGCAGGGGTCCCATGGAAGGACATAGAAGCTCTTCTAAAATCGTTAGGAGCTGAGATTTCAGAAGGCTCTGGGTCTAGAGTTAGGATCGTTTTGAATAGTGTGAGAGCTGTTTTCCACAGACCTCACCCTAGAAAAAAACGGATAAAGGTGCTTTATGTGATATACGCCGCTTTTTAATAACAGCAGGAGTCAAACCATGATGAAATATAAAGGATATTTAGGATCTGTCGCCTACGATGACGAAGCTGAGGTCTTTTATGGCTCAGTTCTTGGTATCAAAGATGTCGTCACTTTTCAAGGATGCTCAGTTGATGAGATTAAGCAAGCCTTTAAGGACTCGGTGAATGACTATTTAGCTTTTTGTGAGAAAAGAGGCGAAAAGCCTGATAAACCTTACTCAGGTAAATTTAACCTCCGAATTCCTCCAGAGCTTCATGCTAAACTTGATGTGACAGCTAAGGGTAATGGAGAAAGCCTGAATTCATTCGTTACTAAAACACTCGAAAAAGCAGTTGGGGAGTAAAACCCCAAGTCAATTTCTGTACTCATTGAGTTTATTGCGAAGGGTCCGGATGCTAATACCAAGCGCTTTGGCCGATTGAGTTCGGTTTCCACCATGGCGCTCAAGGGTCTTTAAGATATGCCGCTTTTCAAGCTCTTTAATAGTGATTGCTGGGAGCTCTCCCTCTGACTTTTTTGGATCGATAAGGAAATGCTCTTTTTTTATTGTGTTGGAATAATCCATCACAACGCTATATTCAATCACATTGCGGAGCTCACGAATGTTTCCTGGCCAAGAGTAACTGAGGAGTTTTTCTACGGCGCATTTTGAGAGTGCTTTAAGAGAGATATGATTTCTTTGGCAGACCTCTTTCAGAAAATGATTCGCAAGGGGGATAATATCTTCCTTTCTTTCTCTAAGGGGAGGGAGGAAAATCGGAATCACATTGAGACGATAGTAAAGATCTGAGCGAAAGGTTTTATCATCGATGGCCTCTTTCATCTCCCGGTTGGAGGTAGAGACAAGGCGAACATCAACATGAAGGGGCTCTGTCCCTCCCACACGTTCAAACTCTTGCTCTTGAACAACCCGGAGTAATTTTGCCTGCAAGGAGGGAGGGATTTCAGAAACTTCATCGAGAAGGAGAGTCCCTTTATCCGCTCTTTCAAAACGGCCGATCCTCCTTTGAAGAGCCCCAGTAAAAGCCCCTTTCTCATGCCCAAAAAACTCAGACTCTATTAGAGTGCTGGGAAGGGCTGCACAATTCACTCGGATGAAGGGATGTTCTTTTCGAGGTGAATGAGCATGAACAAGTCCTGCAACCACCTCTTTTCCTGTTCCTGACTCTCCAAAGATAAAGACATTAGAGTGACTCTTAGCAATCTTTTCCACTTCGCGGAGAATTTTTTTCATGCTAGGGCTTTCGGCAATGATCGCTTTTTTTGGTTTGGCCTTTTCTAAAAGATTTAGGAGAAGAGGGCTTACCCCTTTAGAGCAAAAGGGTTTCCTCAAAACGTGATCGATATCTTTTAAGAATGGATCACTCTCCTCAGAGAGATGAACAATAGGAGTACTCAAAGGACGACGATTTGATCGATCGAGGGTTTTTATCCCTTTTAAATCACTTAATATGAGATCGAAAGATCGTTTTTGAAGGAGTTCTAAGGCGCTCATCCCGTCTTCGACGGTAAACAGCTGAAGCTCTTTTCCCTTTAATAGATTCAATAATAGCTCACGCGAAGAGAGCTCCTTCTCAATAATGAGAACCTTCTTCATCCCAACCTTCTTACCTAATCAAAATTCTTAGATATCCCTATATCTTTTCCATATAAGGGTCGAATTTTTTTTGCAAACTTCGATATACTTCAGGTAGATGAAAACAAAAAATATACTCTTAGCTTTTATTCTCAGTAGCTTAGTTGGTTGTTCTGGGCTAGAAAAATCTGAAGAAAAGAAGGTCCGCAAACAAAATCTTGTGATCGCACCTATTCAACGTCAATCTGATGAGATCCTTTTTCCTTTTCCTACCTCTTCTCTAAAAAAAAGAGAGCCTTATCCTTGGGAGAAGAATCGGGTTGGTTCTCACCTTCGGATCACTAAAGAGTTTTTCCGGTGCAGAGGAAGTGTCTTAAGCCCACCGATTCAGATTCATAGGAAAAAAGACTTTATCTACCATTTGGACTGTGGTGGAATTGAAAGGCATAGCTTGCCTTTAAAAAATGGGGAAGAGTTTATCTATCCCATTCTTATTGAGCTCTTAAATCACGTTCAAGAAAAGCTCGATCGGCGAGTAGTAATCACCTGCGGACACCGATGTCCTATCCATAACCTCTATGCAGACCCTTCTAAAAAGGGACAAACCTCTAAGCATCTAATCGGTGCGGAAGTTGATTTCTATGTCGAAGGGCTAGAACAAAACCCTCAGGCAGTTCTTGACGCCCTTTTTTCCTATTACAATGAGCCCATGCTCCGTACTATTACTCTCACAGATTCCTCTACTCCTTCCTGGTATAATCAAGAGGTTGGGATCACTCTTTTCCATGCTACTGAAGGGAGAGATTTTGATAATGACCATCCCTATCCTTATATTTCCATCCAAGTCCGTTATGATCGAGATACCAAACGGACAGTGCAATACAACTGGCATCGCGCGCACAACGGCTATATCAAAAACTAAAATTTGTCTTTAAGTTCTCGGATTTGGGAAAAAAAGGTTGCTGGATCGGTATCGGAAACTCCGAGGGCCTTTTGAAGAGCAGCGCTCTTCACTCGGAGAAAGGGATTGGTTTCCTTTTCAACAGCAAGGGTCGAAGGAATGGTCGATTTTCCTTCGGATGTAAGGTTTTTTACCTCTTCAAGACGAGCTTTTACCTCGGGATTACTCGGCTCAATGGAATGAGCAAACTCTAGGTTATTAAGGGTATACTCATGGCCACAGTAAATCTCTGTATCGTCCGGAAGGTTCATCACTTTTTCTAGAGAGCCCCACATCTCGCTTGCAGACCCTTCAAAAAGGCGGCCACACCCTCCAGCATAGAGGAGATCCCCACTGAAAAGGAGGTGAAGCTCACGGAAAAAATAGACAACATGAGGGTTAGTGTGACCTGGAGTAGATAATACCTCAATAGAAAAGGAGCCAAAAAGGAGTTCTTCTCCTTCATCAACAGATTGATCAAGCTCTGGCACCCTCTCATCATCAGGACCAATAATATGGCATCCTGTTTTCCTCTTTAAAGATTCTATTCCACCTGTATGGTCGTAATGGTAATGAGTAATAAGGATATTTTTTAGGGTCAGCCCTTTTTCTTCTAATAAAGTATAGACCGGTTTTCCCTCACCTGGATCAACGACTAAAGCATTTTGATCCCAACTGAGGACATAGGTGTAGTTATCTTCTAAGATTTTAATCTGATAGAGAGCTCTTCCTTCTCCCAATTCTTTTTTAATAATATGGGTCATGGCTTAAGACCTATTCATCATTTGTAGTTGTCCCCAAGCAAGAACCCAAGTATAGCAGAGGAAATAGAGAATGACAATAAGGGTTCGTATCAAGCCAACATTTCCATGCATTACTTTGTTTTCACCGCGCCGATCCCATGTGGTCATTCCAGAACTACTAAGTTTTACGGCAGCAACAATCATCGTGATGATCGAAACGATGGGAATTCCTCCTCCCATTCCCAACCACCAAACAGAAAAGCTCCGGTTTATACTGTCTGAAAAAGAAAGTTTTTGATCATATTGATCCCTTACAGTGACTCGCAACATCCATTTACCTGGCGTTGCTCCCCATTTCGCTATAAGAAATGTCTCAATGAACACCCAAACAAAAATGGCAATCATTCCAGAAAATGGCCCTAAGCTTCCGATATTCAAATTAAAATAACCGATCACAGAACCTATCACAAAAATAAAAAGGGAATAGTCAATCATCCGTGCCCAAAAACGGACCCATGGTCTGGGACGAACATACTCCCTATCAGTCTCCCGAGAATAATCAACTTTTTTTTCTATTGTAATGGTAGGGACCTCATCCAAAGAGGCCATATTGAAATGTTCAACCTCGGAGATAGGGAGCCAATCCTGAAAATCCTCTGTCCAAATTTTTGTCGAAGGATCAAGGTCCCCCTTATCGAGTTTTTCTTGAAGCTCTTTATGAGAAACCGGCCCAATCTTTTCTTCCCCAACTTTGTAATACCATACTGCATTATCCACAATCTGTCCTCACAGTGCATCTACCTTCAATAAATCCTAATGTGCCGTTTTTGTAAACCCCTGCACTGAACATTGTTCATTGACATTAAACGGTAGTAAATACGATGATTACATCACCTCTTACAAAGGAGAACGAATATGAATAAATTAAAAATTACAACTCTTGTATTATTAATTACTGGAATGACATTTCTTCGTGGAGAAGAAACGAAACAACCAACAGAGGTGAAACAAGTAGAACAATCTTATGGCTACTACCCGTGAATGCGACCTATTTCGCGGCAGCGGCCTTTTGAATTAGCGGAGATACAAGCTGAGTGCCGAGCCAAGGTGAGGCCACCTTGGCGAAG
>JANQJL010000084.1 GCA_028281675.1 Simkaniaceae bacterium
GAGCCAAGGTGAGGCCACCTTGGCGAAGGTGAGAAGCGAAGTAGATTCGCTGATTCAGAAGGATGGCTGCCGCGAAATAGGTCGCATTCACGGGTTATATGCTAAATTAAGAAAGTTTACAGACACATATGGGATACATTCTTCAGAAAACACTCCTTGCCTTAAATGATCGAATCTCATTAAATAATGATTGTTTATCAATAATTATTGAGGTTATTTATGACAAATTTGATGAAAATTGGACGCTTGAGCAGAGCATTGGATTATCTTGCTCTCTTTGGATTATTTTGCCTTCCAATCTTTAGCACGGGCTATTGGTTGACGGGTGGTTACCCTTACTTAACTTCTATAGGAGGATGTAAGTTTGATATTTTTCCAAGTATTGATCTTGTTCCCCCTATTGACACATTGTCCCCTTCTGTCAGATTGGTGGGATTTCTTATTGGATTAATCCCAATGAGCATTTCAATGGCTATTTTACTTTTTCTTTCAAAACTTTTTAAGCTTTATCAGCGGCTTTCGTTTTTCACATTAGAACATGTGAAATATTTCCGTAAGCTTGGATATGCTGTCCTTTGTAGTCAATTAATTATGCCTTTTTATGATGCTTTAATGACTTTTACGCTGGTTTTTATGCATTCTCCTGAAAACCGTGTTTTCGTGATGGGGATATCTTCAATTAACTTACAATTGATCACTGTATCCTTCTGCATCCTCCTTATTTCATGGATTATGGAAATGGGGTATAAGCTGCAACAAGAACAAGCGCACACAGTGTAATATGTCTATATGTATCAATTTAGATATTCTCCTTGTGAAAAAAAAGATGCATTCTAAAGAATTGGCGGAAATTATCGGAATTACAGAGCAAAATCTTTCAATTTTAAAAACAGGCAAGGTAAAAGCTATTCGGTTGAAAACTCTTGCAGCTATCTGCAAAGCATTAGATTGTCAACCTGGAGACCTTCTATCTTATGAATCCTGAGGTAATCCCTTGATCTGAAGGAGGATCAGATCAAGGATAGATCCTTGTATGGACCCTGTTTTGATTATTTAGGCTGCTAGGAGTACCCATTGGAAGAAACTCTGCTTCTGCATTACCACCGGAGTTAACCCGTTTATAAATACTTCCCCCAGCTAGAATGGCTTTTCTTTTTGCATGGAGTTTTTCTGTCTCCTGATAAAATTCAAAGCCATAATCTGGAGATACAGCATTAAAAGCGACTTTAAGCACATTGACAAACTGGTCAAGATAAGAAATCTCTTCGAAAAGGTAAGGATAGCTGTCTACTGCTTTTTGTGGAACTGGAGCACTTGTGAAGAGGCGGCGCAACTCATTAAATCGAGAATGAAGTTCTGAAAGCGTACGGGTATGATAGCGGACAAGATTTAAAAACCGGTGAGGTTCGAGCTGAGAGATAACTCCATGCTTTCTAGCCCAATCCCTTTTTTTCTGCAAAAATGCCATGGCTTCTTCAAAAAAACGGACCGGAACAGGTGGCGCATCACGATGAGAAGCATTGCTAAGGGGTTGTAAATACCAATCAATGAGTTCAATGCAAGTTGGCAAATAGACCCAAGCTTGCTGCCTTGGAGTTGCTTTTTCGGTTGTCGATTTAATTTGCATGGTACTTTTATAAGCAGAAGTTGGGCATCCCAACCTTTCAAGCTCTACCTCTTTATCTGGCTGAGAGAGAAGACCAATACTTGCTTGAAGATTTCTGAGCTCTCTATCAGCAGCCCGAATAGTACTCTGAATCCCCCGGAGAAATTTGGGAGTAAATGAAAGAGAGGAAGAGGCGATCCATTGAAGAGTTTCATCCAAAAACTCCCGCATCTTTTGCACTAAATTTTGACGAATTACTTCCAATTCATTTACTTTTATTTGTTTTTCAATTGGCTTTTTTTTGAGTCTTTTAATCTCTTTTGATTTGTCTCTAAAATCTTTGATTAGTTTTTGAACACTTTTGGAAAGACTTTCATCTTCAGGCCTTGATTTATCGGGATGTCCATCAACCAAAATAATGGCCCTCTGCCGCCAATCTCCAATTTTATTGATTTCATCTTGAGATTTAAACAAATCAGAACGCCAGTCTGCATTAAAACGAGAAATGTTTGTAAGAAAGCGTTCTAATTTTTTAAGTTGTCTGATTTGGTCACTTTTCTCTTTAATCGCCCCGTTTAGAGCTTTAGGTTTTTTTTCGTGAAGCCATAAACGAAAAGCTTTACCATCAAGGCTATAGGCGACTCCCCGCAGTGTATCAGATGGTTTCCAAGTATTCTTAATGAGGCTCATCGAAAAGAAACGAGTCCTCATTATTTCAGTGGGTTTTGTGATTAATTGAGGAATTGATCCATAGCAAAGCTTGGGATGGAATTCTATATTATTCCAGCTTCCTTTAAATGTTACAAAGGAAGGGACTCCATCAAGCCCCACGTGTTGATTGCAGAGCACATCATAAAATTGTTTAGAAATGGGGTAGGTAAAGCAGGGTCTACAGTAAAGGGGATTTACTTGATATAAACCATCACCAATATGTGTAAAGGAAGTAAAGGGAAGTCTTCCTGGAGAAAGTAGAATAAGAAAATGGTTAGGCATGGTGAAAATATAGACCTGCATTGAGCAGCACTTTGCTTGCCTAGTATTGGGAAAAAGAGTTTCCTTAAGGTGTTGCGACGCACCAATTGGGTCTCCCACAAAATTAACAGGGGGGAGAACTTGCCTATGAGGAAAACTCAGAGCGCGCGATTGATGATTAGTCTGTTCTGGAGGGTAGTAGTCTTGCCTTCGACTAGCTGAATAGTAACCTGATATTGCCATAGGATGGTTCCTCTTTTTTTTTACGTAATGGCATTTTAAAGTGTCGCTCCAATAAATGAAAAGAATTTTTTTTATGCAAGAATTGAGCGGATGATCTCTTTTAGCTTGGAAGAGGTTGTTAACTTTTCTAGGGGGAATTTGTACCGATAGGTCCAGTTAAAACTATTTTCAGTACCGGGAATATTAATAAGCTCATCTTCTGGGGCCTCCCAAGTGAGCTCAGGGACAAGGGGGAGATATTCCTGGAGGAGATTGACATGGAAGAGACTTCCTGAATGGTGGTTGTCATAGAGGATTTCCTGGTGTTGAGAGAGCGAAAGTTTTTGCTCGTAAGTCCACCCTTTAAATGCAGCATAGTCTTTAGCTTCTTCTGGAAACTTTTTCCACCAAAGAGCAACCGTTTCGATGTCATGGGTAGAAACTGAGGAGATACTAACTGGAGTATAATCGGCGTAGGGGATAAAGGATCGGTCGGTTTTCCAGTTACGATAACGGCGGAAGATTTTTGTTCCAGGGATTCCGAGTGATTTCATGGTTTCCTTAACGAAAGGAGGAGGATCACCTAAATCTTCTCCAATAGGGAGGAGATCTGAAAAGGAGGTTAAGGTTTCTAATAGTTTTCTTCCTTGGAGCTTCATGATAGACGTTTCACTGGGGACGAACATCCCTTTATTGGCCGTTTTCCCATGGGGAATAGCCCATATGCGAAAGAATCCGAGAATGTGGTCGATACGATAGAGATGGAAATATTTTGCTGCGACTTCTATCCGCTTCCGCCACCACTCAAAGCGTTTTTTTTCCATCACTTTCCATTTATAAAGGGGGAATTTCCAAAGCTGCCCTTTAGGATCGAACTTATTTGGAGGGCTTCCTGCTCCAAGAGTCAGGTCAAAAAATTCTTGATGAGCCCAAACATCGGCACTATCTGGACTCAGGAGGATAGGGATATCTCCTTTGAGAAAGACTCCCTTTTTTTCGGCATGTTTTTTAACCTGACAAAGCTGTTTGTGGCAGAGAAATTGGAGGATCAGATGGAACGATATTTCACTTTCAAAGTCTTTTCCTAGGATTTTTCTTTCATGTTTTGAAATGTTTCTAATCTCTTTGGGCCACTGTTGCCAGACATGGCAGCTGTTTTGATTTTTCAGGACTTTATAAAGGGCATAATCATGGAGGTGATGATGGCTTTCGACGAAAACTTGGTATTCATCTGAGGCTGTGATTTTATCTCCTACTTCGAAAACATACCGCTTTAAAAAATCGAGTTTTCTATCTAATATATCCCAATAAGGAATTCGTTTTGAGTCAACGGTAATCTTAAGGGGAAGAGACTCTAAATGGGGAAGGGCATGGAGGCTGAGATAAATGGGGTGGAGAGCTGTTGATGAAAGGGCATTATAGGGGCTAGCATCAGCGCCTGAATCATTGAGTGGAAGAAGTTGAAGGATATCCATTCCAACAGAAGAGAGGAAATCAATAAGGGGGATAAGATCGAGAAATTCCCCATTGCCACAGCTTTTTTCTGTCCAGATAGAAAGGAGAGGGACTTGAATTCCATGGTGGTGTTTTTCGCCAACCTTCTTCCATGCTCTTCCTGTCGGGGATTCGGTAAGGCTCATTTCATAAAAGGAGGGGGTTTTGAGTCAGTACTATGATATTTTATGGGGGCAGTAGCTCCACTTGTAATAGCTTTTCGCCACTCCTCTGCTTCTTCAATAAAAGGCTCCAAATAAGTGGCAAGTTTTTCTCCGTTTAGTTTTTCAGCAGGGAGGTATTGATGGAGGATTAGAAAATTTTTCTTTTCATAAAAAGCAAGTGTTCCAAAAGGGTGATAAATACTATTGACTTTGAGGGCATCTCTGAGCACATTTTCGCGAAAGCGACCTGGAGGAATATCGGCAATAAAGGAACAAATCAGGAGGTTTTCACCATGTGAATCCATTTGCATTTGAATTTCGAGGTGTTCATCAAGAAGGAGATTACAAGCATGATTTTTATCGACATGGAGAGGGAGTTCGATGATTTCCCCAAGATCCCATAGGAGTTCCTGAAATTTATCCATTAAACCTATTCTTCCTCTTCGTCTTCATTGAGCTCATCTTCTAAGTCGCTGAGTGTTTCCATAAGGGCCATGAGGACCTCTTGGCGGTGCCTCTCTGATTTGAAAAGTTTCGGTGAAATATGGCGCATTGCATCGCGGTATTGGGTATAGACAATCACTTGTGCGGCGAGTTCTTCAGCGATTCCCAAAACGAAGGCTTGTTTTAAGATTTTGTCTGGTGTGGGATACCTCTCTTCTATGAGCTTCATCAAAAGGCGGGCAAGGACTTCAAAGTTGATCCGGCTAGGCATGGTAAGATCAGAATAATCAAATTGCTTTTTAATCATTTTCATCCTCCCAAAGAAAAAGCGAAATATTCCCAAGATTGCTTGCATTGTCCGAGCCTCTCCAAAGAGGCGCTGCAATTCAGCACGAGAGATCGAGGGCCCTTTGGCTTTCATATCGGTTCCTAAAGAGTGAAGGATAAAATCAATAATGTTTTTCATGTCTGAGAATTTAAATTTCTCAGTGAGTTCTTGAAAGAGCTGATGAGGAGAGCGGGGATTTCCTGTAACTTCACGGTAAAGGTCGCGGAGGGCGGTTGGCTTTCCAAGTCCTTTTTCAGAGAAAGCGCGTGCCTGTGCTCCAATATTCCGCCCAGCTCGGATTTCGGGTCCAAATTGGGCATTGAAGTTCTGTTTTGCTTGGACATATTTTTGTTTGAGGTCTTCCTTATTCTCAGCGGTTTCGATCAAGAAATCAATCGCTTCATCGGCAAGGGCCTTATCGGTATAGGTCTTTTGAAGTTTTTCGAGGATTTGCTCATGGGTATCATCAGGTTTCATCTCCCGATGCATATTTGTTAGCGTCTTTTTATCAAGTTCGGGATTTCTTTGATGATAGTCTTCCGCGAGTTCTTCTATGGCAGAATTTTCACTGGCATCCGCTCCTTTTTCTTTTTCTGATTTCTGAGCTTTTTGCCCTTCGGGCGCTTTTTCGGCTTTCTTATTGAGGGTCTCGAATTTTTTGCGCATCGCCATAGGATTGAAGGACATCAATTCGCCAGCTTCTTCCATATTTGCTTCACTTCCAACTTGGAGAGCTTCCATTCTTGCTAAGCGTTGCTTAGCTTGAGCTTTCTGAGCTGCGTGGATTTGGGCATCTTGCGATGTCCCTTGGACTCTACTTACTTCATCTTCTGCCATATTACATTCTTATACCATGACACAGGATTAGGACAACTGGATTCTACCGAGAGGTTGGATCCGAACCTCAGGGACAATCTCTTGGTAGGAAACAACAGGGAGCTCTGGGAAGTCACCTTCGATGAGTTTGCGGGCAAAACGGCGCACATCAATAGCAGTAAGGAGGACAGGAGGTTGCCCACCAGGAGGAGTAGGGACAATGACTCCGCGCATGGCATGCAATATTAGCTGGACTGAGTCAGGGTCGAGGGCTAAATAAGAGCCTGCTGAAGTTTGTTTAATGGCTCCTCGGATCATATCTTCTATCTCAGGATCAAGAAGGTAAACAGAGAGGACTGTTTGACCAAGAGAGTATTTATAACTAATGTATCGTTTGAGAGAGGAGCGGACATATTCGGTGAGAAGAACGGTATCTTTTTCGGTTTGTGCCCACTCACTAAGTGATTCTAAAATCGTTCGGAGATCTTTAATGGAGACTTGTTCTTGAACGAGACGACGGAAAATTTCTGTAAGCTTTTGAAGAGGAACAAGGCGGGTCACTTCTTTGACCAGGTCAGGGAATGATTTTTCAACAAATTCTAAAATTGCTCGTACTTCCTGAATTCCAATGAAATCAGCAGCATATTGCTTATAGAATTGAGAGAGATGGAGGATCATTACGTCGAGAGGTTTCCAAAACTTGATCCCCGCTTTTTTAAGCACTTCGACATACCGATTTTCGACCCAAAGAGCAGCGGTTCCGATGACATTTTTTGAGGTGGTAAAGGGAAGATTATAACGCCTAAGGGTTTCTTCAGATTCATTGGTTAAAACGGAGTTTTCAATGACCCGTCCCCGAACAATGGGGACTTCGTTGAGGAAAATGGAGTACTCGTTTGGCTCGAGCGTTGATGAGTCGGTTCTCACATGAATGCCTGGGAAGCGGATCCCTAAGTCTTGGTAAAGGGCATGGCGCATCTTCGGAACCATTTCATTGATGAAGCTTGTCCCCCCTTTTTCCTTTTTAATAATTGAAGAGAGGCTCTTCCCTGATTCTAAAATAACTGGAAGGGTCAAAGCATAATCGTCAAGGCCCCCTCGAACCACCGTATGTCCTTCGACATCGGTTTCCACGCTCGCTGGCCCCATGGTTCCGGCAGCAGCTTTTGCAGCCCGCTTTTTATTTTTCAAGTGATTTTTAGCGCCAACTATGCCAAATAAGATTGTCAGAAGCCAGAAGATCCATGAAGGGAATCCTTTGAGCCAAGACATTCCAAAAGTCACACAGGCAGCAAGCATAAGCCCTTTGGAATGGGAAAAAATCTGAGTAGAGATATCTTTTCCCAAGTTGGTATCTTTCTTTTCGCTAGAAACCCTTGTGGTAACAATACCTGCAGTGAGTGAGATCATGAGAGAGGGAATTTGTGTGACTAACCCTTCTCCAATCGATAAGAGAGAGTAAATTTTTGCCGATTGCAGAGCGGTCATGTTATGGATGAGCATCCCGATGATCAAACCACCCACAATGTTAATGATTGCAATGACAATACCGGCAATCACATCCCCTTTTACGAACTTCATCGCACCATCCATGGCGCCATAAAGTTGGCTCTCTTTTTGAAGGGACAGGCGCATTTCACGTGCTTGGTTTGCGTCGAGCGTTCCACTGCGAAGATCCGCGTCGATACTCATCTGTTTACCGGGCATCGCATCGAGGGTGAAACGAGCTGCAACTTCAGCGACACGCTCGGCACCCTTCGTCACAACAATGAACTGAACGATGGTGATAATCAGGAAGATAACACCCCCGACAATGAAATTACCTCCAACAACAAACTCACCAAATGCATGAATAATATGTCCGGCATCAGCATGAAGGAGAATTTGCCTTGTTGCTGCAATTTCGATCCCTAGCCTGAAGAGGGTGGTCACCAAAAGAATCGAAGGAAATATCGAAAGATGGACAGCTTTTTGAATGTATAGAGCAACCATCAAAAGACAAATGGAAGCGCTCATGTTGATTGCAATCATTACGTCGATAACTGCTGGGGGAACAGGGATAATAATCATTGCAATAATTATGATAATAAAACTAGCAAGAACCACATCGCTAGATCGGGAAAGTAACTTTAGGAAGGTTGCACCTTTAAATAGTCCGGGCATGCTTTTCATATTATTTAAATAGGTCTACGTTGTATTCAGGTTCAGCTGTAGCTTCAATAGTATCAAGCCACTTTAAAACCTCGGCAATTGCTTCATAGGTCTCTTCAGGTATATATTGCCCCTCTTTTCCTTTATTGTACAGCTCTTGTGCTAAAGGAACATTTCTCATAATAGGAATATTATTTTCATTGGCAACTTTGATAATGCTTTCTGCTGCCACCCCTTTTCCCATCACTAATATAAAAGGTGCAGGGTCTTCATCAACGTCGTAACGGAGGGCCACAGCAAGATGGATAGGGTTTGTAATAACAGCACGTGCGTTTCTTGCAGCCATAGGGCTTTCCTGATAGGCAATTTCTTGAGCAACTTGCCTTCGCTTACCCTTAATCTCAGGGTTCCCTTCCGTATCTTTAAATTCCTGCTTAACCTCAAACTTTTCCATTTTCATCTCTTTTGCGAAGTTCTTTCTTTGGAAAACAAGGTCAAAAATTGCAATCGCTAAGAAAAACAGCCCGACGCGAAAGGCAACTTTAATCAAAAAGTCACTAAAAATAATGGCTGCTCCAAGAACTGGAATTCCAGCGGTTGAGATGATCTCGGGAAGGCTATTGTAAACAACTGTATAGATCAAAATCATTGCCCCAGAAATTTTGAAGATCGATTTTAAAAGCTCAATAAAAGTTTTAAGCTTAAAGATTCCCTTCAAGTTGGTGATAGGGTTGAGCTTTTTAATATCAGGCTTCATCGACTGCAATGAAAAAAGGGGGCCAATGATCAAAAAGTTTACTAAAACCCCAACGATTGAAATAAGAATCATAAAGGGCATCGATGTATTGAAAATCACCTGAAAAGCAGCGCTAAAAAATGTGGGGAGATGAGCAGGGATTTGACTTCCATCCTTTACAGAATCAAAGCATTGGATCATAAAGCCGGCTAGGTTACTAAAAAAATAACCCGATATTGCGACAATCAATGCAAAAGAAGTTGCAAAGGTAAAAGCAGCAGGAAAGTCTTTTGATTTAGCGACTTGCCCTTTTTTTCGCGCATCGCGAATTTTCTTGGGGGTCGCCTTTTCACTTTTTTCAGCCATCGGACTAACGTTATTTTAAAAGGGTCAGCATAGACAATCACAATTAATTATGAAAGTATTATGCTTTTATAGGATTTCTGCGATTGACCACCAAAAACATTTAAAACCCGTGAATGGGACCTATTTCGCGGCAGCCATCCTTCTGAATCAGCGAATCTACTTCGCTTCTCACCTTCGCCAAGGTGGCCTCACCTTGGCTC
>JANQJL010000087.1 GCA_028281675.1 Simkaniaceae bacterium
GAGCCAAGGTGAGGCCACCTTGGCGAAGGTGAGAAGCGAAGTAGATTCGCTGATTCAGAAGGATGGCTGCCGCGAAATAGGTCGCATTCACGGGTTATACAACCACACCTTAAACGATTAAAACGATTAATCGAAAAAAAATCTTGGCAGAATTAGATAAATCGTTTTACGGTGTGGTTGTATAACTACCGTTGGAGGTAAACGATGCTTTATGAGGAGCTCATAGCAGAAGTTAATGAAGAAGGTATTAATGAAGATACACGCGAAAAGCGGATCAAGCTACTCCATGAATTTATCAAATCCCAGAGCCATCTACATGATGACCATGGCTCAGCAATCATAGGAGACAGGGACAGTCCCCCAAACTACGAAGACTAATCATAGCGGCACTCGGACTCGAACCAAGGACCTGCGGATTATGATTCCGACGCTCTACCAACTGAGCTATGCCGCCCTAATGAAAGAAAAATAGCGGGGGCAGGACTCGAACCTGCGACCTTCGGGTTATGAGCCCGACGAGCTAACCACTGCTCCACCCCGCGACAATTAGTTAGAAGTTTAAACTTCTTCTTCTTTCTTCTCAAGGGAAATATTAGAATCAATCTGATTCCAGGTTCGGAACGAAGCCCCCATCACTTTATGTGCATAACGTTTTCCCTTCTCTCCCATTTCAAATGCAAACTTATGATCATTTAAAAGTTTTTCCACTACTTCCATAAGGTGAAGCTGCGTCACCTTCATCCCAGCTCCTGCATCGGTAATTCCTTGGTCAAGGTCGACTTGTTGATCCATATAGGGGCCATATAGGGTGGGAATTCCAATTTTTGCAGGTTCAAAAATATCATGCCCTCCAATTCCTTTTACAAAACTCCCCCCAACGATAGCCAAGTGAGAAAGGTGGTAACATTTGGGGAGGATTCCCATTTGATCAACGACAAGGACCTGTGGATGATGAATCAGTTTTTTCACGCGAGCAAAGCGTTCTGGGTGTCTGGGAACAATTAAAACCTTAAGGGTTGGATCGAGCGCAAGGGCTGGGATGAGACTTTTATAGAGGAGCTCTTCTTCCCCTTCGTGGGTCGATCCAAGGGTGATTACCCGATCTGTAGCTTTAAGTTTAAGTGCAACCCGAAGCTCATCGAGATCGTCAACCTTTGCTCCTGGGATATCGAACTTAAGGTTTCCTGTAATCGTTAGGTTCTCAGCAGAGATACCAAGTTTTAAAAAGCGCTCAAGATAACTCTCCCCTTGAATGCAAAAGTGATCGATTGATTTAAACAGTGAACGGCTAAATGAGCGAACGGCAAGATAGCGTTTCATAGACTTTTCTGAGAGTTTTCCATTAACAACTACGACCTTTCCCCCCCCTTTTTTTACCTCTTTAATCATATTATACCAATAGTCCCCTTCTACAAGGATGAGAAGGGTGGGTTTAATCTTTCGAACAAAGGATTTAATAATCCACGAAAAATCTAGAGGAAGGTAACCAATCGCATCTGCGTCAGGAACGGATTTCTTTGCTTGCTCCTGCCCAGTCTCTGTAACTGTTGTGACATAGATAAAAGTATTGGGATGTGTTTTCCTGATGTGTGGGACAAGGGTAGAGAGAGCCTTGGTCTCTCCCATTGAAACAGCATGGAGCCAAATGACAGGTCCTGTAATCCCCTTTGGCGCCTCAGAAAAAAGGCGAGCAAAAAGACTTTTTCGGTATTTTCCCTTAAACAGATAGTCGATCAAAAGCTTAGGAAAGAATAAGATTAGGAAAAAATAGAGGGTTAGATCATAAAAAAAGGGCATTACTCTTTCACAACGATATTTAGAAGTTTTTCAGGAATAAAAATCACCTTCACAATATCCTCAGCAATGTGTTTTGCTATTTTTTCATCCTTTCGGACGGCTTCAAGGAGTGTTTCTTTGGTTTGCCCTTTGGGGAGATCCCATTTACCGCGAAATTTTCCATTCACTTGGATGACATAGGTAGCATTATCTTCGGTTAGATATTTTGGATCGACCTTCGGGTATGGGGTATACATAAGCGATTCGGTATGGCCTAAATACTCCCAACACTCCTCAGCGATATGAGGTGCAAAAGAGGCGAGCGCTTGGACTGCTATCTCTAGAGCTTTTTTCGGGTAGCTTGGAAGCTTAATAAAGGCGTTCACAAACTCCATCATTTTTGCAATTGCGGTATTAAAAAGCATCTCTTCGATATCTTTCTGAACACCGGCGCAAAGTCTATGTGCAAGCTTCATCCCCTCTGGAGTCTTCTCTTCAGAAACTTTATCAGAGAAAACTAAGGCATAAAAACGGTCGAGAAAGCGGCGGCACCCACTAATAGCCTCACTATTCCACAGTTTTTCCTTATCAAAAGGACCCATAAACATTTCATAGAGACGGAGCGAATCGGCCCCATATTTTTCGATGATTTCATCAGGAGCCACACCATTGAGTTTTGACTTAGACATTTTTTCAACCATCTCGATCAAACCTTTCTGGTGTGCCCCCTTTTCAGGCTCGACATAACCCCCAGCAGGCTTCTTGTAAGACTTAGCAGTCACAAGGCCTTGGTTACGGAGCGTTTGAAATGGCTCCAATGTAGAGACAAAACCGCAGTCATAAAGGACCTTATGCCAAAAACGGGAATAGAGAAGGTGGAGAACGGCATGTTCGACTCCCCCTACATACATATCAACAGGCATCCAATACTTTTCTTCCTTTTCGCCCCACGCCTTGTTTTCGTTTAAAGGATCACAGAAGCGGAGATAGTACCAACAAGATCCCGCCCATTGAGGCATGGTATTGATTTCTCTTCTTCCTCTCTTTCCTGTTTTGGGATCGATAATGTGAACCCATTCTGGAACATTATCGAGTGGGGTCTTTCCCTCTCCTTGGGGTTTATATTCGGTGAGTTCAGGCAAAGTCAGGGGGAGCTCATCGAGATCTAAAAGACGTTTCGTCCCATCTTCAAAATGGAGAATTGGGAATGGCTCCCCCCAATAACGTTGCCGAGAAAAGAGCCAATCGCGAAGCTTATAGGTGATGCACCTTTCACCATATTTGTTTTCTTCAAGCCAATCAGCAACTGCCTCTTTGGCCTCTTCCATTTCGAGACCTTCGATATCGAGCTTGTCAGACTTTCCATTAATAATGGTTCCGCCCGTGTTCCAACACCGTTTTCCTGCTAGAATTTCAACACGAAGATCCTCTTTGGTCACCCCTTCAAAAGCTTCATCAATGATTGGATCATAAGGAGGGACAACGGGAATGCCATATTTCTTAGTAAACTCAAAATCTCGCTCATCGCCTCCAGGAACTCCCATCACAGCGCCTGTTCCATACCCCATCAAAACATAGTCTGCTACCCAAATAGGGATCAATGCGTCACTCGCAGGATTAACTGCATAAGCCCCTGTCCAAACACCTGTTTTTTCCTTGGCAAGTTCAGTCCGCTCAAAGTCACTTTTTTTTGCAGTCTCTTTTAGATATCCCTCTACTTCCTCCTTTTGCCCAGAGGTGGTGATCTCCTTTACTAAAGGGTGTTCCGGAGAAAGGACCAGAAAAGTGGTCCCGAAAATTGTATCATGACGAGTGGTAAAGACGGTTATCGGTTGTTTGGTCTCATTTTCTAAGAAAGTGATTTTCGTCCCCTCGCTCCGTCCAATCCAATTCCTTTGGAGAGTCTTTAAATAATCAGGCCAATCAAGAAGGTCAAGGTCTTTCAATAGACGCTCAGCATACTCGGTAATCTTTAGGACCCATTGCCGAAGGGGGCGCCTCTCAACGGGATATCCCCCCTCTTTTGCCTTACCACTTTCTACCTCTTCATTGGAAAGAACGGTTCCAAGCTCAGGGCAATAGTTGACGAGGATTTCAGCCTCATAAGCAAGCCCCTTCTCATAAAGCTTTGTGAAGATCCATTGTGTCCATTTATAGTATTTTGGATCGCTCGTTGCAAACTCTCGGTCCCAGTCATAACTAAATCCTAGGGACTGGAGCTGCCTTCTATAGGTATTAATATTCTTTTCAGTTGTCTTTTTAGGATGAGTTCCTGTTCGGATTGCATACTGCTCTGCTTGCAAGCCGAAGCTATCCCATCCCATCGGATGCAATACATTAAATCCTTGCTGCCTTTTATAACGGGCCAAGATGTCAGTTGCTGTATAACCCGTTACATGTCCGACATGGAGACCCGCTCCTGAAGGATAGGGAAACATGTCTAGGATATAATATTTTGGTTTAGAGGGGTCAACTTCGGCCTTGAAGAGTTTCTTTTCCTTCCAGTGTTTCTGCCACTTCTTCTCGATTTCTATATGATTGTACTGCATCGCTTATTCGTTGGATTTTTTGCACGAGAATAACAAACGTAAAAAAAAAAAGATAGCCCTTGGCGCCACTTCTTTTTACTCCAGGTTGCTACTTATTTTTTCTCTTTAGCGCTGTGTGAACCCCGCCCTAAAGGACGGGGAATCGTTTTGGGGAGAGGCTTCGTACCCCTCCCAAAATGGCGTTAAACTACCCGGCCCTAAAGGGCCAGGTTTTCTTTATCTTGATAAATAAGCAGTACTCCAGGGTTTTAATAAAATTAAATAATTATTTTGATTTCTACTTGCAATAAATAATGTCCTTTCATATTATATTGCTTGAAAGGGCGTTCAAATTGTAATTTTACAAAAACAGGACAAAAATGGTCGAGACAAGTATCTTTAGAAAAAACAAGATTAATCTTGAAGACTATGACTATCAGAAAGATATTCAAAATCGAGTCCTCATGTCTCGTTTCTCTACTGAAGACCTAGAAGTCTTAGAAGAGATCGTTTACAGCTCCCAAAAGATTCCTATCAGCCGCCTCGTGGATCAGCTTGATAAAAATCTTGAGAAGCTCCATGTCATCCTTGAGAAGCTCGCAAAAACCGATCTCTTTAAGATTGAAGAGGATACGGTAGTTGTTGATAAAGAGATGCGCAAGTATTTTGAGACACAAATCCAGAAGTTTGAAGAGGACTTCACTCCAGGGATGGAATTCCTTCAGGCCCTTCTGAAAAAGGTCCCAATTCATGTCCTACCTAATTGGTACCCAATCCCAAGGACATCAAATAATATTTTCAATTCTCTGATCGAGAAGTATCTCGAGACCCCTCAAACCTTTCAAAGGTACCTCCAAGAGCTCAATCTAGGTGATCCCATCTTGAACGGGATTGTGACCGATCTCTTTGAAGCTGTAGAGCACAAGATGTACTCTGAAGAGATCCGTTCTAAGTACAACCTCTCTGAAGAGGCTTTTGAAGAGCACCTTCTATACCTCGAATTTAATCTCGTCTGCTGCCTTGTTTATGAGAAAAAAGATGGGGAGTGGTTAGAGGTTGTGACCCTTTTTAAAGAGTGGAAGGACTACCTTTATTTCTTAAAGGAAAGCCAGCCAAAAGAAATCTCTAAGAAGGGCGACATAAAACGGGTTCGCCCTCATGACTTCTCTTTTGCAGAGGATATGTCTACCCTTCTTGCCCTATCGAGAACCAAATCTCTTTATGTCCGACTAAACCAAGAAGAGGAGTGGGTTTTTGAGAAAGGTTCAGCAAATCAAGTTGCTAAACAGTGCAAAGATTTTGATCTTAAAACAGAAGAAGGTCAGGCCCATTTCCATGGTTATATGGCAAAGATTATCCATAAACTTCTCTTCCTAAAGCTTGCAACGATCGAAAACAATCAACTTGTTGCTGCCGAGGATGCAGAAGAATGGCTTGCCCTCCCTATTGAAAAGCGGGCGCTCAACACCTATAAGGTAACGCTAACTAACTATCCTTTCTCCGAGTTTCCACCAGAAATTTGTACCGAAAGAAATATTCACGAGATCGAGAAAAGTATCAGCCGAATTATTGATTCAGGCTGGGTCCTTCTCGATGAATTCTTAAGTGGGGTCATTGCCCCCATTAGTGAGAATAGCAAAATGTCTCTTAAAAAGACGGGGCGTTACTGGAAATATTCCCTCCCTGACTACTCAGAAGGTGAGTTTGCGCTCATCCGCCTCGTGATCTTCAACTGGCTCTTTGAAGGTGGCATCATCGCTACCGGCTCTTTTCAAGGGAAAGAATGCCTCCGGATCACTCCTCTTGGCCAATCAATGTTTGGTTGACTCTTTTATCCACATTTCTCTATAATCTTATCAAAATTTAATTTGGAGCTGCCATGATCAGATTAACAGGACACAGCGTTGTTGATAGATATTTTTGTAACCAAACAGCAGAAAATTATGAAGCTGCATTCAGATGTTTATCTCAAATGATAGCATCTAATAAAGCAAATTATCTCTTTGCTAAATCTATTGCCATTTATAGCTATGGGGGAACAGTCGCAATAGCGTTAGGATCTATTGTTTACCTTAGGACCCCTAGCAAGGTGTCTGATGACAAAAAAGTTATTTTAGGTGCTTTCCTCTTATCCATTTTCACTATAGGGCTATTAGCTTTCCTATATATGCCATTTTGTGAGCTAAGTACAAGGAAAATGACTCTTTTTCGAAATCAACTTGAAATCATCCATGCCGGCAATCTTCAGCGGTATGGAGATTTAGTCTAACCTTTCTTGATGGTATTACGGCAAAGTGGTACAACAAAGAAATGTTTGACCAAACCTTTTCCCTTGTTGACATCCCAAGAGTGCTAACTCTCATCTTTTTGGAGGGAGTCCTCTCTGTTGATAATGCCTTAGCGATTGCGGTTATTGTCCGAGGACTGCCGCAGGCAATGCGACAAAAAGCTCTTTTTATTGGGCTGGTCTCGGCAGTCGTCTTAAGAGCGTTTGGAGTTTTAAGTGCAGCTTACTTGATCCAGCTCTATTGGGTCCAACTCATCGGTGGGGTTTATTTAGTCTATTTATCCCTTTCTCATTTATTGTCGCAAAGGCGGGCTGAGGTACGGACGCCGCGGAGACGAGGTTTTTGGGGAACGGTTGTCATGGTTGAGCTGACCGACTTCATCTTCGCAGTCGATTCGATATTAGCGGGACTGGCGATGATTGGGGTTTCGTTTGCCCATCATGAATTTCCCCCAAAGATTTGGATTGTTTATGTGGGTGGACTCACAGGCCTTATCATGATGCGCTTCGCTGCCGCATTCTTCACCGATGTGATGGACCGCTTTCCAAGGCTTGAAATCGGCGCTCATCTTATTGTCGGATGGATTGGAGTAAAGCTCCTTTTAGATGTGACTCTCAAGGGGCTCCCCTCATGGACAGAGCCAATCTTCTGGATGGGAATTATTCTTTTCTTTGCATATGGGTTTCTTAAGAAACGTCCGAGGTAATATTATATGCTAAGAATTGATAGGCATCGATTGCCTCTTCTTTTTTAGGGCGAGAGGTAAAACATCTGATTGAAAGTTCAAGCGCATAGTTTTTCTTTTCAGAGGCTTGCTCTTTGGTGCTTTTTACGGGATAAAGTAAATCTGTCCAAAGGTCTTCAACCAAGGTGGTCTCTTCTTTAGTCGATTTTACAACGGTGGTTTTTGTGAGATCTCTCTCAGACTCGACAACAAAATAACGGTAGCCATAATTGCTCGTTACCTCTGCGGCTCTTTTGAGTGCATAGTGTTTGACATCTTCGGGGTCGGTATTTCGACTTCCACGATAGGTAACAGCAAAACGATCACTCGTCATCCGGTATTCAGAGTAGCCATTTCCTTGATAATCTTTTGCATGATACTGATTCACTGCGCACCCGGTGATAAGTGCCCCTAGTAGTAAAAATATAAGAGGTTGCTTTTTCATAACAGGTGGAATGATACCACCTCATAGGGGCAAATGTCAAGAAAACGAAAAAATCCTTGATGGCAAACGTGCTGCCTGAGAAAATAGGCTCCTATGGCTAAAAAAAGTGAATCTGAGCTCGTTTCAAACAGGCGAGCTCGTTATGACTATGAAATTCTTGAAACCTATGAGGGAGGGATCTCTCTAGAGGGAACCGAGATCAAATCACTCCGCAACCACGGTGGATCGCTCCAAGATGCCTTTGTGCAAATCATAAGAGGCGAAGCGTGGCTCAAAAATGCCTCGATTGCTCCCTATGCATTCGGCAATATCCATAACCACGAAGAACGGCGCGACCGAAAGCTTCTCCTCCACAAATCAGAGATCGAGAAACTCAAGCGTTCTACCGACCAAAAAGGATTAACGATTGTTCCCCTTGCCATTTACTTAAGTAAGGGAAGAGCAAAGGTAAAAATCGGTGTGGCACGTGGGAAAAAGCAACATGACAAACGGTCTGCTATTAAAGAACGGGAGCAAAAACGATCGATTGAAAGAGTGTTAAAAGGGTAAAATAATACAGTCAATATTCCTTTCTATTTGTTCTTCCATTAAAGTTATTGTAGTTTTTGGTCACACAATTCAAAATGAGTTTTATTGCTTTCTCTAAATATAAAATTGAAAAAAAGTTTATGTAATTATTAATTTCTTAATCAAGTAATTATGTTAAGTTTTGATTAACTCAACATAGACAAGTTTTGCGTATTCTCTAATCTCGTGCCACTTAGGATCGTTCACGATTTCCCTATCAGAAGTAAGCTCACTCTTATTATCATCATACTGATCAACCATCCCATAAAGCTTTTTCAGCATTTTATATTGGCTATCCGTCATATAGACACGCCCAGCATCTCGAGCATTGATAATAGCTTCACCATCTTCAAGAAAATACATGATTGTGTTTTCATAACATCCATAATCTTTAGGGTCTTCACGAGCAATCCATTGATGATGCTGGTAACTTTCATTCGAAATTTCTTGAAGAACTTCAAGTAAGGAGATGAATGCTGGTACGTTTTCCTTTTTTTCTTTCATAATTACCAGCTTTTAAACTCAAACTCTGATAAAAGTATATGAGCTTTTTCTGACCCTTTTTTCACAATACACCCATCTTTTGAGATAGCATCAGCTCCTTTCCTCTGAATAACATAGGGATTTTGTTGCAAAGGGTTGGGACTCTTCGGATCTCCAGGCATAACTCGAACAAGTATGTTTTGTTCCTCAGTTGTACCGGCCTTGATATAAACCATTCCTCCGCTTTTCTTCGATATTTTGATTTTGCAGTCATGTGGAATGCCCTTAGGCCTAGGGAAAGTTTTAAACCCCGCATGGTGCAGGATTTTTCGGACTTGAGATTCAGATAAGCTTTGATTACGAAATGCTCTGAAAATTTCTTTATCAATCTTAGTTCCTCTGGCTGCTCTGAGCTCATCGATAATTGGAGCTGATCGACTCCACCACTCCCTTGTATGGTTAATCATTTGTTGTTCAACTTGAATCGATTTGGACATCCGCTCTAGGGTAAGGATTGCGTTGGCTTTACGAAGTTTGCGTACTGCCTTAACAGCCTTTGCCCCACCTTTAAGTAGCGCATAATCGATGCCCAGATGCCCTATAACTTGACCCATAAGCTCTCCTTGGCGGAAGTAAGAGAGAGGTTCGCCAGAAAAAAGTTCATATATTTCAGGGTAATGAGGCATCAGGGTATCAACAAGGCCGTTCTCTTTAATCACAGCCACCACCTCTTGACAAGCATGGACAAACTCCCTTGAGGTTTCTTGAGGAGCTGTTACTAAAGCAATGAGTCCATGAGAAAGACCACTTGCACTAGATGCAATAAGTAAACGTGCTTCATTTAAAGCTTCAAGTGCTCCTTTTCCCATCCCTTTCATCAAACCTATACCACATTCGAATTCTTCCATGCTAGTGGACTCGATCGGCCGCATTTCGTATTGGGAATCGATGAAGTCTTGCAGGGCTTCTGGGATATTCCCTTTTTCGAGATAGGCTATAGCTCTTTCTAGATAAGCTTCTTTCCGACGAGGGTACGCTGCAATATATTTGGAAAGGGTGTGAATTGCATCTTCGAAAAGATCGAGCTCACACTCTGCTTTTCCCTTGCGAAACTCAAGCTTGGCTCGCATCTCTTCGCTAAGCATTTCCGGAGGAGTCATTTTGATAAACTTCTTGATGTCCTCGATGCAGTTCATATTTAAGCCTTCATCAAAATAATAAAGCGCTCGGTTATAATAAGCCGCTGGCGCATTATGATGAGCAATGCAGTAATCCCAAATCGCACAGTAAGCTTGCCGGATACATCCGAGCTTTGATTCTATCAGTGGCGTATAATGTTCAAGAACTTGATGAAATCTATTTCTACATAAACTTTGGCAACTAAGTTCTTCTTGAGCTTCTTGGAGTTTTCGGCTTCGCCATTCAAGCTCTTTTTGATGTGATTCTTTTCTTCTAATTTCCTGCTGAATCCAGGGCTTCGTATTAGGATTTTCATTGATAATTTTTGATTTTTCTTTAATGGCATCTTTAGACCTAATAATCATTTTATCTTGAAATGCAATAATCCTTTCAGCCCACTCAATATCACACTTATAGAAATCATCAACATACTGTCGATAGAAAGGAAATAATACATTATGAATATCAGTACAAAAACGGTTAATTTCTTTTAATGAATTAAATCTATATTCAGTATACTCATCGTCTTCATCATCTTCATCATCCGTTTCATTCCAAAGCCACTTAGTATATTCAATTCCTTGTAAGTCTCCATTCACATCTAAGATATGATCAATCGTCCACACATCGAAAAATTTGATAAAATCACAATCTTTAGATGAATAATATATCTCATCATAAAAACTCTTGTTCTCTGTGATTACCTTCTTACTCACTATCTCAAGGGAAACTGAAACTCCTTTTTCCTTAAAATTCTGATACCAAGGTGAATTTAGGCTTTTGGGTAATTCCTGAAAGGGAAATTCTTCTCCCTTAAGAGCATGACCTAAACGGTCTAACTCCCATAGGGCGAGAACAGCCTCCCACTCCACTTGGCGCATTCCTTCAGTGCCCCATTTGCCACAATGGTTGGGACATTCAAACTGAGTCACTTTGTTGGAAGAGGTATAAAACCAATCAAAGAAACCTGCTGAAAGGTAGGCTGGAATAAGGGCAAGGAGTGAGATTTTAAAAAGATACATTTGCAGGCTTTTTGATTGATTTCTCACGTAAGCTTAGAACATGATGCTTCTTTCTGTAAAAGGAATTCGATACTACTCTAGTAAGCAACCCTCTTCTGTTGTCATTCCTATGTCTCTCATGTCTTATCCTTTCTTTCTTCAAATATTATTTTAGAGGAGACACTATCACGTTGCCGTTACATAAGCAAGTTGGGAGTTGACACATCACTCTTATTTCTCTATCCTTAGGTGAAAATTTTAGAGGTGTTATGAAAGCTATTTTATCCCGCACTGAACTGGCAAATTTAATTGGAAATATCCAAAGTGTTGTCTCAAACAGGCCAGCAATTCCTATTCTGGCAAATATCCTGATTGAATTACAAGGTGGAATGCTGACTGTGAGCGCTACTGATTTAACGGTAAGTATCCGCGCGCAGATGGAAGCAAACGTTATTGAGGAAGGGGCCATTACCCTTCCTGCTAGACGTTTTTTTCAACTCGTTAGAGAGTTGACAGTTCCAGAACTCGAATTGAGGGCAACAACGGATGAAATCGCCTATATCAATGCGGGAACATCAGAGTTTCGCCTGAATGGGATTAATAGATCTGAATTCCCTTCTCTTCCCGATTTAACGCAGGGAGAACATTTTATCATGCGGGTGGATGCTTTCAAGGAGATGCTCTCTAAGTCAGTTTTTGCTGCCGCTAAAGAAGATAGCCGCCATGTTCTAAATGGCGTCTTAATGCAGATAGAGAATAGTAATGCAACGTTCATTGGAACTGATGGAAAGCGTTTGGCGAAAATCAACACGGAGATCGATGTCAATCCAGAGCACAAACATAATTATTTAATCCCCCTTAAAGCGGTTGAGGAAATTATTAAATCTCTCGATGGCGACGAGGCGGTTAAGGTCAGTCTAATGTCTGACAAAATTGGAATCGAGTGTGGATCAACGGTTCTGATTACGAAACTTCTCTCTGGTGACTACCCTGACGTCGAACGGGTGATTCCTAAAGATAACACTTTTGACCTGACCCTTCATCGAGAAGAGCTCATGGCACTTTTGAAACAGGTTGCCCTCTTTACCACCGATAAGAGTCATTCTGTTCATTTTACCCTGAATCCTGGTGAGCTAATACTCACAGCAAACTCAAGTGAGATTGGCGATGGAAAAGTCTCGATGCCTGTTGATTACTCTGGCGAATCTTTTGAGATTGCTTTCAATCCCTTTTTCTTTCATGACATCCTCCGCCATTGTAAGGATGAAACGGTGAATTTTTCGATCACAAACCCCCATAATCCAGGACTAATTACCGATTCAACAACGGCAAACTTTGTGATTATGCCAATGCGGCTCGCGAATGTCTAATGGAGGTCTCGAGACTCATCCTTCGAAATTTTCGAAACTATGAGGATGCTGAAATTCCCCTCTCTCCAAAGGTAAACCTCATCCACGGAAAAAATGGAGCAGGGAAAACAAGTCTTCTAGAGGCACTCTATCTCTTAAGTACAGGGCGCTCTTTTTTAACCTCTCACCTCACAGATCTCATTAGAAAAGGGACCTCTCATTTTTATATTGAAGCCCACTTTAATAGAGACGATGTGGAGCAGATGCTAAGTATTGGCTTTGATGGGAAAACAAAGCGGATCCATTACAACAATACCCTCTTCCAAAACTTCTCCCATGTACTAGGGATTCTCCCCTCGGTTCTCTATTCTCCTAAAGATAGCAATTTAATTGCCGGGTCGCCTCAAGAGAGGCGTCGCTTCCTCAATATTCAGCTTGCTCAAACCGACCCTCTCTACGTCCACCATCTGATGCGTTACCATAGAGCGATGAAGCACCGCAATGCCCTTCTAAAAGTAAAATCGGAAAGCTCGATAGAGAGCTGGGAACAGATGATGGCCGATTCAGCGCGATATCTTATGCAAAAACGGAGAAAACTCATCGACCTTCTCCGCCCAAAGGTAAAAACCTCTGCCCAAGAACTTTCAAAGGAAACAGACCTCTTTGACTTGCACTATGAACCATCTATCTCCCTAAAAAAGGTGGAGATAATCGAAGAGCTTTTTGCAAAACAGCGAAAAAAGGAGCTCATCATAGGGACAACTCTTATCGGTCCCCACCGCGATGACCTCCACATCACCTATAACAAGCAAGAAGCAAAAACCTTCGCCAGTGAAGGACAGAAAAGAACTTGCATCGCGTCGCTTAAAATAGCAGAATGGGATATCTTAAAAGCCCAGACAGAAACAATTCCTCTCTTTTCGATTGATGATTTTGGGGTGCATCTCGATCCCATACGGACAGAAATCCTCCAAGAAAAACTGAAACACCTTGGCCAAGTCCTCCTTACCTCTCCAATCGGATCAGACGATGGCCTCCACATTGAAAATGGAAAATTTCGTCATTCTTGTGTTCGGTGATGTCCTCACCACCCTGATCTACCTGGCATTTGAAAAGAAGGGATGCGTTAACCCTACAAGCCTATGCAGCGAAATAGGTCGCAGTCCAGGGTAATAGATTAGAGATTTTCAAGCTGAATGCTGCACATTATTTTTTCGAAATGGCGCTAATCCTTGCAATTTCTCAGAAAATCGTTTATCCAAAGGAAAAAACAACAGGAGAGACCCAAATGAGAAAATGGTTACTTTTAGGATTATTCTTCCTTAACCTCGGAACTTTAAGTGCAAATGAGAACTATCCCCATTGGTTAATGAGAAAATGCTCCATCAAGCCAGGGGGCACCGCTGAGTACACGAAGCTTAAGAAAGACTGGATTTCTGCCTATTCCAAATATGTCCAGGGAAAAAACAGTCCTCCGATTTACGCTTATGAAGATCTTAATCAGTCAGTTTTTGTCTATCTAGTTGGACTGCAAAACTTTGCAGACATGGATCGTTTTATCCAACTCAAGGACTCCTTCACTGATACGCTGAGCGGCTCGCAACTAAATGACCGGGCAAATAGACACGCTAAAATAAACTCTATCTCCTATAGCTTCGAATACTTAATTAAAGAGTGTTCTCACCTTCCTCAAGGAAGTCCCTCGGGTTTTACCGGCTATGAGTACGCTGCATTCTTTGTTTACTCGATTTTTCCTGGAACAGAAAAAGCATTTGAAAGCCACCTGCAAAGTTTAACAACAAGCAAAGAATTTGCAAATCTTGCTTGGCAAACTTGGAAAATAGAGATCGGAAATAATCTTCCGAAATACACGATCTGCCTATTTGGAAATTCACTAGATGTCATCAAAAAGCAAAACTGTAAGATTAACTTTTTAAACACTTCTCAGAAGAATATTTTAAGACAAGAGCGTTGCGGAACGTCTCGACTGCGCAAAGATCTATCTTACCTAAAAAATTAGTAATACCCGTGAATGCGACCTATTTCGCGGCAGCCATCCTTCTGAATCAGCGAATCTACTTCGCTTCTCACCTTCGCCAAGGTGGCCTCACCTTGGCT
>JANQJL010000089.1 GCA_028281675.1 Simkaniaceae bacterium
GAGCCAAGGTGAGGCCACCTTGGCGAAGGTGAGAAGCGAAGTAGATTCGCTGATTCAGAAGGATGGCTGCCGCGAAATAGGTCGCATTCACGGGTTAAAGCGTTGCATTTGGACTTTACGTACTAGGCAGTGTTTCGAAAACAATTTCCAAACACTGTCTAATGATCCTCATGCCATCGTTAGGGTTCGCATTAACTCTTTAAAGGCAGGGCTCAAGGGAAGCCTTGTGGGGGACTCGATTCTAAAGAATCGCTCATTAATTCTTGTGAATAAAGAAGCTATCAAGTAAAATTTTTTTTTCACTTATTCTATAGGAGAGTTTATGAGTTGGTTTTTAAGTCGTTTGGTCAATCCGGGTTATCTTAAAGATCGAGAGTTTGAATATTGGCGAGCTTGTCTAAGAGAAAAGGACTCACAAGACTTTCGGCAGAATCCTGTTACTGGGAGCAATAAAGGGTATTACTACTTTAAAGATCCTTTTGATGAGAAATGGCGTTTTGCAGATCATCCTTACCATGTAAGGGGCATTTTAAGAATTTTTGCCGTTGCGACACTTGTCTTATTTGGAGCAACGTGTCTTCTCCGCACTATGCAAATAGCTTTAGTCCTTCCCGAAATCTTTTTCAAGACATTTAGGGAGAGCTTTTCTCATAAGGAAGAAGAGAGTTTTTCTGAAACTTTAGCCAAAACTTTTGAAAGCAAGATTGGAGATCAAAAAGAGGCATTCTACACAATTGGAAGGCTATTTGCTCGAGATGTTAAGTGTTCTTTAACGATGGAAATAGCAGCTCTTGTAGGGGGGTTTTCTGGAGAAATAAATACAGTCATTAAAATGCAAGTGATTTTTAGCAATTCAGAAAGAGAGTGGAATCAGGAAAAAACCCCCGATAAAAGTCTTGTAGCTCTTTGGATACGTGCTCTTAAAACTCGCAGCCCATCTGAAATCGACTGGCTTGAAATTCAAAGCGAATCTAATCAATCTTTCTACCTATATCAATGCGCGCAACCCGTAGGCGAGGAGTTGCTTGCTAGAATTCAAGGTGTTGAGAGGTTTGATAGTTATCAAGCGATATGCGATCATATTGAGGCCGATGTTCAAAGGTTAGAAAGAGAAAAAGCTGCAAGAGGGGAGGCGATGGTATGATTATAAATCTTTATCGCTTCCCAGCCAATCAAGCGTTGCGAGATTTCGGACCTCGAGTTGGGACTCAGCGATTAGAACCTGCTTTCCGCCCACCTCGATTAGATAGAGCATCGATTTAGGGCTTAGGGGGCGTTTCTCCAAAATTTTCACCGATTTTAAGACATTCATTCCGCGGATTCTTCCATTTGAAATCCTCCGAAACATCCAAACGGTCAAAATAATCAGGACGAGAAGACCCACAAGGACAACAATTGTTTTGATAAAAGCTGTTTCGTAAGACTCGGTTGCTTTATGAACATCGGCTGAAGGAGGCGGGCATTCTTCATCGTTCTCTGAGGCGGGGGTCTCATCCGTTTTGGCGGGTGGGGGTGTTTGATCCTTTACTTTGGGCGCATCGGCCACAAGCTCCACTTCATTTAGAGAGCTTTCTGGAGACTCCTCAGCAAGGATAGGGGTAAGCATTAAAAGAAATAAAAGTTTCAGTATACGCATCAGTTTTGCAATTGGCTCTTTAACTTTTATTCTGTTCTGAAAGCCTTTTTTTGTCCATAGTGGATTAACCTAAGCTATTTTGATTGGCATTAAAATCTGGAGCTCGCAAGCAACCATAAGAGTCTCTTGAAGGAATAACCATCTCGTGACGACACTATCTGAGAGCGAAGATGAAAATGCCGATTAAAAGAGCGACTTAGTTTGAAGTTTTAAGGTTAATTGACTATCATACTGATTCTCTATGAAGAAAGGAACAATCGCACTAGACATCGATGGGACAATCACTAATCGGGAGCATCTTATTCCCGATGGAGTGGTGACCTATTTTGAAAATCTCCATAAAGAAGGTTGGCAGTTTATCTTTGTTACAGGAAGACCTTTTTCCTTTGCCATGATGGCTCTTGCAAAGCTTAATTTCCCCTATCATTTGGCTCTCCAAAATGGGGCCGATTTGCTAGAGATGCCCACGAAAAAACACGTTGCCCGCTCTTACTTGGAAATCAGTGTTGTTGAGTTTCTTGATGAGCTTTATGAGGGAAATGAAGGGGACTTTATTGTCTATTCGGGTTATGAAAAAGGGGACTTTTGTTACTACCGTCCCGACCGCTTTTCTTTGGAGATGCAAGGCTACCTCAAAGAGGTCGAGAAATTTTCATCCTCTCCTTGGAAACCGTTAAAAACTTTTGAGATTAAGGAGCAAAGTACCTTTCCGTTGATTAAATGTATTGGGACAAAAGAGATGCTCGAAGCATTTAATCAAAAACTCCTCCCTATTGAAGGGCTTAAAACGACCTTGATTAAAGATCCGATCTCACCTGCTTTTTATCTTATTTTAATTACCCACACCAATGCCGATAAAGGGATTGCTGTGAAAACATTTATGGAAAAATATCGGTTAACACGCCCCCTTATCACAGGAGGGGACGACAACAACGATATCCCCCTTCTTAAAGTGGGAGATGTTCGGATTGCAATGGATGGCGCTCCCGATGCTCTTCAAAACATTGCTCATATCATTGCCCCTCCAGCCGATCGGATGGGGATCATCGATGCCATTGAAAAAGTGACTTAAAGGTGATGGAAATGCTCGAAAAAAAACAGCTTGTGGAACTCGCTCTCGATGCTGGGCGCCGCTATCTTAGTCCACAAACAGATCTCATCCACTGCTGCTATGAGGATGAGCGCTCAACCGATACCATCCCCTTCTTTGAAAACCTCTGCTACTGCCTCACCCTATTTCGCACTCATGCTGTCGATCATGTCCAAGAAGGAAAAGAAAGACTCAAGCATCTTCTAGCCTATCGATTAGAAGATGGCCGCTTTCCTATTTATCTCCACCAATACCCAAAGGGAGTGGGATCCTATCGAACGATGTACCCCCTTTTTCTAATCGACAAACATTTTCACCGAGTCATTGAAGAACCCCTCCGCTCTGAGATCCGCAAAAATTTAATCCTACCTTTCCCTCCCGATCAGATTACAAGCTCTAGAGAGGCTGGCCTCACAGCTCTTCATCTCACCTGCCATGGAGAAAATCTTACTTCCTTGGCCCCTTATTGGGATCCAACGCTGCAACTTTATGCCGGACCTCTTGGCGATGAAAGGCAACGAAAGGGAGAGATCGAAACAACCCTTTTTGATCTTTTTATGGGAAGCTCTCCCCGTATCTTAAAACCCCACCCGGTCCATCTTCATGCGTCCCTTGTCTTTCCACACGATACAATTACCGAGTTCTCCGACATTTCTCATCTCTCTCCCAAACCTGTTGGAAAAGGGTACCACCTCTTTAGAAAGGTTTGGCAAGAGGGAGACCATCTCCACACCCTTGTCTGCCAAGAAAAGAAAATGATTCTTGAAGATCAGGTTTTTCTCTATCTGGAAGAAATTCCTGAGGAAAAAAAACGGATGGAGCTTTCTTTTTATACCGACTACCACCCCGATACAGAGATCAGGATTAATGGTAAAAAGGGGACCGTTTTTAAACTTGGAGACCTGGTAACAATAAAGACAGCAACTAAAACTGTAGCGCTCACGTTTGAGATCAAAGAAGGGGAAGGGGATTTTGTGGGGCATATTAGTCGCGGTAATCGCCCAGCGCAAATCGTGACACATGACTTTACCGCTTACGACTGGAAAATAGGAATCCGCACCTTAAGGCGCTCTAAAAACTTCAGGTTGAGACTTAAAGTTGGTGAACTTTCTCGTCATGGTTAGACCCCTCCTTATAAATAAAAGGGCGTTTTTCAGCGATTTTTTCTCGAGCTTGCTGAGCTGAAAGCTTTTGATAAAGGACATAATAGGCGGCTAGAGCAGAACTACTCCGCCCCACTCCAGATTTACAGTGGATCAACACCTTTTTGGGGAGAGATCCGTTTGAAGGGGTTCGCTTCTCATAAATCCACTTGGCAGCGTTTTTTAGTTCTGATTGGTCTAAAGGGAGAAAATCAGGAGATACAATAGACTTATGATCGATCCCTTCGAAATCGATGGCTCTACCCCCTAGCGTTACAGTTGTGGCTTCATAATCTTCAACAATCGACAGAACTGCAATATCATTATCTCTGATCCACTCTCTAAACCCCATTTCATCTAAGGGAAGAGCGCTTAGGTAAATACCCTTCTCGATTTCGGTGCACCATTCCCAGCTCCCAAAACAGCTTTTAACCACATTTTTCGTTAAAAAAAGTTCAAAGATAAGACGGTTTAACCGAGTAACTTTAATAAAGCTGCAGAAAAGTGAGAGCCCCTTCTCAGTTTTTACAACAAGGAGAGTCACAATTCCAGCTAAGGCGCTAGTCGATTTCCAAGGGATTTTGGAGAAAAACCCTTGTGCCCAAGAAAAGCGAGATAGGGCAAAGGCCGATCCAGTAAGGATAAAGGTTGTCTTTACAAGAGGGCTTTTATAGAAATTTTCAAAGCGCCACGTGTAAGTAGTAGGTATTCCTTCTCTTGATGGGGGTGATACCATGGATATCCTATGTTAAAGCTGGTTCTTCTTGAAGAGCGAGTGCTGGGCTATCAACGGCGACTCCCATGGCATGCATTCCATTATCTACGTAAAGGGTGACTCCGGTGATTGCCGATGCTTGTGGTGAGAGGAGAAAAGCTGCTGCATTTCCAATTTCGTCTGATTTAAGATCCTTTTGGAGGGGGGCATTGTGGTGGGCATATTCGATCATCGCACCGATAAACCCAATCGCACGTGCGGCGCGACTCCCCAAAGCTCCAGCAGAGATTGCATTAATGCGTATGCCCCACTTCCGACCTGCTTCCCATGCAAGGGTGCGGGTATCACTTTCAAGAGCTGCTTTTGCAGAGCTCATGCCGCCACCGTAACCTGGAACAGCCCGCTCAGATGCGAGATAAGTCAGGTTAATTGCTGAACCATTTTCCTTCATAATCGGGCCAAAGTATTTGACCATGCTAACAAAAGAGTAAGCAGAGGCGCTAATGGCTGCCAAGTATCCTTCTCTTGATGTTTCAAGAAGGGGCTTTTTAACCTCTGGGCCATTGGCCAATGAATGGACAATGATGTCGATCTTTCCATGATCTTTTTCAATTTGCGCTGCCACTTCCGAAACGGTGTAGCCATCATATTGCTTGTATCGCTTATTTTCTTTGATCTCTTCAGGGATAGCATCAGGAGTGTCAAAGCTTGCGTCAATCGGATAGAGTTTGAGATAGTTCATCATCGAGCCATCAGAAAGCTTCCTTGAGGCATCGAACTTTCCCGATTTCCATGACAGATTAAAGATTTTTACAATTGGAGCCCACGTCCCAATAAGAATTTCACATCCCGCTTCAGCAAGGGCTTTTGCAATGGCCCAGCCATACCCTTGATCGTCACCAATTCCAGCTATAAAAGCTTTTTTACCTCTTAAGTCCATAAGTGTTTCCTCATGTTAAATTTGGGGCAAATCATACTAGATAAAGCCAAAAATGACAACTTGTGATTTTATGAATGGCGATTCCATCCCTCAGCTGTCAAGATTCGCCCAGGGGGGATAACAACCTTGATTTGCTTCGGTGGGGGCGCAGATGGGGGCTCTCGGGGAGTAATCTTAACTTTTTTTGGAGCAACCTTCTTGTGAAGGGGGGCCTTTTTCTTAGGAGTGGCCTTCTTTTTAGGGGCCACTTCTTTCTTGGGAGCAACTCTTTTTTTAGTAGTAACCTTTTTCTTGGTAGCGACTTTTTTGCGGGTAGCAGTCTTTTTTTTAGAGGTCGATTTTTTCCCTTTAGGAGCAACCTTCTTTCTAGAAGGAACCCTCTTCTTTTTTGTTGCAGCTGTTTTCTTTCTTTTAAAAATTTTCTTTACTACCATAAAAGCATTCAAATTCATTTTAATTTCGATGATGATAAACATAACCCTCTTTAATTACAATCTAGTAATCTTTCAAATAAACTCTTTCCTTGTTGCGTCTCATCTCTAAATAGGGTACTATCGAGCGTATGAAGTATATGAAGATCGATCCCTTTGAAAAACACTTAGAAGAAGCTCTTCCCGCTCACCCATCAGAGATCTACTTTATCTTGATGGAACACCCCTTCGAGCGCTTATTTTTAGCAGAGCGGATTTGTAGGAAGCTAGGTATTGATGTGGTTCATGTAGAGGCTGAAAATCTTTTAGAAGAGCTTGAGTCCCCCTCTCTATTTTCTGAAAAGCGGATCCTAATTTGTGATGAGCCCAAGGAGAAAGAGATTCCTAAGGTTGATGATTTAATCTTAATCTTTACGGGAAGGAGCCTTCCTCCTTTTTATAAAGAGTTGGAAAAAAAGGGGACAACCCTAGATCTTACGGGTGAAAAACCCTGGGACCGGAAGAGTCGCTTGCAGCGGTGGCTTCTCGAAATAGCTCGAGAAAAGGGGAAAGCTCTTAGCGTTGATGGAGCAGCGTATCTTCTTGAATTTTCCGATCCCAATTTTGCGACCCTTATTCAAGAACTTGAGAAAGTAGTGGCTTATAGTGGAGAAGAAAAAAACCTTAGCTTAGAGATGGTCAAAACAATTGCACCCCTCGATCGGGTGCAAAATGGATGGCAACTTTCGGAGGCTGTGGTCCTTGGTGGACCGGTTCACTTCGGGGAGATCGATCTCTATCCCTTGATTGGGCAGCTCCGCTACCAACTCGAACTGGGATTGCAGATAGCTTCAGCAAAAGAGCCCGCAAAAGTTTCTCCAAAGAAGCTGGAGCGGTTTCGAAAAAAGGGGCTTAAGCAAGCCTACTACATAGAAGGGCTAAAAGATCTTTTCGATTTAGAGTTAAAGATGCGGTCCAATAGCTCCAATCAAGGGTTATTATTTGACCAATTTAGAGCAAAATTAGCAGCGAGGCGATAATGAACCTATTTGCATCTTTTTCACCCTCCATTTTTCGCCCTTGTTCACGAACAATATGCTCAAATAGAGAGCAAAAAATCTGCTAAAAAAGGTGGAAAATTAAACACAATAGAGCTTACGGATAGATTCATGTTATTTCTACTACCAAACTTACTTGATGAAAGCTTAGATCATCATGCCTTTCTCCCTCCTAACTTAGGGGAGATTATTCGTTCTCTTGATGGAATGATTGCTGAGAGTGAAAGGGCTGCCCGCCGCTACATGAAACGATTTACCGATAGATTTCGGGACATTCCAATCCTTCTCCTTAATGAACACACAAAAGGGGTTGAAACTTTTCTCCCTCCTTTGCAGAAAGGGGAGAAATGGGGACTCCTTTCCGATGGAGGGCTTCCAGTCTTAGCAGATCCTGGTGCCCCCCTTATTCGCCGTCTCCATAGCTTAAAGGTACCGGTGCAGACATTTCCTGGACCCTCCTCAATTATCTATGCCCTCCAGCTTTCGGGTCTCCCAGCGCAGAACTTCACCTTCCATGGCTATGGTCCAAAGGAGGAAAAGGCCCTTAAGGAAAAGCTTCGGACTCTCCCGAAAGATCATACCCACATCTTTATCGAGGCTCCTTATCGGACCGATAAGTTTTTAAAAAACTTAGTTTATAACCTTCAAGATGAGACCAATCTTTCGGTTTCCTGGAACATCACTCTTCCAGATCAAGGGATCCTGACACAAAAAATCGCCCAGTGGAAGAAAACCCTTCCCACCCTAGGAAAGGTCCCTGCAGTCTTTGTAGTCTGCGGTAAAAAGTAGCTCAAAAACAGCGCTGCAGCCACTTCGACTAAAGGATGATCATTTCAGCGACGGTATCGTAGAATAAGGTTCCTTGTTCTGTCAGCTTGGCATGGTTTTCTTGGTACTCTATCCACCCCTCTTGCGCGAGCTCTTTTAAGAGAGACTCTGTTGAAAGGGGGAGGTTTCTCAGGGAGATTCCACCGGTAAGGCGGAGGCCAATCGCAATTTTTTCGTGGAGTTGAAGGAGGGGGGAAAGCTCCTCTTCAAAGTCGACGGGAAAAGTTCCCTCTTCAAGCTGCTTGATATACTTATTCATATGGCAGATATTTTGAAACCGCTTTCCTTCCCAATAACTAAAAGCCGAAGGACCATAGCCAAGGAAGGGGCGACTCGTCCAGTACCCGGTATTATGGATGGAGACTTTCCCCTCTCTTGCAAAGGCAGAAATCTCATACCGGATGAGCCCCGCCTCATGAAAACGGTTGCAGGCATAATCTAACATGGCAGTGCATGTTTCTTCACTCGGGAGGTGGGGACGGAGTTCTTTTTCCTTTTTTTGGAAAGCTGTATGTGGCTCGATTGTTAAATTGTAAAGGGAGAGATGGGCAATAGGGAGCTCTATTGCTTGATCGATCGTCTCTTTCCATGTCTCGAGGGTTTGGTGGGGAAGTTCATACATCAGATCGATGGTGATATTATTAATCCCAGCAGCGCGGGTCATCTCTACTGCAGCGATGGCTTTTTGCGCTGTGTGGGTCCGCCCGAGATGTTTAAGGAGGATGTTGTCGAGCGACTGAATCCCGATACTGACACGGTTAACGCCAAGGTCATGGAGTTTTTGCATCAGCTCAGGGGTGACATCTTCGGGATTGGTTTCCACTGTAATTTCAGGAGCACTCGCTTGCTGCAAAATAGCTTCGATCCCTTCGGGAAAAAGGGTGGGGGTTCCCCCTCCAAAATAGAGCGAGGCAATTTCTTTATTTTGGATTTGTGGGAGGCGCATCTCCCATTCTTTTAGAAGAGCCTTTAAAAAGGATTCCTCGCGTTTCTTGGGAATGACATAGAAATGGCAGTAAGGGCATTTACGGGTGCAAAAGGGAAAATGAAAATAAAGAGAAAGAGGACTTACCACGAATCGCCGTCAGGGTCTTCAAGAATACCACGACGCCAGCGATTTTTGTCACTAAAGGGATCCTCTTCATCGTCATCGGCAATGGTAGTAGCTGCCTCATCATCATCGGCGACCGTTCCACTTTCTGTTTCATAGGTGGTGGGCATCTCATTATCAAGGCCCGCATCGGTCATGCCAGAGCTCTCTTCGGCGTTGGCCCCTGGAAGGGTGTGAGGTTCTTGGTAAGCGGCTCGTTGTCCAGCATTTCTTTTAGGGACAGAATATTCGTCATTATCTCCATGTTCTTTAAGAGATTGGAGACGATTTTTTTCATCTTCAACACGTTTCACAAGAGACTCGATCTCTTCCTTATGCTTCTCAATGTCCTTTTTTGGGACCAGGCCAAGGTTGAGCCACTGCTCCAGGTCTTGAAGTTCTAGCTCTAGCTTTTTTAAACGTTCACTTTTCATGCATGGCGAATATAATCGATTTAGCTTTTTATGGAAAGAGGCTAATTTTTAATTTTTCAAATTTTTATGGGAAGGATGGGCGAGTCCTGCAAAAGAGGTTTAATGTTAAATCTTGTTCAATGTAATATCGGGAGTCTTTTAGCAAAAAAAGATGGATCAGGATGAAAATTAATCATTTTTTTCAAGTTGCAACGCATTGGGACCATTTGCTTGCTCCCAATGACCCTAGGGCTGGGTTTAGTAAAGAGGTTTTGTGGAAGAGGGTCGCAGGGGTTACTCTCCTTGTTATCGGAGTAGCTGCTTGCAAACAACGGAGGTGGGGGCAAGTTGCAATAGGGTGCGCTCTCCTTTTTTACGGGTGTAAGGCTTATACTAAAGTCATAAATGACGAAGCACGGCAAAAGAAGTGGTCTAGGAAGGATGAAGCATTGCAAAGTGAAGAAGAAAATAATAAAGTATTACAAAAAATTATGACGTGTTCTAAGAAGGTAGGAATTGTTTTAGGGCGCCGCAGATTTGAATATCTTCCTCAAGAAGAAGGGTGGCAGTGGGTTTCCCTATCTATTGACCCTCACTATAGAGATGATGATGTGCCGCAGGCCGATAGATGGCATCTCGATATGGATTTTAACGAAATTACAAACCTTATAAAACTGGAGGGCCTCTTTGATAAAATTGTGGTGGATTGGAGCACAGGAATATTTGCTGAGTGTGCATGTTGGTTTCAATTTAGAGGATTGTTAAAAAAAAATCAGAATGCTGTTCTGATTACGCAAACTATTAGGAATCGTAATATATTACCAGCAAAATTCCGCGCAGGTCAATCTTATGATTTTTGGAATGGGTGTTTATCCATTTCTTATACAGATGGCCAACTGATTAGAAGTTTGTATTTGGATAAGGTGCGAGTAGAATGCGAAAAAGAATTTTCAGAGGTGCTTATGAATCTATTTGAAAAAGTTGAGATCATCCGAAATTGCCCACTCCCTACAAGAGAAGGATTCCAAAAACCCCCAGATAATACTCACTACTTTATCCTAACAGGACCGAAAAGGTTTATATGGGATCGTTGCACTCTAGCAAATGCACCCTTTATGGTAAAGATTCTTCAAGCGATCGAGGTTAACCCGAAAAAAAACACCACGTTTTACGGTCTTTGACAAGCAAGAAATAGCTGTATTTAGATAGCTAACCAATCACGCTAAAAGAGATTCCGTCTAGAAATTAGATAGAGAGGACAGTTATAAACACTACCATCCAGCTTTAAGTTCATTGTTGTAGCGCGAAAAAACCTGGAAGAAGTGTACCGTTTTGCATAGGCAAGAAGACTCTTTTTTTCCTTACCTGCTCCATATTTAATATCAATGGCTTACGTCTAGAGGAGCTTTTCCAAGCCTCTAATAGTTGGTAAATATCTCTTTTCATACCTTTATTTTAATTAAATTTTTGAAATAAGGCAAGCATTCGTTATGAAAACGTGTGTGATTTACACTTTTTACGTTGGAAAAACATGGTGGTTTATCACGTTTTTCCAACGTAAAACGTGACTCCCTAGGTTTTCCTTTTCGGAAAAAATGGGAGGTGCTATAGCAAGAGATAGGGGGAGGATTTTATGAGTCATCAGGGGGATTTTGCAAACCTTGCAAACATTACCTATATTCAGCACCTTTACTCTCAGTACTTAGAAGATCCAAATAGCGTTGAGCAAAGCTGGAGACATTTCTTTGAGGGGATGGCTCTTGGGGCATCTCTAAAAGGTCCGGCTGTAGAGACTTCCGGTAGTCCTGATCTTAGGGTCTTTCGTCTCATCGAAGCTTACCGAACCTTTGGTCACAAAGGGGCCCATTTCAATCCAATAGAGACCCACCCTGTTAACCCTGAAGAGATTGAAGAGTTAAAGCTCGAGAACTTAGGATTCAAAAAGGAAGAGCTCAGTCAAAACTTTCCCACCTGTGGTTTTCTTAAAGAAGCCTCTGCTCCTCTAAGTGCCATTATTGATGCCCTTCAAAAGACCTATTGCGCCTCTGTAGGGATTGAATATATGGGAATGCAAACGGTAGAAATAGAAAAATTCTTCCAGGAAAAGATCGAACCCTTCTTTCAATTCCCTTTTAGCCATGAAGAAAAGCTGGAGATCCTCCACTTTCTTAATAAATCAGAGATCATGGAATCGTTCATTCAGATGAAGTATCCCGGGCAAAAACGGTTTTCAATAGAAGGAGGAGAGGTCCTTGTTCCCGTTATGATGGAAATCATCCACGAAGGGTCGGTCGAAGGGGTAGAGCAGATCACCCTTGGGATGGCCCATCGTGGGCGTCTCAATGTCCTCGCCAATATCTTGGGGAAAAGCTATGCCGATATTTTTCATGAGTTTGAAAGTTCCTACGTTCCTGATACCGTTGAGGGATCTGGGGATGTGAAGTATCATAAAGGATACTCGGCGGATATCCCTACCAAACACAAGAAAACGGTCCATGTCGCTCTTTGTGCCAATCCTAGTCACCTCGAAGCTGTTGACCCCGTTGTAGAAGGAAAAACGCGGGCGAAACAAGAGCTCTATGCAGAGGGAAGAACCAACGCCATTCTCCCCATCCTCATCCATGGAGATGCCGCTGTTGCTGGACAAGGGGTTGTTTATGAGACGATGCAACTATCCAAGCTGACCGGTTATCAAACTGGAGGGACGATCCACATTGTCATCAATAACCAAGTCGGTTTTACAGCAGATCCTAAAGAGACAAAATCGACTCCTTATTGCACCGATATTGCAAAGTCTTTTGGAGCTCCTGTCTTTCATGTCAACGGAGAGGATCCAGAGCGGGCCGTTAGCGCTGCAAAACTTGCTCTGCAAGCGAGACAAAAATTTGGATGTGACGTTTTTATCGAGCTCAATTGCTACAGAAAATATGGACACAATGAATCGGATGAACCTGCCTTTACCCAACCTCAAATTTATAAATTGATCAAACAAAAACAAAGTGCCCGTAATATCTATCGCGACGTTTTAATTCAAGAGGGGAGTTTATCCACCGAAGAAGCGGATAATTTGGAGCGCAACTTTAAGAAGTCTCTAGAAGAAGCCTTAAGTGAAACTCAAGAAAGGGTGAAAGAAAGCCCCACTCCAGCCGCTGCAAAAAAACTCCCTTCCCTTTTAGACCCTGTTACAACAGCCGTTCCCCTTGATCGCCTTATCGATCTTGCCAAAAAATTTACAACCGTTCCAGAAGGTTTTAACATCAACCCCAAACTCGGGCGCCATTTAGGAGATCGATTAAAGGCGTTATCAGACGATCCAAACGCTCCTGTTGTGGACTGGGGGAATGCTGAACACTTAGCTTACGCTTCTCTTCTAACAGAAGGGGTCCATGTCCGTCTTTCGGGGCAAGATAGTGGACGGGGAACCTTTTCCCATCGCCATGCCATTCTCGTCGACCAAGAAAGTGGCAAACGGTACTCTCCCCTTTCCCACCTTTCTGAGACCCAGGCAACCTTTGACGTCTATAATTCTCCTCTTTCCGAATATGCCGTGATGGGATTTGAGTATGGATATAGTCTCGCCTATAAAAAAGCTCTTATTCTGTGGGAAGGGCAGTTTGGGGATTTTGCCAATGGTGCCCAAATTGTGATCGATCAGTTTATCATTTCAGCTGAGCAAAAATGGGGGCGCCTCTCTTCCTTAACCCTCCTCCTTCCACATGGCTATGAAGGGCAAGGGCCCGAACACTCTTCTGCCCGTATTGAACGGTTCCTCCAACTTGCCGGTAATCAGAGTCTTTATATCATTCATCCCTCTACTTCTGCCCAATTCTTCCATGCCCTCCGCCGCCAGGGGATTTCTGAAGTCCAAAAACCCCTCATTGTTTTTACCCCAAAAGCCCTCCTCCGCTTTCCTCCCTCCCTTAGCGCTCCTGAAACCCTTGCAAATGGAGCATTCGAAGAGGTGATCGACGACCCAAGTGGTAACAAAAAAGCAAAAAGGCTCCTTCTTTGCAGTGGAAAAGTTTATTACGATCTTATCGAGAATCGGAAGTCAGATACCATTGCCATTATCCGGATCGAACAACTCTATCCACTCCATGAAGAAAAGATTAAAAAAGTGATCGAAAGTTATCCAAATGCTCAGGAGTGTTTTTGGGTTCAAGAAGAACATGAAAATATGGGAGCCTATTCCTACATCCGTTTTTATCTCGAAAACCTCCTTCCCGAAAAACTCCACTTAAGGTATGTCGGAAGAGAAAGAAGTGCATCGCCAGCAGCAGGATCTGGTGCTCTTCACAAAAAACAGCTCGCAAAGCTCCTTAAAGAGGCACTTGAATGAACCTATCCGTAAATTCTATTACTTTTCCTTTCCATTTTTTCTACACCTTTTTGCAGCTCTATTTATCGCCCTTGTCTAATTGGACAATGTGCTCAAGTAGAGCCACAAAAATCTGCGAGAAGAAGCTGAAAATTAAAAACAATTTAACTTACGGGTAGGTTCATGATGAAAGTAGAAATTAAAGTTCCCCCTGCCGGAGAATCGGTGACCGAAGCAACCGTCGCAGCGATTATGAAAGAGTCAGGAACATTTGTAAAAAAAGAAGAGGAACTCCTTGAGCTAGAAACCGACAAAGTCAACCAAGTTCTCTATGCTCCCGAAGAAGGCACCGTGAGCCTCACCGTCTCTGTCAATGATACCGTCACCCCCAATCAAGTAATTGGCTACATCGATACCGAAGGGAAAGGGGAAGCTGCTGCCACCCCCCCAAAAAAAGAAGAAAAAGCTCCCCCACCTCCAACCCCACCTCCTGAAACTGAAGGAGGGGTACGGAAATCCCCTGAATCCTATGTTGCCTCTTTAAGTCAACCCGCTCCACTTCCTGAAAAGAAAACTCCAGCGCCCCGACTGCAAGAGGGACAAACCCGCAAACGGATGTCAGGGCTCCGTCGGACCATAGCAAAAAAGCTTGTTGAAGTAAAAAACACCACTGCCATGCTCACCACCTTTAACGAAGTTGATATGTCAGCTGTTATGGACATCCGAGCCCGTGAAAAAGACCCCTTCCAAAAAAAGCATGGAGTCAAACTTGGTTTCATGTCCTTTTTTGTCAAAGCATGCTGCGCCGCTCTTAAAGAGTTTCCCGACGTCAACGGATATATCGACGGCGATGACATCGTCTATAACGATGGGTGTCACATAAGTATTTCCGTTTCCACTTCCAAAGGACTCATGGCCCCTGTCCTTAAAAGCGCCGAAAAGCTCACCTTTGCTGGCGTAGAAAAAGGGATCCAAGAGTTTGCTGCAAAAGCCCGTGAAGGGAAGATCTCTATCGACGACCTTCGAGGAGGAACCTTTACCATTACCAACGGGGGAGTTTTTGGCTCCATGCTATCCACCCCTATTATGAACCCTCCACAAAGTGCGATCCTTGGGATGCACAACATCGCTCAGCGCCCCGTTGTCATCGATAACAAAATAGAGATCCGTCCCATCATGTACCTGGCTCTAAGTTACGACCACCGGATTATCGATGGAAAAGAAGGAGTTTCCTTCTTGGTTCGGGTGAAAGAACTTCTCGAAAAACCAGAACGTCTTCTCCTTGGAGAAACCGATGGGTGAGTCTTACGATCTCATTGTTATCGGCTCAGGTCCAGGGGGATATGTTGCAGCCATTCGAGCCGCCCAACTTGGGTTAAAAACCGCCTGTGTCGAAAAAGATAAAACACTTGGTGGCACCTGCCTAAACGTTGGCTGCATCCCCTCCAAGTGTCTCCTTCAATCCTCTGAAATGTATGCAAACATCATCCATAATGGAAAAACTCACGGGATCGAACTGGCCCCTAAAATCAACTTCTCCCAAATGATGAAACGGAAAGATGACGTTATTGCCAGCTTTAACCTCGGCATCGGAGCCCTCTTTAAGAAAAATAAAGTCACCACCATCACAGGAACAGCAACCTTTAAAGATCCCCACACCATCACCGTTAATCATAAAGAGTACACCGCAAAAAACTTTATCCTAGCGACCGGCTCCAAGCCAACACCCCTTCCTTTTCTTCCCTTTGACGAAAAAAAAGTCCTCTCCTCAACAGGAGCCCTTGCTCTCAAAGAAGTTCCCAAAAAGATGATCGTCGTCGGTGCCGGCATTATCGGTGTCGAGCTCGGCTCCGTCTATTCTCGCCTAGGAGCAGAAGTCCATTTCGTAGAATTTCTCGATAAGATTTGCCCCACCCTCGACCACACTCTTTCCAAAGCCCTCCAAGAGACTCTCACCAAACAAGGACTCACCTTTCAGCTCTCCTCCAAAGTATCTGCCGCCGAAGTAACCTCCTCAGGGGTTCACCTCACCATCGAAGGAGGGGAAACCCTCTCAGCAGACCTTGTCCTCCTCTCCATCGGCCGCCACCCCTATACCGAAAACCTTGCCCTCGATAAAATCAACATCATCCCCGATCAGAGAGGCTTCATCCCCATCGACGACAACTTTCGGACCACTCATCCTCACATCTATGCCATCGGAGACATCGTCACAGGTCCCATGCTCGCCCATAAAGCTTCAGAAGAGGGATATGCCGTCTCTGAGCTCATCGCTGGCAAACAGCCCCATATCGAGTATATCGCCATCCCTAGCGTCGTCTATACCCATCCAGAAGTGGGCGCTGTTGGCCTCACAGAAAACGAAGCAAAAGCCCTTAATCTCACCATAAAAACCAGCCAGTTCCCCTTTAAAGCCAACTCGCGCGCCCGTTGCTCAGGTGACGACTTCGGCTTCGTTAAAATGATCGCCGACCAGAAAACCGGCACCCTCCTCGGCGTCCATATCATCTCAGCCCACGCCGGTGAACTCATCGCCGAAGCGACCCTCGCCCTCCAGAACAAAATGACCGCCGCCGCCTTTGCCCATACCTGCCATCCCCATCCCACCCTCTCTGAAGCCCTCAAAGAAGCCGCCCTTGCCCTCGTCGACAAGCCTATCCACTCGTGACCCAAGCTTCCGGTTTCGTGCGGCTGCTCCATCTTTTTAATTCTGTTGAAATAAAAAAGGCCCCTGTGGTTTCCCACAAGGGCCTTTCTAGAGTTATCTAGACTTAAGTTTAAGTCTTTCTAACGACTTTCTTCATCAGATTCCCATCCATCAACAGAGGCACGACTTCCAGTGTCAGAACCATAATCACGATCCGCACTTAGACGAAGTGCAGCGCTAGAACCGGTTCGTTCAGTGCCACCCGCTTTTTGTTCGGCACTTCGAATCATACTCTCAAGACCTTCTCTTCGTGTAAGTGGGCTCCTAAAGAGGTCTGCTACCCTAGAAACGAGTCGGCTAAAATTGCCTTCTCTCCCTTCTTCAGAAAGCGCTTCAGCGTCCTGAGAAAGAGTTGCTGATGCTGCTTCTGCTATTTCGCCCCCTCTCTCTTCCTTACCTGACTTACCTGAAGGTAAGTCTGCTGACGCTGTACTGCCCTTTCTCACAAGCGTTGCACCATTCATCGTTGGAACAACCTCTGAGTTTGGTTTTGATCTAACTTGAGCACTAAAGAAGCCTCCTATTGCAGAAGCGACTCGGCCCAAAAGGCCTTTTTTTCCTTCAACCGCTTCTTCAGGAAACGGTCGAGAATCACGAACGGGCTCAATTTCAACGGCTTCTTTCTGCGCAGCTGCTGCCTCTTGAGCTTGACGTTGGATCTTTGCTGCTTCAATATCACGGGTCTTGCTGATCTGTTCGCGAAGGGCTTGAATACCCTCTGGTTGTAAATCTAGCATTTGTTGGTTGCCGTAGTGGACATTTTCACGGCTAGATGTACTAGTTTTTGAAAAAATCTCAAATAGATTAAAAGATTGACCAAGAACAGCTTGCATTCCTTCATCTCCAAGATTTCTTAGGAATTTCTCAAGAACAGTTGGTGAAGCATGATTTTGTTCATTTCCAGCAAGCCTCCCAATAATATCTAAGAGCTCATTTTTAAGCTCCTGAGCAACACCTCCTTTAGAAAGCTCCCTAATTGGTTGGCTAACAGTGTCTTTATCAAGAGCTAGTTGAGCGTGGTCTTGATGACTAACTAACCCGTTTAAAAGTTCTAGCTCACGAAGAGCTTCATCAGCTCTTGCTTGACCTTTAGCAATTACAACAGCATTGCCGTTTAGCAATACATTAAGCCCTTTCTCGATATTTTTGAAGATAGTGACAGCATTTTTAGCAGTCTCTTCGACTAATTGCATCTGTCCTCCAGCGGTTCTTAAAGCTGCTAGAGTTGACACAGGGTGTAAAAGAGCTGTAAAGGCATCTACAACCGCTCCCTCTCCTTTACGGGTATTGCCATTAAGTTTCTTCTCAGCTGTTTCTATTTCATTAACTTGAGCTCTGAGTGTCTCTATTTGTCCAGCAGAAAGGAGTCTGAGATCTTGATTCTCAGAAACAACTTTCTTAAGTTCAGCTTGCTTTGTTTCTAAAGCATCTACGAACTTAGTATTCTTATTTAGCTCAGCAAGAATCGCCTCTTTATGCTCACCAAGTTCTCCACCTAGGATCTGATGCATTCTACCAGCTCTATCGTCAATTTTAACTATAAGGGTTTGAATGGCATCATGACCCATAGTAAGGCCACTTACTTGACCAATAAACTCGTTAGCGATTTCATCTGCGAAACGTTCAACGTTATTCCTAGCCCAAAGAGTTGCAGCGTTTTCTACCATGAAAGCTTTTCCAGTTTCATGACTTTTGACTTTTTCTTTCGAAAGAACGTTATTTGTTGAATAAGCAATAAGTCCTTGGAGTTGTCCATCCGTTCGTTCAGCTCTTAGAGAAAGAATTGAATCACCCCATTTCTCTAATGCTTGAGCAGCAGGTTCTACAAGCTCTCTTAAACTGACTGTAATTGCTTCGCCATGCTCATCGCGCCCTCCAAACCTTTGAGTAAGAAGCTCAAGTCTTAGCTGAAATGTTTCAGGAAGATTGTTGTCGAACTCCTTTTTTTCCAATTGCCCTAAAAAGCCCCCATAATTATCTAAGGTAATAGGCTCTATACCATTTCTTCTTAAGATCTCGTTAACTTCGCCAAATACTCTAACCCCACGACTAATATCGTAGGTTGGATTCGCTAGTAGCTTTTTAGCCCCATTTTTTTCAGCTGCAGATGTTCTTCCAAGCTGACCAAGTGTGAAAAAGAATCCTAGCGCAAAGAAAAATGTTCTTAGAGCAGAGCCCTTAGAATCAATCTTTAGGGCTTGCCAGTTAGTTGTTTTTGTAGCTAAAAACTCTCGAGCTTCATTTAGCCGCTCCTGATCTGCTGTAACATCAAAACGGCTAACAGATTTTGAGCCCATAGCTCCATCTTCATGTTTTCCTGCTAGATCCGCTCCACTAATTAGCGCGGGACTTCTAACATCGTCAGCGCTTTTTGATCTTCTTAATTGTTCCATTTTATCTTCCTTATTATAAATGATTTATATTTTTATTTATTTGCTTTGATTTAATTTTTTTTGTTTCAATACAAATATTATATCATAATTTGCATTAAAAATCTTTATATTATATTAATTAATGCGTAAGTGGTTTATGATCAGCAACATAATGTTGGAATATGTGCAATCTGTTGATTATTAATCATTTGAGGTTTTTTGTCTTGAATTAGTCATTTTAAAATAAAGTCTATTTGTTCTAAGAAGATTTAATTTGAGATATAGTGAAAAAGTGTCTATAATGGAGGGTGTAATAATACCTTATAATAATGCCAGGAGGCTTTAAAATGGATAAAAACCTTAATACAGAAGAGCTGAAAAAGGAGATCGCGAAGCTTGAGAGTCAAATTGACCTTCAAGAAGCCGAGTTGACCTATGTAAATGGTCTCCTCCTCGACGTCGGATTCCCAGAGGGAATCAAGACCTTGAAAGCGACTGCAGAGGAACTTCTAGCTCAGTGGAGCCCTAACGTTTCAGAAAGGCATTTAAGGGGACTTTAATCCTTTTTTAAAAAGTTTTCGACTGTAAAGGGAGGTTCCCGAGTGGACCCTCCCTTTCTTTTTCTTTGAAAACCTTGATTTTTTCCACTTTATCGGGTTTAATCCTTTGTTAAACAAAGGAATGTTTCATGGCAAAATTGATACTAAACGAGGAGGATGAGGTCGAGCTGGAAGATGGAGCTCAGCTGAAGGACCCTTGTGAGGAGGCGGGCGTCCCTTTTGCCTGCACGGAGGGGGTCTGTGGGACCTGTGTAATCGAGGTGAAAGAGGGGAAGGAAAATCTTTCTGAAATGACTCAGGAAGAGCTCGACTTTTTGGGGGATAGCGATGAGGAGAGACTAGCATGCCAATGCAAGATCAAACAAGGGGTGGTGAAAATTGACTACTAAAGAGCCGATTCATAGAGAGATGCCAATCGATGAGATTTTATCGAAGTTTCCCGAGAAGAGCCAACGGATTGCTCAAGAGCTCACCAATGCGGGGCTTCACTGTGTAGGATGCCAGGCAGCGACCTGGGAGACCCTAGAAGTAGGGATGATGGGGCATGGATTTGGGGAGGATGAGATTGAGGCTCTTTTAAGGCGGCTAAATGCTCTTATCAAGGAGGAGGTTGACACTTCAACAATCTCAATGACAGAAACGGCAGCAGAGAAGTTTAAAGCCATCCTGGCGGCTGATAAGAAGGAAGGATGGGGACTCCGCTTTGCTGATAAGCCTGGAGGATGTGGGGGCTTTGAGTATGTGCTCGATTTTTCTGAGAAGGAAAAAGAAGATGATCAGATCTTCCATTCGCATGGCGTTGCTATTTATGTGAATAAAAAGATGCTGCATCGGCTGATGGGGTGCCAAATCGATTATTTAGAAGGGCTGATGGGGTCGGGATTTAAAGTGACGAATCCGAATGTCAAAGGCTCTTGTTCTTGTGGAAATTCGCAGAGTTATTGAGGGTTTATTCCAACTCGCGCAAAGAGGTTAAGCTGATCGACGACCGCATTAAAGCGCGCTTCATTGACAAGGCTTAAGAACTCACCTTTTTCTCTCTGAGCAATCACGTGCTTCACAATGCCTAATTCTTGGGCTGTAAGGGATTCTTGATTGAATCCGCTAATTTTTTCATTTGCACTAGCACAAAGCTTTTGGCTTTCTTCTAAACTTTCCCATCGATAATATTCAGCGTTTTGGGTGAGGAATTTTAACTCATTGTATGCTGCTGCTCTGTTTCTTGCGATATCGGTATCCCACCACCTTCTAACGGTTGGAGCTTTGAATGGAGGTATTTGACGTGGAATAAATCTAGCTATTGAGCTAGGAGGTCTGGCGGGGCTAGCTGCTGCTGGGAGGGAGGCATCATCGCTTTCAGAATCCGATGCTCTCTCCGGTTCTGGAACTAGGGGAGGACCCTCATTGTCTGTTGAGTCGAGCTCATCCGGATCTCTCAATAGTTTGCTAGAAGGTGCCCGACTTGGTTCCGCAGGAGGAGCATCATCGTCTGTCTGAACAGAATCTGGTGCTTCTTCTGCTTCTGAAGATTCGCGGAGGAGCTTAGCTCCACCATCACTAGCTAGAACTTGCTGAGCCGGAACCTCATCAGAAGAAGGATCCTCATCGCCAGACGCTCTCTCACAGTCATTACCTAATTCTTCCTCCACTTCTGGTAATAAATCTGGGCCTCCTGAACTAGAGAGCTGATGCGCATCATCATCAGTAAATGGAAAAGGGGTATCCCTATCTAACCTGTCACCTATGCTCTTGTTGCCCCCATCAGAAGAGGAATCGCTCTTTTGCCTGTCATCTGTAGGGTCTGGAATGAGTTTGACTTGGCTCGGTTGGAAAAACGTAAGTAAGCGTTTCCAGACGTGGCGTGCTGTTAGCTGGGCCTTAAGCTTAGTATTTGAATTGTGAATAATCTCTGCGATATCAGTTGAGCTTTCAGTCCAGTCTATAGCGATAATTTCGTGGGTAGCTTGAACTTTTTTTCGAGTATAATCTAAGAGGCCATCTCTAACCGCTTTTCCTGTGAAACTTGTTTGTACCCGATCAGGAGTTGGTTGAAGGTGATTTTGCAAGAATTGTGGAAGTTGAATGGTATCGATTTGCTCATCATCCCCAGCATCAATTTTCGCATGTGCAACTATTACCTCATCCTGCCAGTCAAGGTCATTTGTCGCTTGTAGGTAGTTTTTTACACCGTCACCAACTTTTGGAGTATCATGGTTAATTGTCCTACCATCTTGAAAATGAACCCCTTCGGTGTCGATATAATCAATGGCGCGCTGATCTAAACCTTCAGTGTCCCCTACTTCATTGTGGGCCGCTAAAAGAACCTGCGCAAGCGCATTGATTTGATTCATATTTGGATAATTGTTTTTTGGGTTAACAAACTCTCCCCCTTCTTTCTGAATGAGGTAATACTGTTTCCCGCCGATATTAACCCTCTGAGTAGCTCCTCTTTCTTGAGCACGCTCTAGGAGTTTCTGGCCAGCTGTCATCTCCCTAGGGCTTTTTTGTGGTGTTGTAGGATCCATTTCTTTCACTAATTTTTTGTTAATTATATTAATTATATCATAATTTATAATTAATTTTTAATTATATCTTAAGCAACAGAAAATTAACTATTTAGTAGTATTCCTGGTAATATATTAGATGTGTGTTATGGTGGAATTAAGGAGTAAAAACTTAAGTTGTTTATTATTAAATTGATATGGAAGATAGAATTATTCCTCAGATTGAGGAAAAGTTTCAGTCGGTCTTGATTTTTGGCCCCCCTGGATCTGGAAAGGGGACGCAGGGGAAGTTCCTCAGCAGCGCGGGGAATCACTTTCACCTCTCCTCTGGAGATGCTTTTAGGGGGCTATCTCCAGAGTCTCCAGCTGGAAAGCTTTATCATAGCTATGCGGGAAAGGGGCAGCTCCTCCCAGACAATGTGACGATAGAGATCTGGCACCATTATGTGATGGGGCTCATTGCAACAAATCAGTATTTTCCAAAGGAGCAGCTCCTCCTTCTAGATGGGATCCCTCGGACGGTCAAGCAGGCTGAGATCTTAGACCGCTATATCGAGGTGAAGAAGATCATCCTTTTAGAGTCGAAAAATAGTGATGTTTTAGTTCAAAGGCTCAAGCGGCGAGCGTTGATTGAGAAGCGGCATGATGATAGTGATGAAGCCATCTTGAAGAATAGGATGAAAATCTATGATAATGAGACGTTTCCAGTTCTGAAACACTATGATGAGAGGGTCATTGCTCGTTTTAATGCAGAGCAGCGTCCCTTAGCGGTCTTAAGAGATATTCTTGTTTCCCTTTGCGATATGCTTTCGTAGGGTCTTCTTTTAAGAAAGGTCTTTGATTTTCTCGCCTGTTTCTGATAGAAGTTCTCCTTTCCAGTCTGAGATGTTACAGAGTTCTGAGGAAAAGGTTGCTCCGATGATAACAATCTTCTTTCCTTTGCGCAGATACGGTTTAAAGTATCGTTTGTCATGGATCTGCTTAAGAGCTGTTTCTGCACTATTGTTCAACTTAAGTTCAAGGATATAGATCGTTTTTGGAATCTCTAGTACAACATCGATACGTCCTGTGTTTGTTGCTCTTTCTGATAGGGGATCAAAACCCATTCCATATAGCATCGATAGGAGCATACCTTGATAGGTCCGCTCTTTCGCATCGACAAATACTTGATAAGCAAAACTAGAAAGCCCTAATTCTATCTGTTTGAATAGAAGGTCTGGCTGATGCTTTTCTAGTCGTTGTACAGATTCTCTGGAAGATCTTAGATTAGTGATTGGGGCAAAATTTTGTACAAGGGAATTAATAAAAGCGGATCGCACCTCTTCATTAGGAAGTCCTAGCTGGTATCGTTTGGAAATGGGGTTATATCCTTTGATGGTAAAGTAGCCCGTTTGGTACATTAATGCTTCCAGGTCAATACGCTCGAAGCTACTGATGTCCATCAGCTCTTCTTGTGTGGCTACTGTCCCATCTAGGGAAACCATTGATTCAGAATGTTTTTTAAGTTCATCAATGAGGAAAGAAGGGGTACCTGTACTGTACCAATAGGTTTTTGCTTCTTGCTCATCTAGATAATTAAGAGTGGAAAAGGGGTTATAGACGTAGGTCTCTCCACTAGAAAATCTGTAACCATTGTACCAAGTCCGAATCTCATTTAAAATGGACTCTTCTGTGGTTAAGCCTCCCTCCTTCTGTTTATTTTTGATAATTGCCTGAATGTGATTAAGAAAGGCTTTTTTGAGTTCTTTTTCAGTGTACCCCATCATCCCTGCATATCTGGGATCCATTGTGATGTCTTTGAGATTATTAGGTCCGGAAAAAAGGGAAACTTGAGAAAACTTACTAACTCCGGTAGTGAAGGTAAACTTGAGGTGTTCATCCAATCCTTTAAGAGTTCCAAAGAATCCTTTTAGAAGGTCGCGATTTTTTTCGGCTAATTTCGGATTTTTGAGATTGTTAATAATAGCGTTATCATATTCGTCTACTAAAACAACAACCCGATTTTTTTTTGATAGAGCTTTCACCAAGACCTTTAGTTGGAATTGGACAGAAGGGCCTTCAACAGATACTCCATAGAGTTGTCCCATTCTTTCTAATTCTGCCTTCAAGCCTACATTGAATTCACCGCTTCCCTCACTGGCAATTTGAGCAAAGTCAAAGTGTAACACGGGATACTCTTGCCAATCGTATTCACTATTGTAGATCTCAAGTCCTTTAAAAAGTTCTTTATTTCCTTTAAAAATTTGCTCTAACGTATTTATAAAAAGGGATTTTCCGAATCTTCTAGGACGTGCTATAAAATAGTGGGGAGCTCCCTCATCGATTAACTTCTTGATAAAGCCTGTTTTATCGATGTATACATACTCATTTTTACCAAGTATTTTTTCAATGCTCTGGACACCAATGGGAAGCTTTTTCATCAGAAAGAACTTTGGTTGAGGTTTTCTAGAAGGTCTGCTGAATCAATGTATTTTAGCATTACCGATTTATCCAACACACCCTTCTCTGGTCCATTATAACTTATCTATTATCAATTTTTCGAGTTAAAAATAAATTTCTTGCATATACGCTTTCAATTCATCAAAATCTGGTAGATGCAGTGGGAAACTTATATAAACGATTTTTTGTCTTATATTGGTGCGGAAAAAGGGCTCTCTGTCAATACGGTTGAAGCGTATGGGCGGGATATCCACCGTTTTATAGATGGGATAAAGAAAGAGGTTCTTGATGAAGATGTGATTGCTCATTTGTCAGCGCTGAAGGGGAAAGGGTACGCAAGTAGTTCGATCTATCGAAGTCTGATGGCTCTTCGCGTTTTTTTCCGTTTCTTACGTCGAGAAGGATATATTAAAAATGATCCGACTGAACTTTTGGACTGTCCAAAAATATGGCAACTGATCCCTGAGGTTTTGACAAATGGGGAGGTAGAGGCTTTAATTGCGGCTCCTGATACTCATTCAGAAGAGGGAATGCGAGATAAGGCACTCTTAGAAACACTTTATGCAACAGGAATTCGGGCGAGCGAGCTCTGCGCACTTAATATCCATGATGTGGGAGAAAAAATGGTGCGGATTCTTGGTAAAGGGGGAAAGGAGCGGGTGGTTCCGATTGGGGAGGAAGCCATTGCTGCTATTGATAGTTACTTAGGGAAATGGCGCAATGATAAGGTTGAGGGGCAGCCTCTCTTTGTTTCAAAAAAGGGGAAGCGGCTTAACCGAACCTATCTTTGGAAGCGGGTGAAGTATTATGGGAAGATGGTGGGAATCGAAAAGGAGATCTCTCCCCATACTTTGAGACACTCATTTGCAACACACCTTCTCGATCATGGCGCTGGTCTTCGTGTGATACAAGAGATGCTCGGTCACGCTGATATAGGAACGACAGAGCGTTATACCCACCTTTCTAAAAAACGTCTTTTTGAGGTGTTTGACACTTTTCATCCTCGTCAATAATTCAAGGTTTTGCTTTACTAAGATCGATGAAACTATCTGTTGTATGCTTGCTTATCCCCTGTTTAGCCTGTGCGGCTAAAGAGGAAAATTTTTCTCGTCCTCCTGTAAAAGAAATTACAGTGGAAGCCCAGCCATGGGTGAAAAATTGTATGACAGAACCTTACTTGGTGGCCGATTTTATCTATTGGAAAGTAAAGCAAGATGGGTTGGAATATGCAGCGTCAGGTTTTGGAGATGAATCAAACCCTGTTACTTCTAGAGGGAAGGTTTATGCTCCCGATTTAGAAGGAAAGCCTGGGTTTCGCTTAGGGCTGGGGTTCAACATTGCTCATGATGGGTGGGATGCACTTCTACGCTATACATGGATTGATTCTCATGTTGGTGATCGAGCAGAAGGGGATCGTCTCGTTTCTTTTTGGTCTTCTGGTAGTAATATCTCTAGATCTAAAGCGAGCTGGGACATCCACATGGATGTCATTGATCTCGAATGGGGACGGAATTTTTATATCAGCCGTTTTTTAACTTTAAGACCATTTTTTGGTCTTAAAGGGTATTGGTCAAATCAGCAATATAGAGTTAGAGAACTTGGAAACCTTACAGAACACACCCTTAGGATTAAGGATGATAATTGGGGAATTGGGATCCGCTTTGGGATGGATACGGCATGGTATTTGGTGCGTAACTGGAGCGTCTTTGCAAGCTTTTCCATTGCTCCTTGTTGGTCTAATTTTGATATCCGCCGCAAAGATAGTAAGATTGATCGGGGAGTAGGCCTTATGAACGTTCCTGTTGTGAATACTCGATTTGATGATTATTTCATAGTTCCTATCCTTGAAATAGCTTCTGGCGTTCGCTGGGAAGTGTGGTTTGATAATGATAACTACCATGCTTTGATTCAAGCTGGTTGGGAGGAGCAGATTTGGTGGGGGATGAATCGATTTCCTAGGGCCAATGCCCCTGTAGGCACTTTAGGAAATCTCCAGTTTCAAGGACTCACTCTTAAATTCCGCTTTGATTTTTAAACCAAAATGACATTTGGGTTTAAATATTTATATTGGTATAAAGAACTCAAACGATTGATCTATGAATGTGCAGAGAAGAATGGATTGTCTATTATTGCAATTGAAACAGACATTGACCACGTTCACGTTTTTGTGTCTGCACCTCCCAGGTAT
>JANQJL010000091.1 GCA_028281675.1 Simkaniaceae bacterium
GAGCCAAGGTGAGGCCACCTTGGCGAAGGTGAGAAGCGAAGTAGATTCGCTGATTCAGAAGGATGGCTGCCGCGAAATAGGTCGCATTCACGGGTTAAAAGCCCCTCTTAACCTAGTCTTTAACGAAGATTAATTTGACGAAAATAATCTATTTTCTGTAATCCATTAGAATGACTTTTAAACAACAAGGAGTCTCAAGTTATGGTTAGAAAAGTTGGTGGCCAAGGTGGCGGAGAACAAAATGTCAGTGGAAGTAGCGAACAACTTCCTATGAGAAATCTTTCTATGCGTACGGGGAGAATTGCAGAGCAAGTTATCCCAAAAGCGCAACCTCGAACCAATAGAACGTTCAAGCATGGGGTAGAGAAAAATCCTAAGTATGGAGAAACTGTTCTAAATAAATTACCTAAAGCCCCAAAGTGAAGATAGGTCATCACTGGGGAGGGAATTAATGCGCTGGATATTCGACTTGAACAAACTGCCAGTTATGGAATCGAGACCCCTTAAGCGCCCGTTTATCATGCTCTCTTCTCTCAAGCTTTTCCACCAGGCGGAGACCATCTATAAATCGATTAAGAATGGCTTCTTTCTTTTTAACAAGAACTGGAGTTCCTAAGCTGGTATAGAGGGTGTGGTCACGATCTTTATTTGTAGGTCCATCCTCTGTCATATGATAGTGGACAAAGTCTTCAACCATCGCCATATTTCCTCCCCGATCGAGGAAGTCTTTACAGGGAGTGGTATAGTACTTAACAGTGTAGTCATCGTTTGAAAGACGGAACTTAAGATCATCTTTTTGCATGACGTAGAAAAAAAGAGTCATCTCTTTCCATTCATCAGCGGAAAGAGGCTCTGACTGCGCTCTTTCTGGAAATAATGTTTGAAATGCCTGATCATATAGCTCTCCTAAGAATCGATGATATTCTCTATCACCTCTTACAGCATTAGGAAGGCGGTTCGGAGGGTTTTTATCGTTTACAAACGAATCTATAAGGGCAGCTTTATGACTTTCACCTGTCGGATCTATGGCATACTTCCCCTTCTGCTCAAATAAATCACCTTCGACACTTTGGATAAGAGTATGGAAGTTTGCATGCTTTCCATCTAGATTTTCGATAAGCTTTGTACTATCAGCTTCATTTTCAATCCCTCCGGGGATGCGTCTTTGATGGACGACATAAAAAATCGCTTCTTTTCTTTCTGCAGCTATCTGAATGGCTTCTTCGTAATCGCTTGCAATGGATTCTCCATCATGCATACTTGGACCATCGGAACCAGTCACTGAATTAAAAACTCGGCTGGCGACTCCGCCAGCAAACTGTAAAGCATTTCCTCCAACAGTAGGACGAGAGTGACGCATATATTCAATTGTTCTCTCCTCTCCAGTTGCTGCGTTTCGATAATGATACCGGCATCGAACAAAGGGAACATTTTCTGTCCCTGAAAAGTCTTTAATCCCCACAGCTCCCCCAAGCTTTTGCTTTCCCAGCGCCACAGAGCTTTTTTTAAGGGCAATAGGAGCCTCTTTAACTTTTTGGTTCATTTCGACAAATCTATCAGAAAAGGTTTGGTAACGACCAGATGAATGAGTTGAGGTTGGAGTGTGGGTCATGTATAAGTCTGTAGATTCCTTCAGATAGCCATACATCTCTGATTTAAACCACCTTGCTTGAACAAGTTTTTTTGTTGCTCTGACACAAAAGGCGAGCTTCCATCCAATCTGACTTTCTGGAGACTTACGAATTTCTTGATATTGCTGACACTTTATCGTTGCCCTAAGCTCTTTTATTAAATCTTGATAACGAGCACGATCGTTTTTATAATTTCCCCTTCCTGCAAGAATGCGATATGCTTTTGTAAGATGTTTAACCATTTGGTTTTTTTGATTAAAACCTTCGAGTCTACTTAAGAACCTGCTCACACTATCTGCTCCACCAAGACCAAGCACATATTGGTCTAAAATCTGAGTATACTTTTTAAGTTTGAATGGATGCTCGCCAGAAATAAAAAAATCTGTAACTTTTCTTAAAAGGCTAGAACTCCCATCATCAATACTTGGAGATTCTTGAGGAGGAAGGACCGGCTGCTCAGGGGCCTCTAATCTTCTTACTGGTCTACCAGAGAGGTTACCTTCTGGTTCTTGAATAGGAGCATCTTTAACCGGACCTGTTTCAGCCCGATGAACCCTCATATAACTTTGACCTGACATTATTGATACCCCCATCTCTTCTTAATATTATTATAACATAAAGACTATTTTAATAATAGGTTAATAATGGATTATATTAAACTGTAAGCAACTTAATAACAGATAGATAGAGGTTTTTTTCTTCTTCGAAAGTGGCATGGGATAGGAGATCCTTGAGAGGGAGCCATTTCCCAGCCGAAATTTCCTCGCTTTGGAGGGTATATTTGGGGGTAACCTCTGCAAGGTAAAAGCGGACCGTTTTGTCGATTAAGACCCCGTCGCGCGTAAACTGATATTGCTCTGTGAGATAGGGATTTTCTAGATAGCGGATGACTTTCATTCCTCCTTCTTCAAAGAGCTCTCTCTCTGCAGTCTCTTTGGGAGATTCCCCTATTTCAGAGTGCCCCTTGGGGAAACCCCAGTGGTTACTGTCAAGATGTTGAACAAGAAAGACTTCCCAGTAATTTTCACGATAAGTGAGAGGAATGATGCCAAAACAGTTAGATTTAATGGGCTTCATGGGGACCAAAAACTACAACAGAATTATGTCCACCAAAGCCGAAGGAATTGGAGATCCCACCCTTCACTTTAAAGTCTTCTCCTTTGTCTCCAACAATATTGAATCCTTCAAGCTCCTCTTCAGGCTCTTTAAGATTGATTGTAGGATGAAGCTTTCCTGTTTGGATTGCTTTGATTGTTGCAATCGCTTCAACGCCTCCTGCAGCACCAAGACAGTGCCCTGTCATCGACTTGGTCGCATTCATCTTCATCTCTTTAACTTGGTCTCCAAAGACAGTCCGTATTCCTCGCACTTCACAAAGATCGCCAACAGAGGTTGCTGTCGCATGAGCGTTGATATAGTTAATGTCTTTTTTCTCTATCCCTGCATCTTTGATCGCCGTTTCGATACATGCGGCAACACCTGCACCATCTTCGCGAGGACTCGTAATGTGATAAGCATCGGTAGAGACAGCCCCCCCCCAATACTCAGCAAGAATTGTTGCCCCCCGCTTCTTCGCGTGCTCATACTCTTCGAGAATAAGAACTCCAGCTCCCTCTCCAATGACAAACCCGTCTCGGGTTTTATCCCACGGACGTGAAGCACCTTCGACATCATCATTGCGCTCAGAAAGGGCTTTCATGACAACAAACCCTGCGACCCCAATCGGATTAATCGGAGCTTCTGTCCCTCCGCAAATCATGAGATCAGAGTCCCCCCTTTGGATGTGCTGGGCAGCAGAAACAATGGAGTAATTCGCAGTCGCACAGGCGGTTGAAATCGAATAATTAGGGCCAGTAAATCCTAGATCAATGGCAAGGAGCCCTCCAGCCATATTAGTGATGATAAAGGGAACAAAGAACGGAGTAATCCGATTGAATCCCTTATTCAGAAGGGTTTTATTTCCTTCAGAGAAGACCGACATCCCTCCCATTCCAGAACCAACAAGGACTCCACAACGAGATTTATCGAGTTTTTCTAAAGCTTCGCCAGTAAGACCTCCATTTTCCATCGCCTTTTTTCCGGCAACCATCGCATAGCGGATAAAGGGGTCAACCCGGCGTGCTTGCTTTTTATCCATGTAATCGCCCACCTCAAAGTCTTGAACAGACCCTGCAAAACGGGTAGGATAGTCTGCGCAAGGAAACTCGGTAATTGATTTGACTCCACTCTTTCCTTCTAAAAGGCTCTGGTAAAACTTATCAACATCAGATCCGAAACAGGAGACGACTCCCATTCCTGTTACAACAACGCGTCTTTTTTTGCTCACTCTGCCACCTTTTTTTCTTGTAAGCTTAAATCTATAACTTTTCCATCGGCCCAAAGGCGCTCTAATTGGTACTTTTCCCGCATTTCTGGAACAAAGAGGTGGATCACTACCCAGAAGTAGTCCAGGACAATCCAATCTCCATTTTGCAACCCTTCAACATGAACCGGTCTTTCGCCACCGTCTCTCATGATATCTTCGATTTCCTTTGCGAGTGCTACAACATGACGATCCACATTTCCATCGGCAATGAGAACATAATCGGTAATCGATGAAATTCCTCTGACATCAATCGCTATGATGTTAGAGCCCTTTTTATCGAAAATCGCTTGGGCAATTTCTAGTACACAATTCGAGAATTTGTCAGTCATTCAATAGCCATTATTTACGGATAGTATATAGTATTTTGATGAATGTAGTCTAGCACTTTTCCCTGGAGAAGATGGCCACAATATAGCCTTTTTTTGAGCCTATCTCGAATTTCTGTGCTGCTGATATCCATCGCAGGAATTTCCAAGAGACCCTCTTCAACTTTCAATTTAATTTTTGGAGAAAGACAATTTAATTTTTTTCTATCAAATCCATGGCGCACCCCCACAATCGGGGGAGCCATCTCTAAAAGGAGCTCTATATCCTTCCACTCATTGAAACCATAAGCGGTATCTTCAGCAACGATCAAATGGACTTCTCCTTTTAGCTCCTTAATCGTATCAATCGTATAAGAAGGAGCTGGGCGAGAAATCTCCCCATCGTATGGATCACAACCGGGAACATCTTCTAGTGCCAGTTGAAGGATATTCATCCGGTGATTGCCAGCTGCAATTGGTGGAGCGCTTCTTTTAGTGGGAGAAACATTCGCCGGACAAAAAAAGATCTGATCGACCCTCTTTTTTTCAAGAATACGAACAGCTAAATTAATATGCCCAAGATGGACAGGATCAAAGCTTCCGCCAAAAAACCCAATTTTCTTCCGTTTCATATCTTCTTTTATGCATCTATCTCAGATTATTTCCCAAGAGTTTTCGCGAGAAACTTTAAGAAGTTTTTGATTAGGGTTAACAGCAATAGAAGTCCCTGCCGCCTGCAAAAAAGGGAGATCGAGATCGCTATCAGAGTAGGCGGTAACCTCACCTGAGGGAATTTGAAATTTTTTAGTTAATTTTTCAACACAAGTCGCTTTTCCATCCCCTAGAAGTATCGATTCAATCGATTCAAAGTTTCCTTCTTTGTTAACAGCATATTGAGAGGAATACCATTCATTGACTTCTAGATATTCAGCTATGGGACCAACGATGAAAGAGGGACCACTAGAAAGAATTACTGTATGGTGTCCTTGATGCTGCGCTCTGCGGAGACGTTCAAATGTGGGATAGTAGAGGAAGCGATAAAAATCTCTTTTTAGAAATTGAGCGACCTCTTCTTGAACAAGCTCTAGAGGCGCTCCTTTCAAAAATCGTTCGAAAACTTTTTCGTGAAGCATGGTTAAGGATAGGTTGAGAAAATAGTGACGGAGGGAATAAATCGCTGTTCGGATAAGGGAGATATGGTGGTAAAAACCTTTGGAAATGAGGTAACGATAGAAGAGGATGCTGGAGTTAGAGTGGACCAATGTGTGGTCGAGGTCGAAAGCGCTAATGTGTTTCAAAGTATTTGGAGCCAAATTGCAAAAGTCCTAGTTGGCCCTAAAAACCAAACTCACATCCCTTTAGGGTGGCGCGTTTTGTGTTTTGTGGCCAAATCGGCTAAAAGAACCAAAAAGCGATCAACGGGAGTTTTCCAATTGGCTCTTTAGACCAGTTTTTTTTCCAGATTCTCTAGCGCTTCCATCTCGCTTTCGAGATGAATCTTAGCGCTATCATAAAGCTCACGATAGATCATCGCTTTTTCAAAGTCAAGACTTGAGCCCCCCATTTCTTTTCGGTACTCTTCTGACTGACCTTTAATGACTTCCAAGTGTGCCGCACGCTCTTCATAGAGCTCTTCCAAAGCATCACTACTTACCACATCTTCTTTTTTGTTTAAGATAAAGCTTTTCAGATCAGCAAACTGCCTTTCGAAAAGATGGATTTCCATAGAAGAAAGGTTCAGCTTTTTATATGCACCCTTAAACTCTTCTTCCCCTTTTTCTAAGTCTTCTAATGAGGTAGAACTCTCATTTTTAATCATTTGATCGAGCTTTTCTTTAAGCTCGATAATCTCTTTTTTAACAGCGTCTTTTTTCTTGTCTACTTTTTCTTGAACTTTGTCGAGAGCGTTGCTGCGAGCTTTTTGGATCCGATCTTTTAAGATTTTGACCTGATCACGATTTAGGGTCATTTCTTTCATCTCATGCTGCAAAGAGTTGGACTGCTCAAGGACCTTGGAACGTATGTGATTTTCTTCCTTTGAGCAAAAGGCTTCAAAGGCTTCAACTTTAGGAATAAGAGTGTCAAAATTCTTCTTCTGCTCTTCTGTCCGCTCCCCCATTTCTGCACGCCGCTCTTTCTCTTTTTCTTTGATCTTGTCCCATCCCTCGCTTAAGGCTTTGCGCGACTTAGTAAAAGCTTGTGCATTGAGAGTAAGAAGCTTGGCAAGTCCCTGAAAGCTTTTTATTTCATCGCGAATCACGTAATAGGGAGCGCTAAATTTCTCTTTCCCTCCAGGAAAGCGATCTTTAACGAAGGCTTCAACATCTGCAACAAAAGAGTCGCTTACTTTTTTGATGAGCTCTTTCCTCTTGGGGAAAATTTCATCTCCAAGCTTTGAAAGGCGCTTTAAGATCTTATTTTTATGACTAATCCGCATATCGGTTGATAAAATTTCTTTACGGAGATCATCGAGGCGTAAAACTAAGGTTTTTAGAAGTTGGAGTTCTCGCTGGGCGGTGCCATAACCCTTTTCATTCAATGTAAGATTTTCAAGTCCTCTTGGGAATTCAAAATGAGGAATCTGCTCGACTAAGCGATCGTAATGTCCAATATCTGCTTCTAAAGCTTCAATCGCTAACTCTACTTGTTCGATAGAAAAAGCAGCTTGTTCGTCTTTAATCTCTTTTAAACGGCGAGCTTCTACACCGAGCTGTGCATATTCGCTCCAAAGATGGTTCCTTTTCACGGGATTGATTTTTTCCTTAAAGAGGGGGCCAACAAGCTTCTTGGCGTCCCAAAAGTCTTTAAGGGAAGTTCCTTCAAGATTGGAAATACTAGCTTTCATGAACTCAAGAGCTCGCGCAATCTTTTCTTCAACATCCTTCTCTTGTTCAAAAGACTCCTTGAAGGCTTTAAAAGCTTCAGATTCGTATTTAGACTTCTTTTCTGTAAGTTCTTTTTTCTTTGGTTCCATCGTACAATATATGGCAGGGGACTACTGCTCCATCTATGGTAGGATAATCCTCAATTAATGAAAAGCATTAATAGCGACTTTCATAGTCTTGGAGGATCATTTCTAACGCCTTTTGGTAGCCATAGACGTCGAGGTCAACCCAGCGGCATAACGGTTCGCGTCGAAACCAGGTGAATTGTCGCTTGGCATAGCGACGAGAGGCTTTTTTAAATTCCCAGACAAAATGTTCCCAGTCTTCATCACTTTTTGGAGAGGAAAGGAACTCCAGGCATTGACGGTATCCAATCGCTTGGGAAGCTGATATGTTTTCGCGAAGTCCCCTATCAATGAGATCTTCAACCTCTTCAATAAACCCTTGGGCCATCATTTCATCGCACCGCATTTCAATGCGGGAAAAAAGAATCTCTTTTGGAAAATAGATAAACCAACACCGAAAATCAAACTCTTTTAGGCGATTAGGGGGATATCCCTTGGGGAAATCACTCACCCTCTTTCCTGTTAGGGTAATGATTTCAAGGGCACGGATAATTTTGTGACGATCTCTTTGGTTAATGGTGCTGCTATACTCTGGATCAAGGATGGAGAGTTTTTCATAAAGGGCTTCTGCTCCAAATTTCTCAAGATCGTCTTCAAGCTTTGCCCGCACTTCTTGAGATGCAGGAGGCCCTTGAGGTGGCCCATAGAAAAGAGCATGAAGATAAAATCCTGTTCCTCCGACAACAATGGGGATATGTCCACGGTTTAAGATTTCGCGACAAGTCTGTGTCGCCCTTTCATAAAACTGAACGACATTAAATGACTCAGAGAGGTCGCAAACGTCAATGAGGTGGTGGGGAATTTCCATCCGCTCTTCAGGAGATGCCTTTGCTGTCCCAATATCCATTCCACGATATACTTGAACAGAGTCAGCTGATACAATTTCTCCTCCAAGTATTCGAGCAAGTTCAAGAGAAAGGCGGGTTTTGCCTGTCGCTGTAGGACCAGCAATAACAATAACCCTATTGCTTTGCAAAGGGGAATCAATTTTTTTTCTTGAAGGATTTGGTTGACGAGCATGCTCATCAATGAGGTCACTTCTCACCGGTTTGAAAATCCTTGGAGCGCTTCTTGCTCAGTAGGGAAAATCTGAATGATTCGCTCAAATCCTGCCATCTTGATGATTTCCATCACCTCTTCACTGACAGAACAGAGGTGGAGACCTCCATCCCCGCTCTTGAGCTTTTTGGTTGTGGATAGGAGGAGACGCATTCCTGCACTACTGAGATAATCAACTTTTGCAAAATCAATAACAAGCCTTGACTTTCCTCCATCAATTAGCTCTGTAAGCTTTCGCTCTAAAAGGGAAGCCGACGCAGCATCCAATCGCCCTTCAATGCGGACAAGTGAAACGCCTTGGTCTTGTTCAATATGAATGTTTAATCCTGTAGACATCGCAATAACCTAGTTATTTATCTCACAATAACGATATGATAAAATTTATTACAATCTTTTATTGTACGATTTCTAAGCGAACTTTTCTTCCAAGTCTCGCTGCCACTGTCATGGAAATCTGACGGAGTGCTTTTATCGTTCGACCTTGACGTCCCACAAGTTTGGCAACATCATCGTCATGAACGCGAATTTCAACAACTGAACTTTTTGAACCATCAAAGATATCTACTTTAACATCATCGGGAGAGTCGACCAAATTTCGAATCACGTAAGCAACAAATTCTTCCATATTGTCCTGTTTTGGGTTTGAATTGAAACCGAGACTTTAGCACTTGTATAACTTTCATGCAAGATCCCAAAGGAGATCACAACACAATTAAGTGAACCCCGCCCTAAAGGACGGGGAATCGTTTTGGAGAGGGGCTTCGTATCCCTCCCAAAATAGCGTTAAACTACCCGGCCCTAAAGGGCCAGGTTTTCTTTATCTTGATAAATATTATTCTTTTGATATTATTTCTTTGGCTGCACTATAGTGCTTGCAGTCAATTCCACAAAAAGGAAGCAGAATGGAAAGAATCTACGGTTTTTTTAGTCCTATTGACCGACGATTGTTAGAAAACCATCAGAGTGATCAAATGTCTTTTTTAAGGTTACAAGATTTTTGTGATCGTTTTTTTTCCTTTGGACCAGTTAAAAAGAATCTGCAGATTGATCATGCTAATACTACGGATACTCACAGAGCTTATACAATTCTTAACGAGAATCTCAGAGTCCCTTATTGGTATCTTACTGCGTTCATTAAAGTAATCACTGTTGCGACTCTTGTACGAAAATTTCCTAAGCTCATAGGACCCCTCTTAGTTACTGCTGTCTTTTTTAAATACCGAATCCGTTCCACCGAAACTCTTGGCCCTCCTCCTGCTCCTCTTCCTGACCCTCTTCATGAGCCTCTTCCTTTAGTTCCTCCACAACCTACCCCAGAACCAACTGTAAGTCAAGATGTTACAACTATAAAGGTGCAAAAAGAGCAATGCTATATTTACTCGAACCTCTTTATGATAGGAGTCACTCCCGATCAGTTAAATGACTATTTAGATAAAGCCACAGAACCAGGGGTAATGGTAGAGGTTAATATCGGAGAAGAAAGCAGAGAGTATGACAGGAAGTTTCTTGAGAGGTGCGCATTTTTCTTGGGGATTCTCTGCTGTGATATGGGGGAAGAAGAGAATAGGGTCGATCTTCACGATGGTTTTCCTGTTTCCCACGACCAACTGCAACAAATCCAGAAAGGCCTTTGGGAACAGAGTTGTTCGACTCCTGACGAGCAGCTTGTGGAGGCTATGGATTTTCTTGGCATTGATAAAGAACCAGATTGGAAACAACGAACGATAAGAGCGATTAGGGAATTGCAGAGCACCCTTTCTTCCGGTGAACTCCAGGAGGGAGAGGATAGCCCCCACCTCAACGCTGGTGGTCACGGAGCTTCCCCCAGTGTAAAAGTTGGGACCCCCTTCTATAACTCAGAACTAATGAAAGATATCAGATGCGAACTTAGCACTCCTGGTAGAAATCCGGAGCAAGACGTCATTCTAGACGACGTTGAAAGATGCGTGGCCAATATTAATCACCATTGTAGTAACGCCCCTTGGAAGCAACATTACTATATCAACAAGCTTATCCATGACGTAGTTAGCCAATCCCTTGCTCGTCCAGATAATTTAATACCACTTCTTAACGAAATTCTTGAACGTCACCCAAGCATAGAAAAATATGTCACCATTCTCGTCCTTCCTGACAGCGCAGACCACACCGATTTGCCCACCTTTCTTAGTAAAACAAATCTGCTGTGGCTTCAAGTGGGCAGTGATATGAAAAACTTTGATGTAACCACCCTTCCAGACTGTCCCAAGGTTTTTGTATTACAGACCGGACCAATTGGAGATGAAGAGGAAGAGCGACTGAAAGCAAAAATGCCAAATCTAATTACCCATGAAATATTGCAATCTTAGGGAGCTCCGTCTGGAGCTTGGGTTGCAACATAAGCAAGATGGGGAACACGCAAATCGATGATGAGTCTCTGATCTTGAACCTTCTTCTGGAAACGTTGGTAATTTCTCAACTCCTCTTCGTACCTCTTGGGAGAGAGTCTGAGGGTATGGCAAATGCCTCCAGGATATTCTAAGATCACAATCATTTCCCTCCTCCCTAAAGAGTTCTCATTGCTACGGGAAAGATCGATTCGCTTCACCCTTTTTCCTAGCAGTGCGTAAAGGTGGTTAGCAAGGGCAACTTCCTCCCTTCTAAGTGGGAGAGACCAGGGAGGAACCTCTATGAGCCCAAGATAAAGCTCTGGGAGCTTTTTAGGGGTGAAATAAGGGCTTAAGGGAAAGAGATATCCCTCAAGATCAAGTGCAACATTTTCAAGATCTATCAAGGCAAAGGTGGGACTCCGAAGAGTATAATCAATATAAAGGGTGTCGGGGCTTAGATAGGAGGCTGAGACTTTTTTAATGAGTGGACTTTCCCTTAAGATCGTTTCTACTTCTTCGATCTCCATACTTTTAGGCTGATTGGCTGATAGCTCAAGTATCTCAGCCAAGTAATCGGTTTTCAGCCCCTCTTTTAAGGGACCTGTTTGGGCAATGATTTTGATAGGAACCTTTGGAAGCTCTCGAGATTCAAAATAGGAAAGGGTAAAATAAAAGCTTCCAATACATAGAAGGGAAAAACAAACAAGTAAGATGGGTCTTACATATCTCATGAAACTTCCTGGAGGATCATTGGTCCAATCTTTGTGATATCACCAGCACCAATTGTGATCAAAACATCTCCTGGAAGGAGCATCTTTGGAAGATAGCTCAGGAGTTTGTCTTTCTCTAAAAAGAGTGCACTATTTCCCTCAATTTCTTTGAGAACCCTCTTACCGGTGATTCCGGGAATAGGTTTTTCCCCTGCCGGATATATGGAGGTGATGATTGCTAGATCTGCAAACTCAAAAGCTCCTTTAAAATCCTGAAGGAGGTCTTTTGTTCGAGTGAAACGATGGGGCTGGAATAGAGCAATAAGTCTCCCTTTTCCAAGGCCCTTTTTTAAACTCTTTAAGAGGACTTTTATCTCAGTTGGATGGTGGGCATAATCATCATAAATCGTAATCCGATTAACTGTCCCAATTTTTTCTTGCCGCCTTTTGACCCCTTGAAAGCTTAAGAAAGCTTTTCGAATCTCTCTTTCTTGAATCCCAAGCTTGAGGGCCATTCCAAAAACCGCTAGGGCATTTAGAGCCAATTTTTCTCCCATAAGAGGGAGATGAATATCAGAGTAGACTTTCCCTTCAAATTGCGCTGAGAAAATCGTCTGTCTCCCTTTTTGGTGACATGAGAGTAATTTTAAATCTCCTTTTTTCCCATAGGAAATTCCATGAGGCGCAAGTTTCGCAAGAAGGGGGTCATCGCTGCACCAAAAAAGGAGGTTTTTGTCCTTTACACGAGAGATAAATGTTTCGAACCCTTCGAGGAGGTTTTTTTCACTCTTCCAATAATCGAGGTGCTCCTTTTCAAGGTTCGTAATGATCGCTCCTTCTCCTTCATAATGGAGGAAACTCCCATCACTTTCATCGGCCTCTAGCGTAAAATACTCCCCTGTTCCATACCCTCCATTTTTTTGCAGGTTTTGAAGGATTCCTCCCACTGCAAAAGTGGGGTCTTCTCCTGCTGAATAAAGGACCCAGGTCAGGAGTGCTGAGGTACTTGTTTTTCCATGGGTTCCTGCAACAAGAAGCCCCTTTTTTCCTTCCAGGAGAACCTTTATGAGTTCTGAGCGGTGTAAAATGGGGAGGTTCCCTTTTTTTGCTAAGGAGAGTGTTGGGTGCTCTTTTTTTATCGCCGAGCTATAGACGATGGTCCCCTCTTTGGGAAGAGCTTTACACCTTTTTACCCCTAGTTTTTCTAAGGACGAGGTGTCATTGATATCAAAGCCTGAAATGGGGATCCCTTTTTCGAGGAGGATATGTGCCAGGGCGCTCATTCCGATCCCACCAACACCTAAAAAATGGAATGATTTTGTCATAAGCTATTCAACACGATTCTGCAGAGGTCTTGTTTGTTTTCTTCATCTTTGAAAGTCTGAAGTGCAGTTTTCATCATTTTTAATTTCTCCTGGGAGTTATCGAGCAATTCAACGATAGTAGCAGCTAAAGTAGCCCCTTGAAGCCCTTTTTCTTCCAATGTGATTGCCCCATTAATTTCATCTGTAACAAACGCAGCATTTTTTAGCTGATGATTTTCTGTTCCGAAAGGATAGGGGATGAGGATACTTGGAACGGTAAATTCAATAAGCTCAGCAAGTGTTGCAGCACCAGCTCTGGAAATACTTAAATCTGCTGCTGTCCACGCATACTCCATCTTTTCTTCAAAAGCTTTAACAGAGAAGGCAATCTCGTGTTTTTTATAAATATCTCGAAGTTTTTCAGCCCGCTGAAGATCTCCAACAATGTGAATCACCTGAAAATCGATTCCTTGACTAATGAGTGTTTCTAAGGCTCCACAACAAAAACGGTTGATCGCCTGTGCTCCTTGTGATCCCCCAAAAATAAGGAGGGTGAGCTTATCTTCCGGGAGCCCAAAGTAAGCCCGCGCCTTTTTTTTCGTTATCCCTTCTTCTTTTTTAAGAAGGGGCATCTGTACGCAAACGCTATTGGACTTTAGATACTCGGCGGCATGAGAAAATTGAATCGCTGAGACCTTTGCCCACTTGGAACAATACCGATTGACACGCCCCGGAAGTGCGTTGCTCTCAAAGATAACGATGGGAACCTTTTTTAACTTTGCAGCATAAATAGCAGGAAAGGTGTGATAACTCCCAAACCCCACGATTAAATCAGGCTTTTTCCTTCCAAAAAACTTGATACATCGGAGAAGACCTTTTGAAATCGAAAGAAGGGCCTTAAGAATTTTTAAGGGGTGTTGTTTAAAGGGCGTTGCACTTTGGATATCTAAAAACGGGAAGAGATCTTTTTTAAAGTAGACGTTTTTTTTTAGCCCTGCACCAATAAAGGTGATGTGGATATTGGGATGTTTTTGGATAAGTTCAAGAGCGAGTGCCTGAGCGGGAAAAATGTGCCCTCCAGTTCCCCCGGCTGCTATCATAATGTTTAGGTCGTTATCAGCTTTTTCCATGAGAGTCTATTCCTCATTAAAGGATTTAGTTAGTTTCTTCAGTTTTTGAGCAGATTTTCTCTTTTCATTTTGATCACATTGCCCATAAGACAAGGGTTCAAAATGAAAAGAGAAAAGGTGCCAAAAAGTGTGAAATAAAAAATTAGCTTTATTGAGGGATAGGCTCATATTTTTCCTTGACTCTGTGAGCACTCATAATAAGGGCAATCGCAATGCAGTTTGCAAGTAAGGAAGATCCCCCCTGACTAAAAAAGGGAAGATTTGTCCCCTTACTGGGAAGGAGTCCAGAGACGACTCCCAAATTTAAAAAAGCCTGAATCGAAATGAGGAAAATCATGACACTTGCCACGTAAAAACCTCCTTTGACCTCTGCTTTTAGAGCAATATGGAAGCCACTATAAGCGATTGAAAGATAAAGAAGTACTAAAAATAGGACTCCAATAAATCCAAGTTCTTCGGCGTATATAGCTGCGATATAATCACTCCGCGCTTCAGGCAAATAGTTTAACTTCTGGAGACTCTCTCCGACTCCCCGTCCAAAAAGGCCACCCGATCCGGCTGCTATTTTTGCTTGATAGGGTTGATGCCCTTTTCCTAAGAGATCAAGTTCTGGATGAAGATAGATTTGAATCCTCTCCTTAACATAGGGCATCTGGAAGGCTGTAACACCGCCAATTCCACCTAAAAATAAAACGGGAAGGAGCCAATAAAGCCATTTCACACGGCAAAGAAAAAAGAGGGCCATCATGGTAGCCATGATGATCATAACCGCACCATTATCAGGTTCAATAAGGATCAAGAAAAGAGGAACTGAAAGGCGGAGAATCGTTAAATAAAAGCGCTTTAGGGTCATCTTTTCCTCTTTTAAATAGAGGTGGATAAAGAAAAGAGGGGCAATCACCTTCATGAACTCAGAGGGTTGAAAAGAAATAGGACCGATAAAAATCCATCGATGGGCACCGTTAAGAGCCCGCCCAATTCCTGGTACAAAAACTAAAAGTAAGCAGACAATGCATCCATAAAAAAGGTAGGGAGAGTAGTCCAAGAGCTTTTGATAGCCAAAAAAATAAACAAGAAGGGCAAGAACAACCCCCAAACACCCATAAATGAGTTGCTTGATGAGGGCGTGGTGGGTACTAATATTTAAACTTCGATCGATCACCTCAGCAGAGGTGGTATCGAAGACCATCAAGATTCCGATTGCAAAGAGGATCGTGACAAATGAAAGGAGAAAATAAACGCTTTTCATTTTATCTTTAAACGGTCGCCAGGACGGAGCCGTTTTGCTTTTTCCTCATTGATATTGTTGAGCTTAAGAAGTTCTTCTACTTGCATGTGATGCTTTTGTGCAATCGTCCATGGACTATCGCCTCCTTTCACCACATAGTATTTTCCTTCTTCTTTTGCCGCTATTTTACTTGGAGCTTTTCGCTCAGGAAGCTTAAGCTCTTGTCCAATTTGGAGGCGAGAGTTCGGAAGCTTATTAAGCTTCATGATTTCATCAACGCTTACTCCATGGCTTCGAGCAATTTTCTCAAGGGCATCCCCTTTTTCAACAGTAACAACGCGAGGAAGAGACTTTACTGGAGCCTTAAAGGGAGGCTTTTCTTCCTCTTTTTTTGTAGGAGTGAGAACGGGTGGAAGGGGGAGATCCTCTTTGACCTCTTCAACTACTTTAGTCATTGCAGTATATTTGCTGATGACTTGATCCACTTGGTCTCCTCCGTCTTTCGCGGTAGGAGTGAGTTTTGCTACAACGTCGGCCTCCTCAGCTTTAGGCTCAGAGACCATAAGGTTGACATTTGGCTCATTTTTAAGAGAGCTGACAAAGAGGGTCACTAGGAGCCCTGCATTAATCAAAACGGCGACGATAATTATGTCTCTTCGATTCATCTTTATTCCTTCAGCTTTTTCACATACTCTTTAAACTTACTCCCCCGTTCTTCGTAGCTTTGAAATTGATCAAAGCTTGCGGCTCCTGGTGAGAGGAGGATTGTATCTCCTTTTTGAGATTCTAGGTAGGCCTCTCTAACCGCTTCTTCTAAACCTTTGCAGAGTTTAACGCCTCCTAGTTCTCTCTCAATTTGAGGGGCTGTCTCACCAATTGCAAAAACTTTTCTGACCTTTTTTTGAAAGGGCTTTTTCCATTTCTCAAAAGTTTCTCCCTTTCCCTTTCCACCAGCAATTAGAAGAACAGGTCCTTCTAATTTCGATAGCCCATATAGGACAGCTTGTCCATTTGTCCCTTTACTATCATTAATAAAGGTCACCCCTTTTATTTCTCCTACCCACTCCATCCTGTGGGGAGGCCTTTGAAAGGTTTTCAAAGCCGCTATAAAAGACTCCCAAGTCAACCCCAATTTTTGGGATAAGGCCCACGCGGCTTGGCTTAAAGGGTCGCTATCTATTTGCCAGTATCTCTCGTTTTCCGTTAGTTGTAAATAAGAATCCTCATCCATAACCCCCCCCTCTTTTACTAAATCTCTTAAGCGATATTTTGTTTTCTTATAATCTTCAAAACTCTCATACCGATCTAAATGATCAGGAGAAATATTTGTAATAAGACCGTATTCAAAACACCTTGTCGTCATCGTTTCGAGTTGGTACGAGCTTAGTTCAATGACCAAAAGTTCATCTGGATCGGGATTGCATGCATAGTCTGCAACACTTGTTCCCATATTCCCTAGAGCGCGGGCTTTGATCCCTACCGATTGTAATATATGGATGAGGAGTAGAGTGAGCGTTGTCTTTCCATTTGTTCCTGTAATTCCAATGGCACGGTTTTTTAAAAAGCGCATTGCAAATTCCACCTCCCCAATTGCCTTTCTCCCCTTTACTTGAAGGTGATTTCGAGAAATTCCAGGCGATACAATGGTAAGGTCAACTGTGCCAACCTCCGCCGTTTCGGGGAAGACTTTAATCCCCTCGAATTTTTGAGGATTTTGATCAACAGCAACCACTTCATACCCCTGCTTAAGGAGAAGTTTTGCCGCTCCCCTTCCACTAATACCAAGTCCTATTACAAGTGCTTTCATCACTGGAACTTTATAGAGGCTAAGCCGATTAATGCAAGAGTGAGCCCAATAATCCAAAAGCGGATCACCACTTTTTGTTCCGGCCACCCCTTAAACTCAAAGTGGTGGTGAAGCGGGGCGCATCGAAACACTCTTTTTTTATTCCGATAACGGTAACTGAGAACCTGCAAAATCACAGAAACGGCTTCGATAACAAAGATACCTCCTACAAGGGCAAGTAAAAATTCTCGCCGCATTAAGACTGCGGCAGTTCCTAAGATCCCACCGAGAGCGAGAGAGCCGGTATCACCCATAAAAACTTGGGCAGGATAACCATTATACCATAAAAATCCTAAACACGCTCCTGCTGTTGCGCATAAATAAACTCCAATCTCTGCACATCCTTCAATATAGGGAATGTTTAAGTAACGGGCCATTTCTCTATTATTGGATAAGAAGGCAAAGATCGAGAAAACGATGGAGACTAAAATAATGCAACCAGAGGCAAGACCATCGAGACCATCGGTTAAATTGACTGCATTGGAAGAACCAGTTACTACAACCATCGTAAGAATAAATGCTAAGATTAACCCAGCTCCACTCAAAATAAATAGCGCTCCCTTTTTGAATGGAAAAAAATACTCCCCATAATTTCCCCCTGGAGGAGAAAACCAACTACCAAAGTTAACCGCTTCACTTAAAGGGGGCCATAGCAAATAAAGACCTAATAAACCTGCAAAAAGGAGTTGCAATCCAAATTTCTTCTTAGCAGGAAGTCCCTTCGAATTTTTATACTTCATCTTGAGATAATCATCCATCCCTCCAAGAAAGCCAAGCCACAGCGTTGCTAAACAGAGGATCAAAGTAAATGAGCTCTTTAGGTCCATCCATAAAAGGAGAGCAATTAACATCGAAACCAAAATCAAAATCCCCCCCATTGTAGGAGTCGTTTTTTTCTTTTGGTGAAGCTCTGCAAGCATCGGGCAATCTTCCACCCTTATCGACTGCCCCGTCTTCAAAGCATAAAGCTTATTGATGAACCGGGGCCCCATGAAAATGGTTAGAAGGAGGGTTGTCATGGCAGCCAAGATCATCCGTGTCGATGCATAGAGAAAGACTGCTGGAATTTTCATCGCCGTATGATAAGTCAAATGTTGCAATAGCAAATAAATCATCTCCTTAGATATTCTCCAATACCGTCCATAATCTAAATGAGTTTGATCCTTTTATCAGGACTACATCCCCCTCTTCCATCACTTCCTTTAAACGGGTTGCCGCCTCTTCCTTCTCTTCAAAAAGCTCAGCACGCTTTCCACCTCTCTCAAATACCTCTATCATTGGCCTACACTCTTTTCCAACGCAAAGAAGCTGGTCAATCACAGGAAAGGCGCACTCTGCCACCTCGCGATGACTTACCTCCTCAAAAGCGCCCAGCTCTTTCATTGCCCCAAAAAGGGCAATCCGTTTTTTCCCTTCAGGCATCCCTATGAAGGCTGCTTTAGATGCAACTGGAGAAGCATTATAAGAGTCATCGATAAAGAGAACACCCTTTTTTTCGATCTTTTCGCCTCGATGATCAAACGGTTTTAATTTTTTTGCTCCCCTTTTAATCTCCTCATCACTCATCCCTAAAAAACGGGCAACAGAAACGGCGGCGGCAAAATTTTCTAAAAGCTGGAGCTGATCAAAAGGGGCCCTAAGATCGCATTTTTTAAACCATGTTTTTGGGGCCTTAATCTTCCGCACCGCTTCAAACCCTTCCGTATCCTGGTTTAAAAAGGCATGCTCCATACTCTTCGGCTGAAACATCTCACACTTTGCCTCAGCAATCTCCTTGATGTCATCAAAAAAGGCAGAATGAACTAAACTCAGTTTCGTTAAAACGCCTAGCTGGGGAGGGGCTATTTCAACCAACCGACTAAGTTCCCCTTTTTGGCTCATTCCCATCTCTAAAACAAAGATTTCATCCCCTCCTTTCCAATTAAGGATCGTAAGGGGAAGCCCCACCTGAGAGTTCATACTTCCAGGACTTTTCGCCACTCGAAACTTTTCAGCAAGGATGGTTGCAAGGAACTCTTTCGCAGTTGTCTTCCCAACCGTTCCTGTCACACCAATGACAAGAGGGGTTTTCTCTTTAAACACTCCCCTAGCAAGCTCTTGAAGAGCCCATTTCACATCACTCACAGGAATGAGCTCCATCCCAAAATTAGAACCCACATAATCTTTTGAAACAATCGCTGCTACCCCCCCTTTTTCTGCAACCTCTTCCAAAAACTGATAGCCATTAACTTTTTCACCACTAAGTGCAAAAAAAAGGGTCCCTTTTTGAACCTTCCGACTATCAAATGCTACGTGGGTAATCGCATCATCTCTAATCGAGTGATGCCTAAAAAACTTTGCGATTTCGTGAACTGTTTTTCTCATCCTTCTACCAAAATATCTGACTCAAACTTTTGAGCCAATTGCAAAATTCCCTGTGGTCGCTTTTTGGTTCTTTTAGTCGATTTGGCTATAAAATACAAACACCCTACCCTAAAAGGCATGTGAGTTTGTATTTATCAAGATAAGGAAAACCTGGCCCTTTAGGGCCGGGTAGTTTAACGCCATTTTGGGAGGGGTACGAAGCCCCTCCCCAAAACGATTCCCCGTCCTTTAGAGCGGGGTTCACCAAGCAGATTGCGCTCAAAATTTGGCTCACTATCTGCAAAGTACTTTGCATACTAGACACTCAGGGATATTTTAAGCTATAACTATAGAAAAGCTTGGGTTATCGATGCAAACAAAAATTCGTATTGGAGTCCTTTTTGGAGGGCAATCAGCAGAACATGAGATTTCGATCAAATCGGCTAAATCGGTTATTGAACACCTAGATCCTATGAAATATGATGTTTTTCCTATAGGAATTGATAAAAAGGGGTCTTGGCACTTTCTGAGTTCTCATCAATTCCTCCTTTCTTTAAAGAAAAATTACCTTCCCACATTCAAAAAGAATGATCCCCATTTTCCTCTCCTTGTTCAAAAAATTCCAGCGAGAGAAATCTTTTTCTCTCCCTGTACACTAAAGACAAGCTTGGATGTGATTTTCCCAGTTCTTCATGGACCTTTTGGAGAAGATGGAACAGTTCAAGGTCTTATAGAACTTGCAAACCTCCCGTATGTTGGAGCCAATCTTTTGAGTTCCGCTATGTGCATGGATAAAGGGATTATGAAAGCAATTTTGAGAGGAAGGGGCCTCCCTTCACCCCACCACTTAACCCTCCATCACTTAGATCCCATTGATGAAAAGGGTATTATCGCTGAATTTAGCCTACCACTTTTTGTAAAACCTGCTCAGCTAGGTTCATCAGTTGGAATTAGTAAAGTCCATACTGAAAAGGGACTTCTTCCAGCGATAAGAGAAGCGTTTAAATATGATGAGAGAATTTTAATCGAAGAATACATTGACGGAAGGGAGATAGAGTGTTCAGTTCTTGGTAATGAAGATATTGAGGTTTCTCTTCCTGGAGAGATCATCCCGATGCATGGATTTTACTCCTATGAAGCAAAGTATCTCGATGAAAATGGTGCCCGTTTTGTTCTTCCTGCAAAACTTAGCGCAGCTAAAATCAAAGAGGTTCAATTTTTGGCTAAAAAGGCTTTTAAGGCACTTCGGTGTGAGGGGATGGCTCGGGTCGATTTTTTCCTTAAAAAGGATGGGACCCTTCTAATAAATGAACTGAATACAATTCCAGGTTTTACCCCAATCAGCCTCTATCCAAAGCTCTGGGAGGTGAGTGGAATCCCTTACCCACAGCTTCTCGATCGTCTTATTGAATTGGCGATGATCCGATTCGAGCGAAAGAAAAGTTTTAGAAAATAATCCTTTTCGTTATATTAGCCATATGGAAATTAAAGCCCTTTCCAATCAAAAGATTGAATTAGCAAAGGATTTGACAATCCGACCTGCCTTTCCTTTTTACAACCGCTCGAAGAATCTTCAGGCTCATATAGACAAAATGCGGGGAATTCTCCTTTCATATCTTCCCGATCCCCTCCCTTTTGTCGATAAAAAATCTCTCGGAAAATGGATCGAAGAGACAATCCCATGGATTATGTGGAGTAGCTTTGAATCTCCTCCAGATGCTGTAACGCTCTTTTTTTTGATAAGCCCCTTAAGCTCCTTGCCAACAGAGACTTTTATATCTGGAATGATTAGAAGGTGGCTCCTCCCACATCAAGAAACAACAATTCTCTCATTTGAACATATGGAGTTCTATTTTGATCATTATCTCAAGGGATCTTTCTTTATTGGAGAAGTAAAGGTTTTGATTCAAAATAAGAAAGAGGCTAACCTCCTAAAGGAAAATCTTCCTCTATTAAAAAGAGAAATTATCTCTGCTCAATCAGCAAGGCGTTATGCAAAAGCTCTTTTTGAGACAAAAGCCCTTCCTCTCGACCACAAAATGAACCTAATTCGGGAATCTTTCATACGACTCCTGCATCGCTTCCCTGATGAGTTTGATGAGATGATTTTTGAAAGATTAGCCTACATGCAGGCTTATGCAACCAAAGAATTTCGAGAAGAGAGATCTTATACTCATATTGGAAGGATCATTTTAACCTTTCTTTTGATTCGCAATCATTTAAATCGGGAATTTAATACCTTTCCTGAAAAACGGCACATGAAAATCCGCTTTATGCCTACAGAACTTACTTTCCCCTTTGGAAAGAAGCCAGTTCTTGGCCTTGCTATCGGTCTCAACTTCTTTCACCAATATGAATTTTTTAATGAAAAGCATGTTTTAAGGGCGGTTCAAAAGTTCCTTCCAAATGTCCGGATTGTAGCTGGCTCAATGTTCCATTCTGATATTATAAATAATCCCATTGCAGCCCGTTATGTAGAACTGGAAAAAATAGATGGATCTCCACTAACTCTTGAAGAAAGGAAGCTGCTCAAAGAAAATTTAGAAGAAGAGTTGAAAAAAGGAATTGAGCACTTAGTCCCATCGCTATTTATGGGTCGTAATGAAGAAGAGACGATGAGAAATATCCTCATGCTTTCTCGCGAGTTGAAATCCAGTGAAGACCTCCCTCAAATAATGATTACCTTTGACCAACACTCCCAGGAAGATTTAGTCTTTACCATTGTCCTTTTAAGGGTGAAGAAAGAGGGGACAAAACCTATTCAGGACCTATTGAAAGATGTCGACTCTAGAATCCGGTTTATTTTAGAACGGGTCCAAATTGTAAGCTTCATCAATAAAACTATACCTATTGAGGCTAATGTCTTTCGTCTTCAAATAGCTAAACTTCCCTCCTTTCTCCGGATGGATTTTTCCGTTAACCTTTACCTTGCCCGAGAAGAAGTCGTTACTTTCCTAAATAAATATATTGGAGAGCTCCGCGATTATAATGGGGGAATGATGGTGAAACAGGGGGAGCTTCTCACACAATTTAAAAGGCTTTTTCAAGATATCTCATCAAGAAGCCAAGAGCTTCTTGAAAACTTTTTCTATTCTCTAAACCCGATTGAGGCGCAGGCAACGATCTCTCTTCAATCGCTGAGTCTCTTTTTTGAGCTTTTTGTACTAATGACTGAAAAGGAATACTCAAACGGAGAATCTTACCTGTTACAATTTGATAAAGATGAAGATACCATGATCGGAATTATCCGAGGAAATGACCCAGACTATCGAGGCTATGTTGAGGAAGCCCTTGCTGAGATACAAATGCAAGCTCGTTCCCTTGTCTCTTCATCACTTTCTTTTGAAGGAAGTCATTACCTAAGTTTTCTATATGAAGAAGGTGACCCTGAAAAGCAGAAGCTTTTTAAGGAGACTATCAAGGGGACCCTTAAAAAATGGCAAGCAGAAAAGGAGAAACTTCAAGTTCTTAAGATACCCTACATGGATATTGTGTCACTTGACCCGCGGATCGGAGGAGATCAGGACTCGTCAATCCTTGTTAAACTCCTTTTTGATGGACTCATGCGAATTAATAATAAGGGAGTTCCAGAGTGTGCTGTTGCAAAAAGCTATGAAATCTCAAAAGATAAGAAGACTTATACTTTTCACTTAAGAGATTCTAAGTGGTCTAATGGCGATCTTGTGACTGCATATGATTTTGAGTATGCCTGGAAGAAAATTTTATCTCCACGGTTCTCAACCCCCTTTGCATACGTTTTTTATCCCATCAAAAATGGGAAAGCTGCAAAAGAGGGGACTCTAGGGCTAGAAGAGGTAGGAATATCGGCTGTGGATGATAAAACACTTGTTATTGAATTAGAAAATCCTGCCCCTTATTTCTTAGAGCTAACGGCTAATACCCTTTATTCTCCAGTAAACCATAGAATTGATGTCATGCACCCCAACTGGTCAACTCAAAAAGATGAGCATTTCGTTTGTAATGGCCCTTTTCATCAGAGGAAGCCTAGTGGGAGCTCTGTTTTTGAATTTCAAAAGACTTTATCCTACTGGAATAAGGATCAAATTAAGATCGATCTAATTAATTTCAATCGAGTGAAGGTCAAACCAGCTGTACAAATGTTTAATCATGGACAACTTGACTGTATTGGATCGTATGTGTGTCCTGTGGGAAATCTTGACATTAACGATCTAAAAGAGCGTATTTCTACTTATCACTCTCCAAGTGTTTTTTGGCAGTGTTTCAATGTCAACCACTTCCCATTTAATAATATGAAAGTTCGCAAGGCCTTTTCAATGGCGATTAAAAGAGAGGAGCTGCTCAACTGGAATTTAGGCGGAAGTACCAAAGCGTATACCCCACTTTCTTACCAACTCAGTCAATGTAAAGATAGTGAATTTATCATTCATGAAGATGAGGAGAAAGCAAGGGAAATTTTTGCAGAAGCTCTCGAAGAACTTGGGATGAAACTTGAAGACTTTCCAATCATTTACCTGTCAATCACGAATACTGATAAAAAAAATGTGATGAGCTTAAAGAAACAGTGGGAAAAGAATCTTGGAATCAAGTGTGTTGTGGAAGCTGCAGAATGGGCAACACACTTTAAAAAAATGACGACAGAGAATTATCAGCTAGGGGGGATTCACTGGATCTCCTGGATCAATGATCCGATTTATACTCTCCAATCTTTTAGGTATGCTAAGGAAAAGGTTAACTTTACAGGATGGGAAAGTACTAAATATCAGCAATATTTAGATTGCTCAGATTCTACGATAGATACTTCGAAACGGAATGAATTTCTAAAGGAAGCCGAATTGATTCTTATCAAAGAGGCTGTTGTTATTCCAGTTTTTTATGGAACAGGATGGTTGATTAAGAAACCTAATCTTATTCTTAACTCCTTTACATCTAATGGAAATATTGATTTTTCCAAGGCTTACTTCAAATCTTAAAGTAGTCTTAACAAATATTTTGAAAAAATATTGCATTATATCTGAGCTTCTATTAATCTGTTCCCAGAGTTTTCTTAAGGAAGATTAAATTTTCAGGAATTTTTACCGAGGTAGGGAGTTATGTTAAAATCTAGCAGCAAAATGAGAAGAGACCCTTCAAAATTTACTCAGCTTGGAAGTGGGATAGAATCACATCCTGCATGGAGAGGTGATGTTTCATTTACTGAAGGTGCCAAACTTCTTCAAGGGCATCCTCCTTTCACATTCATTCTATCTACAGGATTCGACAAGGATCATTATTTTCTATCATTTGTTGATGCTGATGGAAAAGTTAAGTATCGAAATGTTCGTCTTTTTTTAAAGAATGGTGAGATCTATTACATGAATGGTGCTTCTGGAGGAGGAGGAGGAAGAGGCTATGAGTCAATCGACAATCTCATCCCTTCTTGTCTAAATTGCCCTGCAAATGTTTGTCGTCCTTACCCGAGAGAGCGATCTATTTTCTCTTTAGCACTGCATAAACTTATAGAATTAACACATCTACTCCGTTTTGCCCTTTCCCAAGGGATGCAAAATGCTTGGCTCGGCGCTCAGCTCTACCTACGCCAACCCTATACGCCAATACAGCGAAATAGGTAGCACTGGGGGCATTAGATTGAGACTGTTTGAGTAGACAGCTTTCTATAGGGAGAGCGGAGGAACCGATAAATAAATATTGACCCTGTAATAAAGACATTGATTGAATCAAGTATGAAGAGTTTAGTTGGAGCCCATCCTAATAGTTCGATCCCTATGTAGGCAGGAACGCACAGTGAAATCCAAAGCGCTGTTACACAAATGGCATAGAATAGAGTATCTCTTGAGGCTGTAATAAATCCTACACCAATCCTATTGACTCCACTTGCAAAACATCCAATCCATATGAAAAAGCAACACTCCTTGAGAAGGAGCATTGTTGAGGGGCTGAGAGGGGTTTTAATCATAAAATGGATAATTGTTTCCTGCATGAACAGGAGGGGAATAGCGAGAATAGATAAGACGATGGCTAAAAACCCAAGTGAAGTCCGGAGGATTTTATGGAAGACTTCATCCTGATTTGCTCCCAGAGAATAAGAGGTAAGTGTGATTAGGGCTTGGCCCATTCCATCAGTAATAAAGAGAAAAAATCCAAATATCGTGACGCCAAAGGAATAGACAAGAAAATAATCACCCCCCATATGGATGAGATAGTAAGAGGCATAAGTCCAAGACCCCACAACCATGCATCGTCCAAAAGTCCTTGGAAGGCCTGTTTTAAGCCCTTCCCAGAGAAGGGGAAGATTAATTTGTCTAATATTAGTTGCATAAAGAGAAAAATATTTCTTTTTGAGAAATAGGGAAAAAAGGATAAAGCAGTATAGGCTTTGCGAAAAAATGGTTGCTATCGCAGCTCCTTTAATTCCCATGGGAGGAAGGATTCCCTGAATCCCAAAGATCAGTAAATAATCGAGGAGAATATTTGTTCCTTGAATGATAAAATTTGCTATAAAAACAACTCGAGTCTTCCCCCTCCCCAAATAGAAAGCAGAAAGAGTTGCCCCAAGGGGGTAGAGAAAGTTTGCCGCAGATAAATAGCGGAGATAAAGGAGGGCTCCAGATTCCGACTCAATGCCACTTAGATATAGTTCACTAAGGATACTTAGGGGATATGTCAGGATCATTGAGAGGAAGGAGAAGTAGATCATTTGCCAAATAAAGGGCCCGATCATTCTTTCTTGATTCGCCCCTTTATAATGACCAATAAATGCTTGGGAGACAAAGGTAATCATAACCGGCGAAATCTGGAAAAAAAAGGTTAGGTTAGTAGCTGCGGTTAAAGCTTTCCAGGAATCAATAGAATAGAGGGACAGGAAATACCGATCACACCAACCTAATAAGTTTGCTGAGAGAGTCGATAGAATGATGGGGAAAGAGAATGCGGATAGCTCTCTAAGGCTTCCTGGTGGATACTTTGAGATCCGGTTAGGTGTGGTTTTAGTCGATTGGTTTGAAATCATATACTTCCAAAGGAATACAAAATTTTCCAAAGAATCAAAGTTTGGATTGAATAAAAGCTACCAGTATTTTCAATTTACTGCGAGAAAAATTTTAAATTTCTGTAAAAATATAAAGATTTTTCCATTCACTTTTGTTAATTTCTTCATTCGGGAACGTTCATGTGTTTTTTTGAAAAGGTCTTCTTTCCTATTTTTAGTTCTTTACATCAAACAAACATCAGTAGAAAATGTCAGTATTAGTATAGTAGAATGGAAGGCTGATATGAAACTAATAACCCCGTTGAAATAATGAAAAAATCATTTTTTATTTTGCTCCTTATCCCTTTCCTTTTTTCATGTGGTAGAAAACATGAGAAATCCAAAGAGGGCAATATAGTCAAACTTTCAATTCTATCACAAGTTCGCTCTTTAGATCCCCGTATTTCCAATGAATACCCTTCTGTACATGTGATTAATATGCTCTACGAGGGGCTCATGCGCCTTGGCCCAAATGGGGAGATTATTCCTGGTGTTGCAGAGTCGGTATCAATCTCTGAAGATCAAAAGACTTATACTTTTTACCTAAGGGACTCGATGTGGTCGAATGGAGATCCTGTCACAGCCCATGATTTTGAATATGCCTGGAAAAAGTCGATCAATCCTCTTCATGCTCGGACAGGAGCTTATACCTTTTATACGATAAAGAATGCATCAGCTTGTCTTGAGAAGAAAGTCGATATTGGTGATGTAGGAATTCGGGCGATTGATGACAAAACATTAGAAGTCGAATTGGATCATCCCGCTCCCTATTTTCTTTCTCTCTGCGCCAGTTCTACTTATGCCCCCATCCATAAGAGGTTTGATTTAGAAGATCCCCATTGGGCAAATGGTGTGAATGATCATTTTGTAAATAATGGTCCTTTTATACTGAAGCGATGGAAAAAAGGAGTTGAAATTTATCTTGAAAGCAACCCGAACTACTGGGATGCACAGTGTGTGAAAATTGGAGGAATTCATATTCAAATTCTCCCTGATGCAAATACCCAATATCTCCTATATCAAAAAAAAGAGCTTGATTGGGTAGGTTTTCCTTTTAATTCCCTTCCTATCGACGTGATAGGGGTTTTATATGAAAAAGGGGAACTTCAAGTGATTGATGCCTATGGTCTTGATTGGTTTTTTGTTAATACTGAAAAACCCCCTTTCGATAATAAGAATTTCCGAAAAGCTATTTCTTTTGCGATTGACCGAAAGAGTATTGCAGAGCACATTTTTCAGTTGGGTGAAGAACCTGCGATGGGGATATTGAACGGAGAACTTTCTCTTCAAAAAGAGCCTTACTTTGAAGATGGAAATATCGAGCTTGCAAAGAAGCATTTATCTTTAGCACTAGAAGAAATGGGTACCACTCTTGAGGAGCTTCCTCAGGTTGTTATCTGTGAGTCGGCTAGGTTCGCTACTTCGCCTGCAATCCAAGAGGTTCAACAGCAACTCAGTTTAGCTCTAGGTCTTCATATTGAAATTGATCAAGCCGACTGGCCTGTCCATTTTAACCGGATGTCAAAAGGAGATTTTCAGTTTGGCGCAATGGGGTGGAACTCTTTGATAAAAGACCCTATCTATATGCTCGATACATTTAGGCATCGAAGTTCCGCAACGAATATGAGCCGTTGGGAACATCCTGTTTATCAAGAGCTCCTAAAAAAATCAGATAATGAGATCGACCCTGAAAAGCGGAAAGAATATATGCATCGAGCAGAAGCAGTTCTCATGGAAGAAATGGTTGTAATTCCCCTTTGCTTTAGTAGACTTCACTACTTGAGCAATAAAAATCTCAAGGGTGTTTATATGTCATCATTCTATGAGATTGATTTCCGATACGCTTACTTTGAGTAGCCAAGGAGATCAAGAAGTGGGCCTGCAACATCCCGCCTTTTCCCCCGATAGGGGTAGTCATGAATAAAGAGTACAGGGTTATAGTTTAATTCAATGATGGCATAGTTCCTTCTATTCGGCTCTTGTTTAGGGAAGGGAATGATCATGTCAACGCCACAAATTTTGGCGTTGAAGACTCTAGTCGCTTTAACGGCTATTTTATGGTATCCCTTATGGACAAGGTCGGTCATGTCAAGAGCGTCTCCACCTGTAGATATATTGGAGTTATGGCGGAGATAGATCTTTTTTCCTTTTTTAGGAATATTTGATCCAGCCAAGCTTTGAGCATGAAGTACTTTTTTTTCTTCAGGGCCAAGGTGGATGAATGTTTTTGGGGTGCGATAATAGGAGGGGTCGTAGTTTTTTTCATGAATCAGCTCCTTGATTGATTGTTTTCCATCTCCAACCACATTAGCAGGCTCCCTCTTTGCAACCCCTATAACCTTTCCATCGATCACTAAAAAGCGGAATTCTTCTCCAGGGCAAAATTTCTCCACTATAATTGAATTTCCATAGGAAAAAGCACTTTGGGCAGCAGAGGCGTACTCTTTTTTCTTTCCTGGATGAATAAAGTAGATTCCTAAACCAAAGTTAGTCGCTTTCGGTTTCACAACTACTTTTTGTTTTTGATAGATTGAGTAGTCTGTCAAAGCAGACTCTATTGTGGAATATGCTTTTCCTATTGGAACATTAAACCCTTTTTGATAGAGGATTTTTTTTGTCACCTCTTTGTTCTCAAGAAGATGGGGGGTAATATAAGAGTCCTTTGATGTTTTCGTTGCTTCTTTTATATATTCGATGTGTCTACCTCTAGAGAAACGGAGGACTTGATCTTCCTTATCGAGAACTTCAATCTTTACCCCCCGCTTTTGGGCTTCTCGAATGAGAATTTGTGTGGAGAGTTCGAAGTTTTCATATCCTTCAACAAGGATCTTAGAGGCGGTTTCCAATCGTTGATTTTGAATATGAGAGTTTTTGGCAAGAGCTTCAAAGGATTGATATTTTTTTAGGGAGATTTTCTTTTCGTAAAATGCTTTTTGGTGCAGTTTTGCAAGAGATAGTCCTAGCTCTTGAAAGCCATGATTCTTTATATCATTTAAAATGAGCGCTGAAGGTGAGGTATTTGGGTTTTTCACTTTTTCTTTTTGAAGGGCAAGAGTTTTTTCGTACCCTAAAAGCCCAGATAATGGTTCTAACTCTTTGAGAATCTTTTTAGCCCAATTTTTTAAGGAAATATTCCTTGGGCAGGTGAGGATAAGATTGGGGTCTCTTCCGTTTAATGCGACGTTATTCTGATTGCGGGTTAAACATCGTTGCCCTTCTTTTGTGAGCTTTGGGCTCTTTTTAAAAAGACAGTACAAGAGAAAGAGATGGAGAAAGTGAATATGGTCTGAATTCATGCCGATAGCGTGGTAGGGGTCGAGGTCAATTGCTCTGATTTCTAAGTATTCAACCCCCCTTTTTTCAAGAGCCTCTAAGGGGGATTCTCCTTTATGAGGGGATCTTTTAGGTCGGATCCGGGCGTAGTGTTCGTTCTCAGTTTGAAGAATATGATCGTTTAACTGCGTGGAGATGGTGGAATATTCTTTCTTGGGGGTTAACAAGGCTTTTTTCATCTCAGATAGATAGGTATCGAGATCATTAAAAGAGATGGCCAGTTGGTTTTGAACTCGACTATAGTAGCCAAGATGGCTGGTTCTAAGAGAAGTTGCATGAGGAGAATAATAAAAGTCGCTCTCTTTTTTGAAGTTTTTGGGAAGGGGGCTATAGCTCGGATCCATCGCTGGGGATGAGCCAAAAAGATAGGTAAGGAGCCACCCTTCTCTTAAGAAATTTCGGATGATACCCAAATATTTTTCATTGATATACTCCTGAAGAGGGAGGGGTGAATGGTCATAAGTATGGAGTTTTTTCCAAAATTTTTGGTCGAAAGAAAAGTTAAAGTGAATCCCTGAAATCATCTGAAGGTTCATCCCATACCGCTTTTTCAGTCCTTCCCGGTAAACTTTTTTTCTCTTTCCTTCATGGGATGTTCCATAATGGGCGATTTCAAAATGATCCAGATGAGGAGGCATAGAAAAAGGCCAAAGGAGCTCTCCGTTCATATTTTTGAGGGAAAACTGAATGATCTCTTTAAGAAAGTGCTTTGCAGTGCGAAAAGATTTAAGAGGGGGAGTATTCCATTCGATTTGTTGTTCACTGAAATCAGTGCTGATATAAGGGTGCGTTAAGGGAGCACCTAAATCTTTTGGATGGGGCGTTTTTGAAAGCTTTCCATATGTGTCAATTCGGAGCGATTCTCTTTCAATTCCACATCGATAAGCTTTAAGAAGAGGGAGGTTTTTTTTCTTATGAAATAACTTGTGGTGCATATCCTTATTAAAGCATTGATGAAATTTTGATACTAGAAAAAACCACTCTCCTTTATTAGAGAATTATGAGATTGCTAAATATTTTTCGGTTAATTTTACCCGTGTGGGTTTTATTGCCTTTTTTATTTGAAAGTTGTGCTGCTTTAAAAAAAAGGAATAATGAACCAGGAGTAGTAGAAACAGCTGGGGTCACCTCTGCTATTGATTCAGCTTTGGAAACTCCTGATTTTACTAAGGGAGAATGGCCAGCCTATAACTGGTGGGCGGTATTTAAAGATGATCAGCTTGATGAGATGATGGAGAAAGCAATTGAAAATAACCCTGATCTCATTGCGGCTGTTTATCGTGTAAGGGCAGCGGATGAAGCTGCTAGGAAAGCTCGGGCGCCTCTCCTCCCTCAATTGAGCGCCTCCTTTGAGGACGACTACCAACACCTTAGTAAAGATGAGCTTGTCCGTTTTCCCCCTTCTGCAGTTCCTGCCGTTGTTAATGAAATCCACTTATCTTTGAATTTCGAATACGAAATCGATCTATTTGGAAAAAATCGGAATCAATATCGAGCAGCAATCGGGCAAGCAAGGGCGCAAGCTGCCGAAATGTCTCAGTCTCTTCTCATGATCACAACAACCTTAGCTGAAAGTTATATCAATTATGGAAAAAATCTCATGGATCTTCAGATTAGCCGCGATTTAATGGCTGCTAGGAAGCTTTATTTAGAACTTACAGAGCTTCGACGAGATTATGGAATTGATGACGAAATCGTTGTGAATGCTGCTAAGGCTCGCCTTTTAGAAGTAGAAGAGGCTGTAGTTATTTATGAAATGGAGGCTACGATTCGCGCGACTCAGCTAAAAATCTTAATGGGACTAAGCCCTGATGATTCTACAGAAATTCATTTTCCAACCCTTTCGTTTGATCGCCCCTTTCCTCTTCCAGAGGACATTCCTCTTAATCTTTTAGCACGTCGCCCAGACCTTATGGCACAAATTTGGAAAGTGGAGTCAGCAGCCTATCTCATCAAAGCGGCAAAATCTGCTTTTTTCCCCAATGTTAATTTAAAAGCCTTTGTTGGTCTGCAGAGCCTTCATTGGAACAGTCTTTTTTCTGTCGACAATTTTGCAGGGGCCATTAATCCAGCGATTAGCCTTCCACTGTTTACTGGTGGAAGACTTACTGCCGAGCTTAATGAGCAGTATGCTTTGTATGATGCAACGGTTTATGACTATAACTCTTTAGTCTTAAGGGCAGCAAAAGAAGTTTCTGACCAGATCAAAATTTTGGAGACAAAGACAGAGGAGGCTCGTCTCGAGTCGGCGGCATTTAACCATATCCTTCATATTTCAGAGCTTACCCTTGCTAGGTATGAAAATGGCGTGGACGACTACTTGACCGTTTTAAATAGTCAGATCGATGTCATGAATGAGGCTACAAAGGAAGTGGGAATCCAAAATGAGCGTTATTTGAGCGTTTTACTATTAATAAAAGCTTTAGGTGGTGGGTATGGAACAACAACCGACTGAGAATAACAATAAAAAGCGGAATAAGATTTTAGTCTTTACCGCTTCGGGGTTTCTCCTGATTGGAGTGATCGTCTTTATCTACTGGGCAAAGGTCCTCCGCTTTGAGCAGTACACCGATGATGCTTATGTGAATGGCAATATGGTGGAGCTGACTCCTCAGGTTCCTGGAATTGTGACGTCGATTAATGTTGATAATACCGATTATGTTGAAGAGGGACAAGTCCTTATAGAGCTTGATGAGACCGATTACCGTTTTGCTTTTGAAATGGCAAAAAATGACTTAGCAGAAACTGTTCGAAGTGTTGTTCAGATGTTTATCCGAGTAGAAGAGCTTCGGGCAGAACTTGAGCAAAAAGATGCGGAGCTCTTTAAGACAGAGAAAGATTATCAAAATCGAGTCAACTTAGTAGGAGTTGGGGGTGTTTCTAAGGAAGAGTTTGAGCATGTTGAAGCCGCTTATGTTAGCGCACTATCTAGTCGTAAAGAAACTTACCATGCTCTTCAGTCGGCGATTGCCCAGGTTCAAAACACAACCGTTTCCACTCATCCGAATGTGAAACGGGGGGCAGATAGTGTTAAAGATGCTTATGTCAATTTGCAGCGTTGTGCTATTTTAGCTCCCATGAGCGGGTATGTTGCTCAGCGATCAGCGCAGCTTGGGGAATATGTGAACCTTTCTGAGCCTCTTCTTGCTTTAATTCCCTTAGATGAGCTTTGGGTCGATGCTAACTATAAAGAGACACAGCTTGCAAAAGTGCGGATTGGGCAAAGTGTGAAGATGAAATCTGATCTCTATGGGCGTAGTGTTGTTTTCTTTGGAAAAATTATTGGAATCAATCCAGGAACCGGAAGCGTTTTCTCTGCTCTTCCTCCACAAAATGCAACGGGGAATTGGATTAAAATCGTTCAAAGGGTCCCTGTCCGTGTCAGCTTAGATCCTCAAGAGCTTAAGAACAATCCCCTTTGGCTTGGTCTATCGATGGATGTGACAGTCGACATCCATGATACCTCCAGTGAAATGCTTTCAGAGCCTCGCCGCGCTAAGCCGATCTACAAAACAAAGATTTATAGAGAACAAGAAAAGGGGGTCTATCCAATCATTGAACAAATCATCCAGGAAAATACTGGAAATTATGAACCATAAACCTCTTGTTGGACTCACCCTTTTTATTGGAGCTATTGCTCTTTCTCTCTGCACCTTCATGCAGGTCCTTGACTACTCTATTGCCAACGTTTCGATTCCCTATATTGCAGGGGATTTAGCAGTTAGCGTCAATGATGGGACTTGGGTGATTACGATGTTTGCGGTGGGTAATGCGATTTGCCTCCCTTTAACTGGGTGGCTTACACGGCGCTTTGGATCGATCCGAGTGATGTTTGTCTCTGTTTTTTTATTTACCCTGTTTTCATGGGCTTGTGGAATGTCCTTTAGCATTAATATGTTAGTCATCATGCGCTTCATCCAAGGCTTTGTGGCAGGACCTCTCATTCCTCTATCACAAAGTTTAATGATCATGAGTTTCCCAAAGGAAAAAAAGAATTTAGCCCTTGCTCTTTGGAATATGGTTGCCATCGTTGGGCCGATTGCGGGACCCATTTTAGGAGGATGGATTACTTACAACTACTCCTGGCCCTGGATCTTTTTTATCAATATCCCTATTGGGATTTTTTGCACCTTTATTATCCGTTCTATTTATAAAGATCGAGAAACTGTGATTGAGAAGATTCAGGTAGATAAGGTGGGAATTATCCTCCTAGCTTTTGCGGTGTCAACCCTTCAAGTTATCCTTGACCAAGGGCAACAACTCGATTGGTGGCGCTCAAACCTCATTTGGATTTTAACGATCGTTTCTGTCGTCTCATTTACCTTCCTCCTTATTTGGGAGTTGAACATCAAAAACCCTATTGTCGACCTACGGATGTTTAAGAATCGGAACTTTGCACTAGGGACCGCGATGACAGCTCTTTCTTATTTGCTCCTCTTTGGAACGATCGTGATATCCCCCCTTTGGCTTCAAGAGATGATGGGATATACCGCTTACTTAGCAGGGCTTGCTGTATCAACAATGGGGATTGTTCCTTTCTGTACAGTACTTTTGGTTGCAAAGCTCATGGATCGTGTCCGTCTTAAGTATCTCATAATGCTTTCCTTCTTCATCTATGGTCTTGCTCTTCTAAATTTTACGACTTTTACGACCCAAATTACTTTTAGTAAAGTTGCCCTTTCTCGACTCTATTTTGGAGTAGGGATTTGCACGTGGCTTGCCCCCCTTACAGCGATTAGTTTTGCTCGGGTTCCCATTGAGAAACTTGCGATGGGGCAGGGAATCTTTCACTTCCTTAGAATACTGATGGGAGGAGTTGGAACCTCAATCTTTGTTACGACATGGGAGAGAAGAGCAACCCATCATCATAGCAATCTTGTTGATTTCATCAATCCCTACAATCCTGTAAGCAAAGAGTTATTTGCTGATATAAATAGTTATAATATTACAGGTGAATCGGCACTTCAAGTTGTTGACAATATGGCATGGCAACAGGCCTATATGCTTTCAATCAATGACCTCTTTTGGATTGCGGGGTGGACATTCTTTATCTTCATGCTCCTTGCCCTTTTCTTTAAGAAGAGGGTGAAGATCCCTGTTGTCCCACAGCCGGCTTAATAAATAGAATAAGTGCTGCAATGATGGCGCATGCAGCTCCACAATAAATGGGAAGGCTATTGGCAACAGCCATAATAAATCCACCGGTTAACGCTGTTGAGGCTTCTGCAAAAACCTGAAGCGACTGGTTTGTTCCAAGTGCTTGCCCTTGAAAACGGCTGCTCACTGCATCTGAGACCATAATGGCTGGAAAGGCAAATCCCATTGATTGGAAAAACCCCAGGGGAACCAAAGTAACGAGAAGAGCCCATGGTGACTCTGGCATAATGAAGATAAGGTAGGAGATACAAAGAAAAAGGGACCCGAGGCGCATCGCTTGTCTGGAGGTCCACCATTTAGCAAACATCCCAAAGAAAATGGGGGCAATCATAAAAGGGATAGATAGATAGGCATTGACTTCACCGAGACGGGCCACAGAAAAATGAAACCGGTTCACAAGGTAGGCGGTAAAAAAGTTCAAAAAGAAGAAAATCGCTAGAAAGACAAAAAGATTCGATGAGTAAATAACGCGGAGCCTCTTATATTTTAATCCTTCAGTAAAACTTCTTGTAATGGCCTTTACGGAAACTTCAATTTCAGGATCAGGGGTGTGCGTTTCACGAAAGAGGGTAAGAACAATAAAGAATCCAATAACAGTTAAACCTGCAGCGCACCAAAAAGGGGTATCAAAATGAAACCAGCTGATGATCGTTGAATCAGCAAGCTTACCTCCTATCAAGGGACCAAAGAAAAAAGCAGTGCTACTTAGAGAAACAAGCCAACCAAAGTTTCTTGTCTTTGTCTTAGCATCTTCACTAATATCTGCAATCGCAGCTTGAGCAATCACGATATTTCCCTCTAGAAGGCCGCTTAAAAAGCGGCTAACAAATAAGAGAGGGGGGAGGACATAGAGAACAGAAAGAGCTGACCCAATATAGGCGGGTATGACGATCATTAAGGAGATCAAAAGGACCGGCTTGCGACCAAACTTATCAGAGAGCTTTCCAAGGAGAGGGGCTCCTACAAACTGTCCGATGGGATACATCGCAAAGAGAATCCCTAAAAGGATCCGCCGCAGTTCCTTTGTCGTTTCAACGGGAAGAAAAGCATGTGTAGGATCTAAAAAAAGGGGAGGGAAGAGGGGAATCGCGAGGGAAAAACCTAGGTATCCTAGAAAGAGGACTGTAAGTACAGGAAAGATCCTTTTTACCGAAGACATGAGTAGGAGGATACAAGGAAATTATTTTTTTTGGAAAGATTCTCGCATTCTTTGTGATGCTTCCTTTATTTTCCGCATATGGCGGGCCCTTAGAGAGCTCCAAACATTGCCTAGGTTCAACTCATTAAACTGGAAAAGTTGATTGTTTCTACAAAAAAGGACGCTTCATCGATTTTAGGGCTATATCCATTTACATGGATTAATACTGGAAGGCAGGAAAACCCTTTTGGCAGCGAGAGCCTTTCGATCTTTTCTCTCACCTCTTCAATGACTTTAGGAGAGATTTCGTTTCTCGAGAACTTTATCTCGCACAGATAGAGCGTTTGGTAGCGGGTTTGAATCAGATAATCGATCTGACACCCTTTCTGTTTAGTGTTCTTTCTTTGGAAATAGGGGTTATCATAAACAATATCTGTGGGGGCAAGACGGAGATGTTGAAGGATTAAATAGCGATTGTTAAGTACTAAATTCTCAAACTGGAGCCCTACCATACTCTCCCATCCAGGAAGAATATTGAGTGTTGCACGGATAAAATGTCCTTTTTCAATTTTGTTTTTATTGGGCTCAATACTTTTAAAGTAAAAACGGAGGTAATTGTCAGAAAGACGATAATGGGCCAAACGACTTTCACGACCCGTTTTTATCGACCATGTATAGTCTTTTTCGATGTAACCCGACAGCGTTAGATCTTGTAAATAATCACTTAAAGGGCCTCCACTTGAATATTCAAGTGTATCGGCAATTGTTTTGTAATCTTTGGAACCCCCGACCAATTGCCGCACAATTTTTTGGTAGATTTCTCCTCTAGACCCAAAAAGATCATGGAAAATTTGTCGAAACTCATCAAATAAGATTCCCTCTTTTTCAAAACAGAGCTGCTTAATGTTCTCTATAGCTGGAAGAGCGGGATTCACCAACTCTATATACCATGGAACCCCTCCCGTTATGGATAAAATCAAGAATTTTTCCATGAGAGATCCTTTAAATCCAAGTGAGTTTAACATTTTATTGCAATTGGGGAGCGATAGTTCCTCGAGATAAATCTTCTGAGTAATTCTACCAAAAAACCCTGTGCTGCTAATGATATTTTTCTCAATCCATGAAGATATTGATCCACACAAGACAAGGATCAATTTGGGATTCTTACTAAACTGTGTATCCCACATTATCTTAAGCTTTCCTAAAAAATCTGGGTCTAAAGAACCCATCCAGGAAATCTCATCCAAAAGGACAATCACCCTACCCTTAGATGTATGCTTTGCAAGATGAGAAAAAAGATCCCCCCAATCATTTGCTTTTAACCCCCCAATTCCTGTTTTTTCATTCAATTGCCTTGCAAATTCTTCCCGTTGTGATTGAGGTGTTGTTTTGGGCGTAGGTGGGAGTCCCGTAAAAAGATAAAACTTTTCTTTTTTTGCAAATTCTTCGAGCAGTCGACTTTTTCCTATGCGGCGACGCCCCCGAACAACGACAAGACTTGCGGTTTTCTTTCGAAAGAGCTTTTTAAGCTTTTCTAAAGGGGCTTTTCTCCCAATAAAAAGATGTGAATTCATAAGTTACCTTTACGCAAAATAGCATTTTTGCTGTTTCGCGTAAGTATAACAGATGGTTTTAATTTACGCAAAATAGCATTTTTGCTGTTTCGCGTAAATTACAACTTGCTTACATAGAATTATTTGAGATTAAATTATCCGAAAATTCTCAATGGCAGTTTTGAGCGCTGAATAGGAGGATACAAAGAAATTATTTTTTTTTGAAAGACTCTCGTATTCTTTGTGATGCTTCCTTCATTTTCCGCATATGGCGGGTAATCAGATGGGTAAAATGGCGGGTCATATTATTTAAGAATTGCTTTCTCTGTTTCTCATTAAACCGATTTAAAAAGGTCTTAAAAGGGACTGGATCACAAGCTTTGATTGTCTGTGCTTGCTGTAAGACTGGTTTGCTCTGGGTTGGGTTCATTTTTTCCATAAACGATCCTTTCTTGTTTAAGCATATTGACCCCCTCTTGGAAATCTCTGGGGTAAGAAGCTTCATTTTTGAACTGGTTTTCCTGGAAAGCAGTCACATTTTTATATTCGTGTCCAGAATGGATGATTTGGGGACGGACAAAGACGATGACATTGCGCTTTTCATCTTCAGAGGTTGTCTTGCTAAAGGCAGCACCAATAAGAGGAAGACCACCCAGGCAGGGGACTCCTGATTTGTGATGTCTTTTTGTATTCCGTATCATTCCACTAAGGACTAAGAAACTTTGATCGGGAACATGGACTTGTGTTGCCATGTCGGTCTTTGTGGTGTTGATTCCATTTCCTGAGCTAGCTACCCGATTTAGATTAGGGATGACATCGGTGATTTCTTCTGAGATCTCAAGTGTGATCATATCGCCATCACCAAGAAGGGGAGTAATGTTTAGTTTTACTCCCACATCGCGATACTCAATGTTTGCTGATGTTTGCTGAGAGGCACCAATTGTTTCAACCGTTGATCCAGTAAATGCAATATTATCACCGACAAAAATTCTCGAAGGCTTGTTGTCTTGAGTGATAATCTTTTGGTTGAGAACAATGGTGCTATCCCCATCAGCTTGAAGGGCAGAGACTAGAGTCCCAAGAGAGAAATAGCTCATACCCTTATGTAGGATAATATCCCCGATCACTCCAAGATCAAACCCTCGACCAAGAGGGAACTGATCCGTTCCCGTCGGGGTATTTGTTGCATTGATCCCTTGCAAAGTTTTTGCAAAAGGAGCCTGCTTTGGAGAAGCAGGGAAATTACCCAATCCATACCCAAATTTATCCCGGTATTGTCCGCCAGCGCCCCATTCCAAACCAAACTCGAGTCCCTTCCTTACATCAGTCTCAATAACGAGCACTTCAATAAAGACCTGTTTTTTCGGAACATCGAGGGTTAGGATAAGCTCTGTCAGTTCATCAATACCATCTTCACTGCCAGAATAGAGGAGAGAGTTTGTCGATTGGACCCATTGCATCGAATCAATTGCCTGAATCAGAGACTTAGATGCACTGGGGCTATGCTTTAAAGTTGTCGAGATATTCTTAATCGCCGTCAGAATTTCTCCACCCACGTGGTACTGGAGTTTGTAAACATGAAAATCTCCCTTCTTTTGAAACTCGTGAAAGGGGAGAAGTTGAGTCCCTCTTTGGTCGCTGACAGTCCGGATTTCCTCTTTTCTTCCTGACCGACCTTTATATCTAGCTAGCTTCCCCATCTTTTGCTCTTCAAGCTCCCACTCTTCCATTTTCTCGACGAGGAAATATTCTCCTTTCTCTTCAGTCTTGATCCCTTGTTGATTTAAGAGTTCCACCATGATTTCCAGAATCTTTTCAGGATTTGTCGCTTTTCCTGTGACAAGGCTGATATTAAAATCCAAGATCTTCTCATCATAAATAAAGTTCACTTCAGCAATCTGACTGACAAACCTTAAGAATTCAAGCATCGAAACATCTTGAAAATTGACTGTGATCGCTCGCTCTTCAGATTCAGGAGGGGTTAGTTCAAAATGGAGCTCTTCATTTGAATAGAGAGGATAGGAGATTTGAGAAAGGAGAGTTATCAGTACAAGTATCTTCTGTTTCATGCTTTTTATGAACATTAATGATTAAAGAAGTTCCAACTATAACAAGGATAATAAATTACAAAGTAGAAATTTTTGCATGACATTGACTAAAAATGACAAAAGATGAAAACATCAAAAATCTTAAGCCCTTTGTTTTTAAACAATTAGGTTTTCTTATTCTTTAAACAAAATTAACCTAATACAAGTGCCTATTCAGGGTTAGAAATAGAAGAGGTAATCAACGGATAGTGCATAATCGCGGTGACCTAGATTGGAGGGGTCGATAAAGTAGGGGTTTCCCGTGACAATGTTTCCTCCTGCCCGATTACTTCTATCGTAGAGTTTATCAGAGTTGAGTTCGACACTGAAAAGGTTACCTCGGAAAATGTAGCAGGCCCAGGTGAGAGTCATCCTCTCTTTAGGAACATTAAAACCAAGAGATTTATAGCTCCGTGAGTAAGAAAAAGCGACAGAACTTGGACGTTTGGCAATATTAAAGGAATAGGCAAGTTCAACGTCAAAAGCTTTAGGTCTTGCCCCTATAAAAGAGGTTCCATTGCGACTAAAAGAGGCATCACGGAGATCAAAAGGGCGAAGAGATTGGCTATAGGCTCCAATCAGATTCCAGTTTTTCCAGGTGAAGTTAAGGTTTACATTAAGCCCTGGCACAACTTTATGCAGTTGCTCTGTATTGCTAGGATCGCCAAAGGCGGCCTGCATTCCTAATGAGTCGGCAACATTTCTAATAAGCCCTACACCAATCTTTCCATCAAATTCCTTGATAGTGAAATGATAGCCAAAGTTTCCTCCATAATTGTTTACATTATTTCCAGAATCGGCGTAACTGTCTCCCTTGAAAGCATATAGAGCAATTTGAAAAGTGTTATTAAAAAAGCCAAGTGCAACATCACGAGCTATGGTTCGGAATAGATCTCTTGTTAAGGGATTGTGGACAGCATTGTATGTCGTATATTGACCAAAAGGGACATAGGTTTGTCCAATCGTTACATACCAAGGGAGGTTAGCCAAATCTCCAAAAGTAATGAAAATAGAATCACCATTGATTCGTGAGTTTTGAATTCGGCTACTACTTAGCGAAGGATCAACAGAGTTATCATATTCAAAGCTGATAAAGCCGTAGAGCCAAGGGGCCATCACAATTAGAAAATCAAGCTCTGCATCTGTTAGGTCAAGATCGCTTGCAAGGCGCGCTGTTGCTTCCCTTTGAATGAACCCTGTGAACTCGATTTCACCACTGATAAAGATGCGGGGATTTTTGGGGTAAGGGATCTCCTTTTTGGCCATGAATTCATTCCCCTGTTTCAACTCTAGAAGGAGCTGCAGATCTTTATTTACGCTGGAGAGGCTGGACATAAGCTCATTCCCTTCAAAGGTTGCACGAACCCCAGGGTAAGGAGAAGAGGTGACAAAAGTCCCAAAGTAATCAACAACTTGTTGCTGAAGAGTCAATTCTTTTTCTTTGGTCGGAGCTTTGAGTTCTTTTAGAAGGGGATTTTGATAGCTTTCTTGAATCTCAGCTTCTTGACTCTTTTGCTGAGCTTCCTGATATTCAGCAAAAGTCCCTTCTTGAATCGCAAAGAGAGAGGAAGAAAACACTAAACTATAAAAAAAGAGGCTTTTCATTTGGGCTTTAAATTATGGATTGTAATGGGGTTTAACTCATCGCTCGGTTTGAACCCAAGAATCTTTCCATAAAAGTAGAGTTCTGAGTCGAGTGATTTTTTTATATTTTTTGCCATCCTAAAGCCATGCTGCTCTCCCTCATACAAAATGTAGGCAACAGGAATCTGCTTTTTATCAAGCGCTTCAAACATTATCTCTGCTTGATTAGGAAGGACAATCTTATCGTCAGCTCCTTGAAACAGAATAAGAGGGCAAGAGAGCTTATCTGTATGGTGGATAGGGCTAAGCGCGACATAACGCTTTTTTTCTTCTGGATAAGGACCAATAAGCCCATCTAAATAGTGTGATTCAAACTTATGGGTATCATGGGCTAAAGCTTCTAAATCTGAGATGCCATAATAGCTCGCGCCGGCTTTGAAAACATCTCTAAAAGTGAGTGCTGCAAGTGTTGTGTAGCCACCAGCACTTCTCCCTTTAATTGCCATCCGATTTTCATCAACACGTCCATTTTTTGCGAGATAGAGCGCACCATTGATACAATCATCAACATCGACAATTCCCCAATTTCCCTTGAGGCGCTCCCGATATTCCCTACCATAGCCAGTACTCCCCCCGTAGTTGACATCCAAAAAGGCAACTCCGCGCGTTGTCCAAAATTGAATCTCTAAATTTAAAGCGGGAAAAGCATGGGTAGAAGGGCCTCCATGACTCCTTACAATTAGGGGAGGGAGATCTGTTCCCTCAAACTCTTTATTTTTGGGGGGATAGTAAAAGCCATAGGCTACTTTTCCATTTTCTGTTGGGAACTCCAAAGCTTCAGGGAGCGAAAGGTAACCTGGATCAATTTCCATCTCTTTAGAGAGGCGAATCCGCTCTAATATTCCCTTCTTCACATCAAATTTTGCTAAAACGTGGAGGGTTGGCGATGCCGCAGTAAAATAAAGGACATTTCCTGCGACCTTAAAGCTTCCATAGTTAGTGAAGGGGAGGTCGATCGTTTCTAAAGTTTGCCTTTCGGGATCTATGATCCCCAAATGATCGCTTCCTTTCTGGGTGTAAACAGAAACAATCCGTCCATCATCCAAAAAGCCATAATTGCTCATCCCAAAGACCCATAAGGGTTGACCAAACTCAGCTTTCATCGAGTAGCAACACTCTCCATCCTCTCGATAGATATTCCAATAGCCACTGCGATCAGAAACGTAGTAAAAGGTGCCGTTAGGGGACCACATTGGCTGAAAAACCGATTCCTTGTTCCCGCCGGCAATCTCTTGGACATTGATCAAACTCCCATCACTCGTCAATTCTCCCATCCACAGAGTTGACTCGTCCCATGGCATATTCGGATGATCCCAAGTTATGAAAGCGAGGCGTGTTCCGTTGGGGTGCAAGGTTGGCATCGAGTAGAAATCATGCCCTTCATGAAGAGGCTTAACCCCACTTCCAATTTTCACCAAGCGGTTGATCACATCCTGCTTGGAGCGGTGTTCTTCTTCCACTGCATATAGAAAGTTTCGTTTCTCATCAAAAACGGGACTCGCATACCGCTTATTTTTCTCAGTAATAATAGGAGTGATTTCTCCCTCCTCATTCCTGAGATAAAAACCTTGATCTTTGAAGTTAGAAAAATAGATTGTGCCAGCATGAACGGTAAAAGACCCTCCACCATATTCATGAACACGGGTTCTAGCATTGTAAGGTCTATCCAAAACATCTTCGCACTTTTCACCTGTCCAACGGACAATCGCTGATCGTCCTTTTTCCTCTGGGCGCATTTCATTCCAATAAAGATCCTCCCCATCCATCACAATTTCGCCGAGCTTAATCGCTGATTCGACAATCATTGACGAGGTAATAGGAGACCTCCATGATCCATAAGGCTTCGCATCTACCATAAAAGTCCAAAGAGTTACGACAACAAGCGTTGCTTGAAAATTCATGCAGCAATACTACATAAAGACAAATTATTTATACAATTAAAATCCAAAGGATAGGAAAAACAACCCTATCTCCTAACTTTCATCCGAGTGAAGGGGAGTAGATAGGGTTGAATCTCCATGTTTAATAAAGCCCACTTCCTAAAAGGGGGCACTAGCTGACATGCGTTTAAAGTCTCCTTGAAAATCCCAGCGCTAATTCTTCACTTTATTTTTCTGAGTTGGTATTATTTTTCTCTTTAGCGCTGCATAAATAGGCCCCATACTCTGGAGCTCCGAAAAACGGGAAGGTTTGAATTTTGAGAGCTAGTTTGCTTCTACTTTAAACTCGCAATTCACCCCCATACGTTCAGTTTTCTTTCCAAACCTGCCATCGAAGCCGCTAAGTAACATTGCAGCAATTAAGTCTCCATGAGAAATATAATTATATTCATTTTGGGAAGGGTGTACTCCAACTATATCCTTTAATACATAAGACCATGTTCTAGATTTTTTAGTACTTCTAACAATGTCTCCTAAAGAAGCATATACTTGTTGAATTCTTTTTACATTGAAAAGTTTGTGGTCGGCTTTTTCTCGGTGATATTCTTCTACACTACTCGAACTCCCTTTTCCAGCATGATTACCATAAGAAGAAAGCATTATACCTAGAGCTTCACAAGCGGGAATTAATTTGTTATAGAGAACGTCTTCTGCCTCTTTCGGCGGTAATTGGTCAAAGTGAGGAACAGCTTGTATTGAAATTGTAGCACCTCTTGATACCGCTGCCATATTAGTCTCCTTGTGTATAGAGTTTTGTTTTAAAAACAAATAATTTTTCTCTTTATGTTAGATTTTTGTAAAGATCTTTTTGATCCAAAAACTTCCGATTTATAAAGTGGAAAAAGAAATTTTGCCCATTTCTAGACACTATTCCTGGATTTTAAGTATGTTTTTGATGGTAATATTTTCGGAACTCCTCGAGATGGGAAGTTTTCTATGTAAAGCAAAGTCGGTTGGATCCAGAGCTAAGAAGGTATTTACGGTGACCACGGGAGAAAAAGACTAAGGAGTTCGCTCAATACCTTACCAAAGAGCGCCCCGATTATCCCTATATGCAGCGCTAAAGAGAAAAATAAGTAGCACCCGGGGTTTACAGCTTATTGCGATTGGTATTTCAAAAAGTGCTTGAAACAATTAACCGCTCCGTATAAAGTTTGTGTAAATGTTTTTTTAAGTCGGAGTAAATGTATTGTCATTCCAAAATAACTCCTTATAACCAACCATACCTCAATCCATAAAGAAGGCCACCTTTCGAGGTGGCCTTCTTTATTTGAAAAACTAATAATCAAAGGGTTGAGGAAGATGCTTGCTTATTGAGATAGCATCATGCTAAAATTTGCATTTTCAATTATTGTATTTATAGGGAGAACTGAGATGGACCTTAAAGAAGAAATTTTAGAAATTTCTGGATATGAAAAAGTCGTTAAAGTGACTGAATCTAAATCAGGACTTCTAGCAATCATTGCAATTCACAACACAATACTTGGACCAGGTCTAGGGGGAACACGCATTTACCCCTACAGTAGCTTCGATAAAGCTCTTACCGATGTTCTTAGGCTGTCAAAAGGGATGACTTATAAATCAGCGATGGCTCAAACAGGTGTTGGAGGTGCAAAAAGTGTCATCATCGCTGATCCAAAAAAGGATAAAACACCAGAATTACTTAAAGCTTTTGGTGAAGCTGTAAACGGTTTAAAGGGAAAGTATATTTGTGCAGAAGATGTTGGATGTACTCCTGATGACATTGAAACTATCCTTCAAACTACTAAATATGCGTGTGGTGTCCATAACCTCAGAGGGAGTGGAAATCCCTCTTCATTCACTGCCCACGGAACCTTTATGGGGATTCAATCTGCACTGCAAGAACTTGATGGCAATGATTCCCTAGAAGGAAAAACGGTAGCTATCCAGGGTATTGGAAATGTTGGAAAACGGTTAGCAGAGCGCCTCTTCTGGGCCGGGGCAAAACTTATCATCAGTGATGTAAACCTTGATGTCATTGAGCATTTTGCCCATCAATTCGATGCAGAAAGGGTGAGCCCAGAGGAAATTCTCTTTGTAGAATGTGACGTATTAGCTCCTTGTGCAATGGGGGGCATTATCAATCAAGATACGATTCCAAAGCTTAAATGTCGTGCTATCGCTGGTGCAGCCAATAACCAGCTCCTTAAACCCACAGATGCTGATCATTTGCGTGAGAGGGGAATCCTCTATGCCCCCGACTTCGTGGTCAACGCTGGAGGACTTATCAACGTGATGAAAGAGCTCTCACTTGAGGGATATAATGCCACAAAAGCGCGCGATATGATCAATCAAATCTACCATCAACTCCTACAGATCTATGAGATCTCCCAACAAAATGGAGTTTCTACCCACCAAGCAGCGGTCAGCCTTGCTGATCACCGCCTTGAGAAGGGGATTGGGAAGCGAACAGAAGAGCTCTGCTTCCGCTTCGCTACAATGCCCCAATAAGACTTAGAAAACCCAAGGTTTAAACTCACTCTTTTTGATGGTCTCCCAACCGTGTCTTTAGAAAAATTGAGCCTGCTAAAATAAGGTTTCTCCCCAATAAAAATGAATATTGGAGAGTGCTAACATAAAAATTATTCTTTCAAAATAATTTACAAAATCTTTACACTCATCGTCGAGTCAGTTGTTTTCGCTGTAGGATATAAAGAAAAACTAAGGCGAAAGGTGGAAACTTAAAGGTCAATCCTGTTGTTTTGGAGGTGCTTATGTCAGTTACAGAATTTAGAACTCAAGGCAATGATGAGTCTCTTATTAAAAGGTGGTCTACCGGTGATGGATTGGTAGAGCTTCGTGAAGATGGAGAAAATTCTTATAGAGCTGTTGTTCAAGAAGGTAAAGCAACAATCAATGTCGATACAAAATGGATTAGTGGGCTCCCAGAAAAATCTTTGGAATTGAATTCTATAGGAAAAGAAGCGTTTTTCTCTAACACACATGTTGTTGTTCATCCTTGGGACAAATCTCTTCGTCAGATCGAAATTAGGCATGATGTTTTAGGCGGGATGATGAGGTTAAGTGATTTCGAACCTAGAAGAAAATTATGGTCTTTATCTCAGGCAATACAAAATACTCGGTCTCGAGTGATTTCTTTCTCGCCGTTGCCTATTGATGCAAGGATGAGAGAAAGGGATGATAAAAAATTTAAGATTTTATCTATAGATGGTGGAGGGATTAGAGGAATAATCCCGTTAAAAATATTATCTGCTTTAGAGAAGATGACTGGTCCGATTCATGAAACATTTGATTTTATTGGAGGTACTTCTACAGGTGGCATTATCGCCTTAGGACTTACTGCTCCTTATAAGGATAACCGAGTTGATGGTATTTTGAGGCTTTATCAACAGGAAGCACATCGAATTTTTAAACGAAATCCTTACAAACACATTCATGATTTAACTGCTAAAATTGCTAGAAGATTAGTTTGTAAATGTATTGAATATGATTCTCTTCGAAAGGCAATTGTTGATCACCCTCTTTATTCAGCTCAAGGTATTCAAAATGTTGCTCATGAATATATAGGTGAGAGTCTTATGAAGGATGCAAAAACAAACGTATTAATTACTGCGGTTGACGTTACAGATCCCCAGAAGCCAATGAATGCAGATATAACTAATCTCGAGGAAAAATATGCACTTATGGCAATGATGGATGTTGCTAGAGCAACTTCGGCTGCACCCATTTATTTTCCTCAAGCTCAAATACATATGAATAAATATATTGATGGAGGGGTGTGTAATAACAATCCTGGAATGAGATGCCATTTATACGCTAATCGTCAAGGAATACCTCTTGCTAACCAATATATTGTATCTCTTGGTACAGGTTTTGCAGATATTGAAGGGCTTGAAGGAGGAGGGAGTCACAACCTTCTCTACTGGGCTAAAAACCTTTATCCTATTAATTCCACAGCTCTTTCTCGCACAATTAATGATGATTTAGGAAGCGTTTTGCAAAATAGATTTCATAGACTGGATCCTCATCTCAAAGAGGAGATCGATCTTGATGATATTTGTCCTGTAACCTTGAAAAAACTGAGTGATATTGGGGATGAGTTAGTTGAGGTCAAGTGTGAGGAAATTCGCGAGATCGCAAAGGATTTAAATCCTGAATCAATTTAAATTTGTTTAAATAAGTTAGTTCAATTAAGGAGGTTTTTATGAGCACACAAATAAGTAAAGCAGCAGGCAGTTTCCATCTACAACAGACGTTTTCTAAATTAGCTTTGGGAGGGGAGAGAGTTGACTTTTTCCTTACAGATTCCAGAGTTTCAGAAATTACTGTGAATGCAGGAAATGGTCCGAGAAAAATAAGGTCCTATGACATACCTACGGAATTAAAGAGTGGCGATTGTCATGAACTACTTATCAAAACCGCAAATTTTTCAGTTTCTTATTTAAGCAATGGAGACAATAAAATTAAGCTGACACTTCCGGTTTTGGGAGGGATGATGCGACGCGAAACAGTAATTAAAAGCTTGGCTTCAAGAGAGGGTTACTCCCAAGTTCTTAATGCCCTTGATCGCCAATTGCTTAAAGTTCCTTTTGAAAGACATGATGATCTTCAAAGCTATGGCATTGTAACCGGAGGTGTAATCGGATGTGGTGTTGGTGGAGCAGCTGTCGGAGCTCTCGCTGGGACTTTAGTTGCCCCGATTATTGGAACGTTTGTCGGGGCAATCATTGGATTTTTAACAGGGTCGTTAGCTGGAGGAGGAGCCACATCTAACTATTTACAGAAACAAAATGTAAGGGCAATAGAGCTTAAAGAAGACGTGGAAAAGGTCTTCAACGCATATTGTAACGCAAGTGAATTATCTGAATCTGGAGACGAGCAGGGCGCGCATAATGTTGCAAACGAAATGCTGGGATATCTTCTAAGAAAAGGTTATCTCTCTGAATATAGCGAGCATGTATTAGCCTTTCATCAAGAAAAATTTAATGAAATTAAAAAATTTCTAACCGTTGAAAATCATCAAAGTGTACTTATTTCGTTTAAACTAATGATTTGCCTCTTGGCTATCGTGCTTAAGAATTGTCCTAATGGATCTGTGATCACAGAGCTAGAAAAAATTTTAAAGGAGGGGCTGGTTGGAGTTCATGATGGAATAAAAAATCCAATTCTTTTTTTACTAGGAAGATGTTATTTGGTCTCCAGTGGGGATTTATCGAATCGTGATTCTGAAAGATCATCAAAAACTGCGAAATCTTATTTCGAAAAGATTCCTCGTTCTAGCGATTTATTTCAAGCAGCTAATTACTGGATTAAGCAAATAGATATCAAGCTTGAGGAAAGAGGAGGTAAAATATGGCTTTTAGAGTAGATTTTGAGCGCCGCTGTTCTAGCAGACATTTGCCGTCCATAGATCAAGTGACTGAAGAGTTGTTGAGTACCTCTGAAGGCAGGAAAAGCTATTTGCAATTTTTGCAGGATCCTAATCTTTCTCCTATTCAGCGATTGTATGGTCTTAATGCTCCAAAACCTATTAATAAGGAGGAGATTAGGAAGCACACTAAAAAAATCATGCTCAGAGTCCACCCTGATAAGAGACCAGATCCTGAAAAGGAAATATGTACAAAGATCTTTCAAACCGTATTGGAATCTTTAAAGGATGCAATTTCTGATGGTGTGGTACATAGATCGATTATTCCACCTTTTTCTAATCCCTTTGGTCACACTAGCAATCCAGAAATGCTGCTACATGAATACTGTAAAACAGAAAAGTGGAATGCAGCAAAACAATTTATCGATGAGCTCAATCCAGACCAATACACGGATTATCCAGGCTTATCGATGATGGCAGTGATCGTTTTCGTTCGTTTAGGAGATCTAGATGCTGCAATTGAAAAAGTACCTTGTGAAATAGATCGAATAAAACATATTCTTATTAAATATCAAGATGTTATGAAAAGTTTGTCTGATATCAAAGATCCTTTGATAAGAGAAGAAGCTAAGAAAAAACTGCTAGATATTTTAGATGAATTAAGAGCTTTAAAGGGTTTTTATGAAAAGGAACAAAATCCGGAAATAAATCCTGATTTATTAGTAAACATGATTCCTCATCATATTTATGTGTCTTTAAAAGCATGTTCTCAAGATTCAAAAACAGATTATGATAAATTTTTGCGTTTGTCTATTCGTTTTTGTCCAGATGGCCTAGGAGATGAAAAAAGAAAGCTTATAAATGAGCTTAAAAGATGGATTGAAGCAGAATACGATCCTCTTCCGAACGAGATGAATATTTCAGAAGCCATCTACTCAAGAGGGAGAGAGTTATGCACTTTTTTGCTTAGAGAAGATTTAAGTTTAAAAGACTCTGATAAAAATAATTTAAACCGGTTGCTTCGTCAGTTTTTGGGTGAAAAGAATATACAAGGGTTAAAAGAAGTAATTCAATTTATGAATAATATTGTTGAAAAAAAATCCTCGTTGTCTAGTTACTCTGTCTTGCCAGGATGGGCTGTTAATTGGATTGAAGAGGTCTTTGCCTATCCTGACTATATAAGAAATCATGTTGCTGAGTGGAAAGATAAGATTCAAGGGGTGGAGTTTTACCTTGAAGGAAAAAAAGATTTTGCTGCGCATTATTTTCTAAAAAGTGGCGAATTCTTTTCTCTTGGTTTATGTCACTTAGAAAAATATGAATATGATAGGGCAATTGGATATTGGGAGCAATTAGACCCAACTCAACTAAATCCTGAAGTGGAAAATATGATATTACATACGATGAATGCTCATGATTTATTATTTATAGCTGAAGAATCTATTTTTCAATCTAGAATGCATCGGTTAAAAGAGCTAAGCGATGCTCAACTTAATGCTATAAAAAATAAATTGAGGCAGTAATGGGGGGTGAAGTCCAACGAGAGTGTACGCTGAACTGTGTAAACGGTCATTATCCCTCCTTCCTTCAAGAAGACTTATCTTCATAGGCCACCCCCCAAAAGAGGCCCCATATCCTCGAGCCCCTAAAAACGGCAAGATTCGCATCTCTATTTCTGAACACGAATTTTTAATTTGTTCATTATCAATTATTTGAAGTGCGACAACCGCGTTCAGGAGTTTCTTCCCAAAAAAGGGGACTAAGATCCTCCTTAAAAACGTCTGATAATATATATTATGTTATAAAATGCCATTCTTAGATAGATTTTGCCTTGAAACAATGTTTTCAAGGTTCTTTTGTAAATCTCTTTGCAGCGTTTTGTTCTTTGGAAAAGTTCCTTGTTGTGGCGTCAATGACGCTACAAAGATGCTCAAGAGCTCTTAATGTATAGCCACAGTCATAGATATTTAGACCTTCTGCATTCCGCACTTATGATCGAATTATCATTCACTCTATGGCTATTTTGGTTAATCTCTGATCAAGGTGCTCCAAGAGGGATGGTAAGGAGTGGCCCTTCTCTTTCTTGCTGTCTGGCTTGGAGGTTATAGATCTGCTGCAAGAGGACAAAGGTTCGCTTGGAATTTACATCACTATCATGGATATAGAACCAATAACCTCGATAGGGAACGGCAAGATAAGCGTTATCTGGACGGTGGTAACTCCAACTAATCGTGATTAAATCCCCTACCATATGATGCCAATCAAAGAGAGAGCCATCTTCATTGAAGGTCATGGCAACGGTTCCTGTAGCAATATCTTTGGGAGGAACTTCGACCCCTAAGCTAAGATAATACATGGCGCTAAGGAGAGAGCGAGTTAAAATTCCAATGGAGGCCTCTTCATTAAAGGCTTGTCTCATATTGAGGACATAACGTCCCTTCGATTTTTTTATCCCTTCGAGAAGTTCTGCTAAACGGTCTGATTCTTCACCGTTAGAAGGAAAGGAAAGCTGAATGGCGTTGGGTTCTTGTTTGCACACCTCTTCTTCAGAAATGTGTCTATCATCGTGAGGGATGTAACGAACTCCAATTTGAAGTTCCCCTAGAGATTGGAAGTAACGAAGGAGCTGAAGGCACTCGAAAAATTTCTTATAGCTTGGTGGGCGGTTTGGGATAGGTCCAGAAGCTGCCGTTGCGTTTGGAATATTGGCCATATTTTGGATGAGAAGACGGAAAACACGGTCAACGTCCCAACCGGTGAAGATAAGGCCTTGAACGATTCGGAGATCGAGGGGTTGCATCAGTTGTATGGCAAATTCTTTTCCTTCTAGTGGAGAGTATTGAATAGTTGGTTGGTTGGACCATCCCATCTCCCCTCCCAAAGTGGCAGGGTTATCATTGTTAAAACCTGGAATTTTGATAGAGGGTAATATCTTTGTTGAGAAGTTAAACTGTGTTGTGATTCCATTGAGTTCTAAGAAATAAGGAGTGTCAGCGTAGCGGAGTCGGACAAGGTTTAATAGAAGTTCTTGGTTTGTTGTGTTTTGTGCTGCGACATTGTATGAGGTTCTTCCTCCACTTCCATACATCGAGGTGCGGCTTGAAACATGACACCCTGTGAGAATAAATGTACTTGAAATGGCAATGAGAAGAATCTTTTTCATAGAGGTTATGCTCCTAAATTTATACAATTTTAGAAGCGTAACATAAGTTGTTTTTTTTCGTTAAGAAATTAATAAGTATGAGAATTCCAGATCAGGCGGTTGGTGAAGATCCCTGTGACCCAGATAATGAGTCCGCCCCAAAAGGCTCCCCAGAAGGTTGCGATATGGACTCCATAGGAGATCTCACTGGCTAGCCAAAAGGTGAAGCCATTGATCACTAGAAGAAAAAGCCCCAGGGTGAAAATGGTGATAGGGAGGGTCAGGAGGGTTAAAATGGGACGTATTATGGAGTTGATGACCGCTAAGATCAAACCAAAAAAAAGGGCATCAAGGTTATTTTTAACCATGAGCCCAGGAAGAAAATGGGCGCAAATTAGGACGACAATGGTCGTAATAATGACTCGGGCAATGAATAGAATCATTTATGTTTCTCCAAGGCAATATTGATCAAACTCCCCGCTAAAATTGAATCGCGCTCTCTTTTGCTAAGATTATGCGCGACTCTGTAACTTTCATTCTTGGTCTTATTAAAGACTTCAAATTCACTGTCTTTTTCGATGTGCTTACAAGCGTCTTTGATTTCGAGAGTATCCTCCTGGGCAATTTTATCATAGTCTGCGGGGTTTACAAAGACAAGAGGGAGGATTCCAAAGTTGCAGAGATTTTTTCTATGGATCCGTGCATAGCTTTTTACGATAACAGCCTTAACCCCGAGAAATCGTGGAGCAATCGCTGCATGTTCCCGACTAGAACCTTGACCATAGTTATTACCTCCAACGATAATAGAGCCGGTTTTCTGATGCTTCATTGCTCGATCGTAGTAAGTTTCATCAATTTGGCCGAAGGTAAACTTACTGATTTCTGGGATATTACTTCTGAACGGGAGAACTTTAGTGCCTGCTGGAAGGATTTCATCGGTTGAAATATTATCCCCCGTTTTTAGGAGGACCGGCCCTTCGATATGATCTTCAAGGGGCTCAAACTTGGGGAGAGGTTTGATATTGGGACCCATAATAAGATCGATCTTTTCACCAGGAGGAGAGAGCTCTTCAACAAGCTCAATTTTATCGGGTTCTTTGTACTGTGGATAGGGCATATCAAGATCGCGAGGATCGGTAATGACCCCTGTTATAGCAGAGGCAATGGCAACTTCAGGGCTGCAGAGATAAACTTGATCTTCTTTAGTCCCCGAGCGGCCAGGAAAGTTTCTAGGGTTGGTTCTAAGGCTTATCTTTCCTGTTGCAGGTGCTTGTCCCATTCCGATGCATCCATTGCATCCTGCTTGATGTATCCGTGCTCCTGCGCGAATCAGAGAGTTTAGATAACCCCCTGTTGTGATGTTTTCTAAAATTTGCCGTGAAGAGGGATTGATATCAAGAGAGACTTGATCTTGCGATTTTTTTCCTTCGATAATCATTGCAGCGATTGCAAAGTCGCGCATTCCAGGATTTGCTGATGAGCCAATCATCGATTGGAAAATCGGTTTTCCAGCAACTTCTTTTACGGGGACAACATTTCCTGGGCTTGTTGGGCAAGCGATCAGTGGTTCGAGTTTAGAGAGATCAATTTCATCATGCTCTTCATAGGTCGCGTCCGGGTCAGCCTTGAGTTCGATCCAATCTTTTCCCCGCCCATGGAGCTCCATAAACCGTTTTGTTTCATTATCAGAAGGGAAAACACTTGTGGTTGCACCCAGTTCAGCGCCCATATTAGTAATCACATGACGGTCCATTGCTGATAAGTTATCGAGCCCAGGCCCATAATACTCGATGATTTTTCCAACACCCCCAGCCACATCATGGCGGCGGAGCATCTCCAAAATGACATCTTTAGCGCTGACCCAATCGGGCAGTTTTCCTGTGAGTTTAACTCCCATGACCTTGGGCATCTTAATATAAAATGGTTCTCCTGCAATCGCAAGGGCTACTTCTAGTCCCCCTGTTCCAATGGCAAGCATCCCCAAGCTTCCGGCAGCTGGAGTATGACTATCAGAGCCAACCATGGTTTTACCAGGAACCCCTAACTTTTCCATGTGGACTGGATGGCTAACACCATTTCCAGCCTTACTAAACCATAGACCGAATTTTCGGGTTGCACTCCATAGAAATAAATGGTCATCAGGATTTTTGAAGTCGTTTTGGATGATATTATGGTCGACATATTGACAGGAGACTTCGGTCTTTGCCTCTTTGAGTCCCATTGCTTCAAGCTCAAGCATTACCATTGTTCCTGTTGCGTCTTGTGTCAAGGTGTGGTCAATCTTCAGCCCGATCTCATCGCCAGGGATCATTTTCCCCTCGACTAAGTGACTTTCAATGAGCTTTTGTGCAACATTCTTTCCCATGCCAATAAATACCTATGTTATACCTTAATTTTGGACCATACCAAACGCTTTCTTTTTCCCTAAAGGATTTTATGGAGTGTTGGGGTTTTTTAGGGCGCACTCTGCGTCACAAGGGCGACCTTTTCCAAGAGGGAGGGTTAGAGAAAGTGTAATACGGTGCTCTGACATGTTGTGGGAACCAGCATTGACAAAATATCCTAAACTCGCGATCCATTTTTGATAAAATTCAAGGTAGGAATTTAATGTCCCTGAAAAATAGGTGCTTCGCTCCATTTCAAACGGCCAGGTTCCCCAAGGACCAGAAATGCTTTTTTCTCTAAAACGGATCCCTCTTCTCGTTCTGAGCCACTGACGATTGATCGTTGCAGTGAGGTTAATTCCATACTGGCTTAAAACTTTGGTAGGTCCTATTTTGTCGCTCCAGTTGAGCTGCCATCCAAGGCCTGCAGCAAAGGATTGATTCCGTTGGTTTTGGTACTGTAGATTACCAATGGAGGCTCCCGATTCGCTGTAACCATGAACCTTAGTCCATTGGTATTCTAAGGAAGTAATGGGTCCTGTGCTGAAGAGATCTTGATAACGATAAACGTTATAACTTCCATAAGCTGCTCCTGTATATAACTGCCCTCTAGTATCGCCATGGTTGCGTAATTTTGCAGGCCCCAAGATAAAAGAACGCTTAATGTCTGTGAAATCCAGCCAATTAGCAGAAAAAATGGTATTAACATAACCTCTACAGAAGTGAAAGCTACTAGATAGAAGGGCAGACCACGTATTAGTGTTAAAGGAAAAGTCCTTGCAAGCACGGTCTCGATCACTGTGATCTCTTGCATAGGATCCGGCAAGTCCCCATGTAAAAAAAGATGTTAAACGTTGAGTCAATCCCAAAACCACATCGCCCCCATGAGTGTTCATATCTCCACCTGTGAAAATTTCTTTTTTTAAGAGTGGAGCATAATTTCCGCTGAGAAAGGGGTAAATACTTAGGCATTTATGAGAAGGCTGGAAGGGAGGTAGTTGTTGTTGAACTGAGGGGGATATTTGTCGGAAAAAACTGAAGGGAACTTGCGCTAGTGTTCCATAGGAAACAGGAGCGCTAAATAAGGAGCAATAGTAATCTGCAATAATGGTGTGAAGGGCTTCACTAGGATGAAATCCATCATAAAAAAAGGCTAAGCCACTAAGGTTTGCTCTTGGGTCAGGAAAAGTGTCTTCTAAAAGGTAAATTTCTGGGTGATTTAATACCTCCTCATTTAAGGAAAAAATATCCACCTCAATCACATTGATAGATAAATCTGCAAGGAGAGTTTTTAGTGATTGATTTGTATTCATAGAGATTGCAGTCAGTTCTTCAGGAGTTATCCCTATAATTGGAGCTGCTATTTTTACAGCAGGAGGGCGCCCTAAATCTGGCAAATTAGAGACAAAGATAGTTTTAAACCCTCTCCTTTTTACTTCTTTAACAACCTCAACAATGTTTGTAGCCACTTGCTGAGGAGAAGGGATAGGTGGTGGTGACTTATTGAAGAGGACATTTGCAATATCATTTACTCCTCCAAAAACTATTACAGGGTAACTTCTCGACAACTGTGGTGAAATTTGATTCACCTGGTTTCTCATTGAAAGAATCGTTTGTGTATTGACGACAATGTTTAGCTCTGTTTCAGCACTTACGTAGGCTTGATTAGATCCCCCTTGAGTTGAGGGAGTCAAATTTGGAATCCCTAGATTGCGGGCCAAAATATAAGTGTAAGTCACTCCATCTGTAAGGGGTGGCTGACCGACAACCTTTAATGGAGGAATGAATGTGACTTCTTCAGGAGGAGCATTCCCAAGATCAGAAATAGAGTCTCCAATAACAATAATATTTTCCTGGAAATGATGCCGTCCCCACCCATTGCTGGTATTTATAATGAAAACTGCAGTGAGAATAATAAATGTAAATCGCTTCATGCGATAGCTTCCTATTAAATTTTAACCATACTTGTCGCCTTTATTTTCCTCTTGATTAAGCGACGTTCAATGAGCTTTTATGCAATATTCTCTCAAATACCTGTGTTGTATCTTAAATTCGGACCATACCAAACGCCTTCTTTTTCCCTAAAGGATTTCTTTGAGGGTTCTGGGTAATAAGATAAAATGGGAGGGATGAAGTTTTCTTTTGGCGCGCGCCACGAAGAATTAATCCTTATGAATTTGTTTTTTTATTTAATGGTTTTTCTGCTATACTCCTTCCTGCTTAAGTTGTTTATATGGAAAGGAACCCTTTATGAAATTTAACGCGGTACAAAATATTTTAATGCCGACTCTTTGCGGATATGGATTATTGACATCTAAGTCATATAGCAATGCGCTCGGCATGGCAATAGACGACCAACCTGAGATGGTAACATTTGATAATATTGCAAACATTGCTCTCCTCGTTATTGCCACAAATAGTAATCTTAAGTTTTTATATGGAGATGCTTTTGCTTCCCGCTTTTACTGGGGGTCTTACGCCGTTTATCCACTCATGGGAGGACTTCACGCACTTTCTCGAATCGCCTATCAGAGGCAATATGTTTCGCGTACCTTAGAAACCTGGGATACTAAACGCTTTTCCAAAGAGAGCGCCGAAGATAATCGATCCCTGGGAAAACGGGTGGAAGACGCACTTTCAGGTTCCCCTATTAAATCGAAATTAACAAATGAGATCAACAAGTTGTGCCCTGAAAAGGGTCAAAATAGTAGTCGCTCAATTGAGACAAGAATTGACGAAGCGTTTCAAAATGCACCTCTCACCTCAATGGAGAAAAATGCGTGTGCAGTGATGAAATTTGTGCAACTCCATATTTTAGATGGGGTGATCCTCTTTTCCGCCTTCAATGCATTAAAGGCGGGTCGATTGGGATTTAATTCTTTTGGGAATAGTATTTATATCCTGTTTTGTCTTTGGACTTTGCTGGAGCAAGGGGTTTTCTGGATGCATCCTACTGAAGATGGAGGTCCCCTATTTAAAATGATGGGGGGAAAAATTCCACGTCTTTATCATCCTTTTCTTGATCGTCTTGACCCCTACCTTGGAGCGGCATTTAAATTATTTTGCAAAGGGATCCCCGGAAAATTTCTTGCAGTGATGGGGTTGGTTTCTAAGATAGCTAGCTCTTCCTTGAAAAAGAAAATGCAGCTTACACTGGAACAGCTTAAACTGGAGAAAAGAAAAAGGGGGGAATCCGAACGAGAAATCGAATATGGTCGGCCTGGGACCCCTCTCCAAGAGATGACGCCAAGGGGTATGGCACCTACTGAAAAACACTTTGTTGTTTATAAGCTTAATGACTTGTATCCCACTGAAACATTGAGTGCAATGGAGTTGAAGCTCCAGGGCCTACTTGAAAAGGATCGCACTCCCTTTATGGAATCAAGCGGAGGAGTCCCCTCCGCTCAACTCACAAATCGAAAGAAATTAGAGTTTATTTTAGGGAAAGCTAAAAAGAAAGGGTTTCTTCATGAGCACGTTATTGCGACTACCGAACCTGCGGTTTATCGAGAAAAAGTCATTGAGCTTAAAATCATTTTTGGCAAGTTAATTGAAGATTGGAATACGTATAAAACCTGTGTGGTTGGATACCATCAAGATTTTTTATGTCGGACAGCAACAGGTCGAGCAATAAAGGATCTAGCCTTGGAATTGTATGCCCCTTCGGGTCAAAGTGCCAATACCAAAAAGGTCGAACAAAAGGTCGCTTTGATTTTTCAACAGTATCGAGATCGTCATTTTATAAAGCTTATCCAAAAGCTTGTGGCTGAAGGAGGTGAGGCAATGATGGAGCATGAGCATAAATTGAAAGAACAAAGGGGTCGAGCAAACCATACTGAGACCTCGGATAAACAGTGGCGGGAAAGTTTAAAAAAGAGCGTAGAGAAAATAATGATGCAAGGACTTATGAAGTATGCACAGTATGTAATGAGCGTTATTGGAACGAGTCGTCACCAGGTGAATTTTATGACCTATATATGTGGGGGAGGCTTTGGACTGAGCGCATCTTGTGACGCGCGTCGGGACACTAAAACCTTGCTATCCAAATTTTTTGGCGTAGATATTTCTTTTTACGATGCGCTGTTGCCTATTTATGAATTCCAGATGGGGCCATTGCTGAAAGGAGAATACCTGGAGAATTACCGAAGGGAGCTCCTAAATGCGATCCAATCAGATGGAGATGGCCGTCTTTCGACCGCTGAGATTGAAGAGCTTATTTTAGAAATTGCTAAGAGATCTGAATGTGAAGAGGTTATTAGGGAAGAAATGAGCGAATATGCGCAGTATAAGCCAAGTGTATACAGAGACAGGGGAAAAGAAGTGCCTGTTGGCAACCCCGAATTATATGTTCAAAAAAGAAAGGAATTTTTAGAGAAGTATCTCGACGCTGTTCTTGTAGAAACAGGGTTCTTGGGATCTTTAAGGGGTTAGTTCCTAGCATCAGAGATCTCAGTTTATAGAGGAGCGGGACTTGAGCGACTCCGCCAATACCAGGGGCCATAGCAATAGGTCATCTGAGCCCCTTTTGGAATCCGTTGATTGGAGAAAAGGATGATGTGTGTGATTCCATCTTTAATCACCCAACGGGATGTGAGGTTGGGGTTATCGCTATGGTTGAGGAAGCGGGTGAAATTCCCCTTTTCTTTGGCGTCAATACACCACCTGGTCGATTTGCCACAAAGATCGTAACTAAAAACATAGTCATTAAAGCGGTTTTTACGGTTGTTTCGTCTTTTAATAACTCCAGTATATTCACCAATATAGGTGAGAGCTGGAATATCGCGTATTGCAAAAACTCCGTAGCCAAGATAGCGATTGATCCATTTGATGTAGAAGGTATCAGCGCGCTCCTTTTCCATCTCTTTTTCGTGGAGAGCTAAGGTCCAGGTATTCATCTGTCTTAGCTTCTCTTTCTTCATCTTCCGCGCACATTTCTTAGCAATTTTATGAATGGTTTTTATCGAGTCAAAGATCAGGGATTCGCAGTAGGTAATCTTGAGCCTTTCTTCAAATTCGCTAATAGGGATCGAATGGATCTTTTCATCGCTATTGCGATAGATCAAAATAGTTTTTTTTTTCGGCTTTGTAAGAGCATTGGAGAAGCCTAAAAGTTTTGATAGGTAAGATGGAGTGATACCAAATCGATCTTCGTTATCTTTTGCCCCTTCTTTCAACAAGGTTTCTATGAGAGAAGAGTTGTTTTCCAAAACAGCTAGGTGGAGAGGGGAAAGACTCTCTTCGGTTTTTTGGGGGCGGCTCATTAGAAATGGCCGAGGAGTTTCCACCATCCACTACCAACCGTAAAGTAGATGGCGATATTGACGATACTTGCGTAAAGACCAAACTTCCACCAGTCAGTAATTTTAAGGTAACCTGAGCCGAAATAGATGGGGGCAGGGCCACATCCATAATGTGTAAGACCACCCATGAGGTTGCTGAAAAAACCAAGAGTCAGTGCAGAGATAACTGGGGGCGCACCAAGTGCAACCACGAGGACAAGGAAAGCAGAATACATCGATCCAATATGTGCAACAAGGCTGGCAAAGAAATAGTGGCTATAAAAATAAATCAAGGAGAGGAGGACAAAAGCGGTAAACCAGGGGAAGCCAGCGACATGTCCCCTGATATAATGACTAAACCAAGTGGTGAGTCCTAGCTTGTTAATAAAAGTAGCCATCATGATGAGTGTTGCAAACCACATTAGGGTGTTCCAGGCCCCTTTTTCCTTAATGACATCATCCCATGTTAGAACGGATGAGAGGAGGAGTATCACAAGGCCAATGAGGGCGGCTATTACTGCAGATAAGTCGATATATGGGCCAATGATCCAGAGGGTGATTAAAAGGATAAAGGATAAGATCATGATCCATTCTTGGATTCTGATCCTTCCCATCTCTTTTAGCTTTTTAACGGCAAATTTCTTCGCGTCTGGTGTTTCTTTTGCTTCCGGTGGGAAAAGCTTATAAAGAAGGAGAGGGATCACACCTAAACAAACAAGTCCTGGAACAGAAGCAGCAATCGCCCATGAACCCCAGGTGATGGTAACGCCAACACTTTGCGCCAAGTCTGCAATGAGTGGATTTCCAGCCATTGCGGTTAAAAACATCCCACTTGTGATGACTGAACCTTGGAAAGTGGCTTTGATTAAAAAAGCTCCCAGCCTCCTCGGATGACTGTAGGGCTCACTTCCAAACGCCTTGGATAAAGAGTTTACGATAGGGTAAATAATCCCCCCTACCCGCGCTGTGACACTTGGAATTGCTGGAGCCAAAACCAAATCGGTTAAAACCATTCCATAAGCCATCCCGAGTGTACTTTTCCCGAGGTATTTGATAATAACATAGGCAATCCGCTCGCCTAGCCCAGTTTTGATAAATCCCCTCGAAATAAAGAAGGCAATAACGATCAGCCATACGATGGGATGGACAAAGCCACTAAAGGCCTGTTCAAAAGTCAAAGTTTTGGTTGCTGCAGTCAGGACTAGCCCTAAAAACGCAAAAGTCCCGATGGGGAGGGGACGGAGGATGATACCAAGCACTGTAAAAATAAAAATCGCAAACATATGCATTGCTTGCGTTGTCACCCCTTCAGGTGGTGAGAGGTTCCAAATCAACCCCCCAATAATAATGCTGAGCGCAAAAGAAAGGAGTTTTTTATTAAAGACTCTGGACATGTGATCATCTACTTATGTAAGCTTTCAAAAGACTTACGAGTTTAGAAAGGCGAATAGTTTTTACGCAAATGAAAAATACATTCTTTATCCCCGAGCAACGGACTCCCCACTTCTATCTCCCTTCACATACCATTACATGGGAGCAAGACTTATCTCACTTAAAACAAGTGTTTTCAGCAGAAGATCTTGAAACATTTCTCTCCCTTTATTCCCTTGCACAAGAAAACACAAGAAAGGCCCAAAAAAAGGTCGAAAAGTTTCGAGAAAGCCACCGAGATCATCCTGAAGTCTTAAATTTACTCACCTATCTCTACCTTGCTAAACGGAGAATTTGGAAAGCTAACCGATTAATCGAGGAAAATTATGCCAAGAACCCCGACTACCTCTTTGCAAAAATTAATTATGGCGATCTTTGTTTAAGGCGAAAAAAGGTTCAAAAAATCCCTGAGATATTCAATAAGAAATCGAGCTTACAAGAACTTTACCCGAATAAAAAAATCTTTCATATTTCTGAGTTTCGAGGCTTTATGGTTCTCATGGGATTCTACCATCTTGCTCTCGGAAAGCGAGAAGCTGCAGAGTGTTATCACTATCTGGCAGAAAGAGTTGACCCTAAACATCCGAGTACAAAAATCCTGGAAAAAAAACTTTATCATATCCCTCTCTACAAAAGGATCCTATTTGCAAGATCTGCTAAGTCTCTAACGTTAAAGCCAAAATAGATCTTCATTTGGGTTTAGAAGAAGAAAAAGCTTTCGATTAGTGAGAGAATCTCTTCGTCATTGATGGGGGATACCGACCACGATTTCAACTGTCTGATAGCTTGCTGGGCAAACATCTCATAACCATAGACAACATCTCCCCCCTTATTTTGGGCAATATTTAGAAACTTTGTCTCTTTCGGATAGGTGATGATATCAAATGCAATCGTTTTTTCTTTGATCAGTTCAGGTGGGATTGCAATCTCTCCAATCTTTGGAGACATCCCGACAGCTGTGGTATTGATGATCATATCGTATGGGCAGCTATCAATCTGATCGATAGGAATTGCTGCGCCCTCGATCTGACGTGCTATATTTTGAGCTTTTTCAGAGGTTCTATTAGCCACAATGACTCTACCGCCTCGGGCACTTGCTTCCGCTGCAATGGCTTTAGCGGCTCCTCCAGCGCCAATAATCAAAACAGTTTTTTCTGCGACCTTCCCTTTTTTTTCTAAAGCATCAAGGGCTCCCCCACCGTCAGTATTCATCCCAAACCACTCGACTCCCTTCTTAATCAGCGTATTGATCGCCCCAATTTTTTTTGCTTGAGGATCAATTGCTGACAGATGGGGGGCAACCTTTTCTTTCAGAGGCATGGTGACACTAAAACCAACAAAAGGGAGATGTTCAATGAGGGAAAAGAACCCTGGAATTTCAGTTGGTTTTAGGGGGAACTTCACGTAAACAGCATTTTTCTTAAGCTTCCTAAAGATTTGATTGTGGCACAGGTGGCCAATACTCTTATCGATAGGATCACCAATGAGGGCATAAATCGCTGTTTCTCTATTTAGCTGGTGATAGTGGTAAATATCTATAAGTTCTGAGAGAGGTACTTGACCTGGAGCAGTTTTTTGATTGAGTATTGTATAGGTCAGAGGGGCATCGACAATGGGGCCTAAAATCCGGGTGATTGCTCCCATTTCTCCCATACACATTCCAGCAACATTTTGATGCCTTTTTACAAAGGCAAGCATCCGGAGAGCATCAAGAGAAGAGTTAGCCATCGTTGCGATCTTATAAATCGAAGAGGGAAATCGGTTCAACTTCTTGAGGACTTCTTCTAGGTTCTCAGGGGTTTTTTCGAAATTATGATAGGAGGCAATGATTGCAATGTCAGGATCAATCTTATCAGCGAACTCGCAGTCATATTCAAGATCGACGTAATCAGGTTTTAAAGTAAGAAGCTCGAGTAGTTTTTCCTCTCTTTCTCGCTCATTTCCCTGAAATTCTCCACCATGAGATTTTTTTCTAAGAGTGAAAATAATAGGAAGCTTGCAAGCGCTTTTAAGCTTAGAAACATGGGAAAGGTCAATTTTTTCCATTAAATCGAGGCGAAACTCAATGGCCTCTCCCTCTTTCCCTGCAGCTCGAATCGAGGTCTTAGCTTCTTCAAATTTTCCTTGCACACTAACAACTAACATTTCCTTCTTATAACCCATAGAGGAATTCTTGCAAATCTATCCCTTTTCAGGTATATATTAGAGATATGGTCATCCTCACCCTAGGCCCGCAGGGCTCCTTTTCTCATGAAGCTGCAACCAAGCTCCACCCTAAAAAAAAGATCGACTTTGCCAGCTCTATTGATGAAGTGTTCTTCCGCCTAGCTGAAAAAGAGATTTCTGAAGCGATTATTCCAATTGAGAAGGGAGACCGCTTTATTGAAGGGTCGATTGCAAATCTTATGAAATATGACTTTTCCATTACCCGCAAAACCACCATGAAAATTAGCTATCACTTAGTTGCAAGGGAAGAGCCAATAGATCACCTATTTGTTGACCCCTATTCTTTGGAAGGGTGTCGGACAAAAATTAAAGAACTTTGCAGAAGAGCGAAAAAGGTCAATACACCCGCAATGGCCTATTCAGCAATCCAATATAAGGCCCTTCCGAAAAAAAGTGCAGCTATTGTATCCCCTTATGCCGCTAGCTATTATGATCTCCCTATTTTTGCTGAAAATATCGAAGATGATGAAGAAAATTTTGCCACCTTCTTTGCGATTGGAAAATCCCCTCCTAAAAAAAAGAAAAAAAATGGGACGGCCTTCCTTATTTTTAGTGATCCAATGGCCACTATTGCCAAACAAATTTCTGAAGAGGTCCATGAAAGAAAGATCCCTTTGCTAAAATTAAAAAATCTCCTTTTACAAGAAGGGCATACTCCTCTATATTTTATGGAAGTTGAAGGACATTTAGAAGAACGGATGATTCGTTCTCTCTTTGAAGTCCTTAGCGATAAATATTTGATTAAACATCTTGGATCTTATCCTCTATGAAGACGACTAGACCTCCCATCTATTTCGAGAAGGACCTTCTTGAAGAGGAAAAATTTCTAAAAATCCTTAAAAAGCACCGCGGACGTTTTGCCCTTATCACTGACGAAAAGGTAGCTTCTCTATATAGCGAGCCCTTTCTCACCTTTATGAAGGAGCATGAGTTTGATTGCACCCTTGTCACATTTCGTGGGGGAGAAAAGTCTAAGACACGAAAATCTAAAGAAATGCTCGAAGATAAGCTACTTGAAAAACAAATGGGAAGAGATACCCTCCTCATCGCTCTTGGGGGTGGTGTTGTCACCGATCTTTGTGGTTTTGTTGCCTCCACCTATTGCCGGGGCGTCCCCTATATTTCCATCCCTACCTCTCTTCTAGGGATGGTCGATGCAAGTATTGGGGGAAAGACAGGGGTTAACGTCAAAGAGGGAAAAAATGTCATTGGAACCATCTATCCCCCCTTAGCGGTTTTCATCGATTTTTCGATGCTCACTACCTTGTCTGATAAAGAGATCCTTTGTGGAAGCGCTGAAATTGTGAAGCATGGACTGATCGCTGACAGGCGCCTCTTAAGCGAACTTGTGGAAGATCTCGATAAGTGGCAACAGCGAGACCTTGATTTCCTAAAAAAAATAATCATAAAAAGCTGCAAGATTAAACAGAAAATTGTTAACCGCGACCTGAAAGAAGGGGGAGAGCGGCGGATCCTTAACTTTGGCCACACCATTGGGCATGCGATTGAAGCGATTGAAGGATATACCCTCTCTCATGGTGAAGCCATAGCAATTGGGATGATTGTAGAGTCCCTTATCTCTCAGAAATTAAGCTATCTTGATGAAGGAGATTTTGATGAGATTTATGAGCTTATTAAACAAATGGGTTTCCCCCTAAAGCTCTCAGATAAAGTGACCCTCTCCTCCATGAAAAATGCAATGGGACACGACAAAAAAGGAGAAAGAGCTATTCCCCGTTTTGTCATCCTAAATGGAATAGGGAAAGTGCAAAGCTTTAAAGGGGCCTTCTGCACCACCCTTGAAGAGTCCCTCCTTGATGAAGTTCTTGGTTGGATGGTTGCGGAGTTCAACCGATGAAATATAGAGTCCAAAAAAGCCCCCTTTCAGGAACCATTGAAATCCCCCCCTCAAAATCTCACACCCACCGCGCCCTTTTATTTGCTCTCTTAGCAAATGGAACTTCCCGCATAGATAAATATCTCGACACCCCCGATAGCGCAGCGATGTTAAAAACCATTGAGCAGCTTGGCGCAAAAGTTAAAAAGTCAGAAAATTGGCTAGAAATTGAAGGGGTTGGTCCTCAATTGCACCCCCCTGAAGATGTGATCAACGCCAGCAATTCTGGAATCATCCTCCGCTTTATTGGAGCCCTAGCCGCTTTGATCCCCACCTATACTGTCATTACAGGTGATCATTCCATTCGAACCCGTCGCCCCGTTAAACCTCTTCTTGACGCACTGAATGAGCTCGGCACTCTTGCAGAGAGTATGGGAGGCGATGGCTATGCTCCTATTATCATTAAGGGATCCTTAGCTGGAGGCAAATGCTCCCTTGACGGACAAGATTCTCAGCCTGTCTCAGCTCTCCTTATCGCCACCTCTTTTGCAAGCGCCCCTTCTGAAATCACAGTGAAAAACCCCGGAGAAAAACCCTGGATCGATCTCACCCTTTCTTGGTTTGATTTTCTAAAACTCCCCTACGAAAACAAAGACTACACCCATTATCGCATTCCAGGGGGAGCATCTTTTTCTGGGTTTAACTATACCGTTCCCGGTGACTTTAGCTCTCTTGCCTTTCCTGTTGCCGCCGCTCTCATCACACAAAGTGAGATCACCATTGATAATGTTGCTATGGAGGATGTTCAAGGTGATAAAAAGCTCCTCGAAGCACTTAAGCAAATGGGAGCTAAGTTCGAGACCGTAGGACGATCTCTTAACATAAAAAAAAGTGGTCCTCTTAAAGGTTGCACCCTCGATATTAATGACTATATCGATGCGATTACCATCTTGGCAGTGATCGGATGTTATGCAGAGGGAGAAACGATCCTGACAAACGCTGCAATCGCCCGAAAAAAAGAGTGCGATCGGATCCATGCGATTACAACAGAGCTGAAAAAGATGGGAGCTGATATAGAAGAAAAAGAAGATGGCCTTATTGTTAGACGCTCCAAACTTAAAGGAGCAACCCTAGAGACCTACCACGATCATCGGATGGTGATGTCTCTTACTGTTGCAGCTCTTGGCGCAGAGGGAGAATCGACTATCGAAGGGGTCGAGTGCGTGGCAAAAACCTATCCTAACTTTAAAAAGCATATGAAACAGCTTGGAGCAAACGTGCAATGAATACAGTTCTCTTCGGCATTAAAGGGTGCGGCAAAACAACCTTTGGAAAACAACTCGCCACAAAACTTGGCTCAGCTTTTATCGACACCGATCATCTTATTGAAGAGGTCTACCAAGTCAACCGACAAAAGAAGCTCACCTGTCGCCAAATCTATGAAGAAGTAGGTCCCGTCCCTTTTCGCGCCCTTGAATACGAAGTGATACAATCTCTTCAAGATGTGCAAAACTCAGTGATTGCTGTTGGCGGTGGCGCCATGCTCCTCCATGAAAATATCGATGCACTAAGGAAAAACAGCTACCTTATCTATCTCACATTTGATCGTGAGCCCCTTAAAAAGCGGGTCCTTGGAGAAGATCCCCTCCCCCCCTTCATTGATCCAAACGACCCCGAATCCTCTTTTGACAAAATGTATGATGAGCGCGATGATTTTTATAAGAAAATTGGAGCAAAAGAGATCAACGTCACCACCCTAAAAGATGAAGAAGTGATCAAAAAAATCTGTGAGCTTAGAAAAGATGGCAAGCAATAGCTTTGGAACGCTTTTTCGGATCACCACATGGGGAGAATCCCACGGAAAAGGGATTGGTGTTGTCATCGACGGGTGTCCGGCAGGTCTTCCTCTCACCGATGAAGATGTCCAGCATGAGCTTGAAAAAAGGGCCGGTGGGAAAACCCCCTACACCACACCCCGCAAAGAAAAAGACCACGCCGAAATCTTCTCAGGGACCTTCGAGGGAAAAACAACCGGCGCCCCCATCTCCATCATCATCTTCAATAACGACATTGACTCCTCCAAGTACGAGCCGATCAAAGACCTCATGCGCCCAGGTCACGCAAGCTTCACCTACCTCAAAAAATATGGAATCTTCGACTACCGCGGCGCTGGCCGTGCTTCCGCCCGAGAAACCGCCTGCCGCGTAGCAGCCGGCGCTGTCGCAAAAAAGCTCCTCTCTCATCATAACATTACCCTCACTGCCTATATTCAGGCTATCGGTCCCATTACCATCTCATCCATCGATAAAAAAGTGCTGCAAGAAAGTCCCATCTTTTGCCCCGACAAAGTTGCTGGTGAAAAAATGATTGCTGCCATTGAAAAAGCAAAAGAAGAGAAAGATTCTCTTGGTGGCATTATTGAATGCACTGCTGAAAACCTCCCCATCGGTCTTGGCGATCCGGTCTATGAAAAGCTCGAAGCAAACCTTGCAAAGGCGATGCTCACCCTTCCAGCAACCAAAGGATTTGAAATTGGTGAAGGTTTTAACGCTGCCCGCCTCAAAGGGTCGGAGCATAACGATGGTTTTACTACAGATGCCTCAGGGACAATCGTTCTTGCCTCCAATCATGCCGGTGGGACTCTTGGCGGTATCTCCACAGGGCTTCCTCTCACCTTCCGCGTCCCCTTTAAGCCCACCTCAAGCATCGAAAAGCCTCAGCAAACCGTTAATATTTCTGGCGAAGCCCAAACCTTTCAGCTCCCTGCGGGTTCCCGTCATGATCCATGCGTCACCATCCGCGCCGTTCCTGTCGTCGAGGCGATGGCCGCACTCACACTCGCCGATGCCCTCCTTATGGCTTTGGTGCAAAAGCCTTGTTAATAACCCAATAGACGACATGCTGCTTATACAGAAGGGCTTTTATTCAAGTCATTTGACACTTATCTACACAAGTAAACTGATCCTCTCCATTTGGTTTATGAAATATTAAGAGAGAGTCGACTGGTGGTTTAATACTTATATTAGACAGGGCAGCTACGATATCAACCTCAACAATAGAAACTCTTTTTACTTGAATAATTCTAATTTGCTTTTCATAAAGATTTGTGATACAGCTATTTAATAACTCAGGAACATGCTTGTAATGTAATTTAGCAGTTGTTTCATCCTTACTTAACTCCAGAAGGGTTTTTTGCACTGAAATAAAAGGAGGTTGCTTGGATTGATAATCGAGTTCTTGAATTTTTAAATTCTGAATACCATTAGATGAAGTTGCCTCAAAGCCCACCTTTTGATAACCAATTAAGGGGCAATCATCCATAGAGAGAGCATCTAAGTCTAACTCTCCAAGGTGTCTTAAAGAGAATACCGATAATTCCTGACATTTCGAGAGGTTTAAAACCTTCATATTTGGAAAACAGGCTTTTAAGCGAGGTAAAATTTTTTTTAAAGCCCAATCTTTCACAGGTACTCCCCCCAAAAACGAAATATTACGCATAAATGGTGCAGCAGGAGAAAACCTTTTTCCTTCTTTTTCTTTAAAAAAGTTTTCAATAAATTTATTTTCCTCATTAGTACTAATATTAGGTTGGTAAGTTTTTACTAAATTAAATAATTTTCTGTTTAAATTGTTCACTTGATCGGTTAAGTTATTTTTATTACCCAATACAATAATATGAGACTCTCTAAGAGCTTCATAAACCTCATCCTCAGCGCCTTGATTTCTTGCACCCTCAATAATAAAGCAAGTAATATTTGGAAATAACTTTGCAATAGTTACGAGCTGGTCTTTGGTAAAAGTGCAATCTTTTAATTGAAGAGTATGAATTTTTGTAAAAATCTTCAAGCTCTCAAGAAAAGAATGATCACCACTAGTTCCCCATAAGCATTCTATTGGAAATTTTTCCAAAGTAACTCGTTCAACTTCATGCTGTTTAGCCATAAATAGGAATGGGATTTTCTCCTTTTTATATTCAATAGCTATTGTCAACATCCCCTCAGGGTCTAAGAATTTAAGATCTACCTCTTTTATATCAACGTATGAAGGATCTGAGCTCAACTTTTCAAAGGGAGTCCTATATGGACTTTCGTCACTGGAATGCTTAAGGCGATTATATTCTGTCTCGTCGTTGTTGGCTACCATTCCCCATGTCTTATTAATTCCATAACTATCAGGAATAAGCGCCTTTGAATTGCCTTTCGTAACAAGGAAACGAATCCCTAGGTTAGGATCAATTTGCGCTTTGTGGGCATTTTTCCTATTAATTCGGGAAGTCCTCAGTAGAGCAAGCTGAGCTCGCGATTCATCACGCTCCCGAGTAATTCTTGCAACCTCAGTCTCTTCTTGTTCGATGGCAGCCGCTAGTGCTTCTTCTTTTGTTCGAAGCAGCTCTCTGAGTCCTCGAAGCTCCTCATTAACCCTTGCAACCTCAGCCTCTTTTTGTTGTTTGGCAGCCGCTAGTGCTTCTTCACTTGCTTGAAGCTGAACCTGGAGCGTATCATGCTCCCAACGAATCTCTTCAACCTCGGTATCTTTTTGTTGTTTGGCAGCCGCTAGTGCTTCTTCACTTGCTTGAAGCTGCTCTCTGAGTCCTCGAAGTTGCTCGTTAACCCTTGCAGCATCAGAATCTTTTTGTTGTTTGGCAGCCGCTAGTGCTTCTTCTTTTGTTCGAAGCAGCTCTCTAAGTCCTCGAAGTTCCTCATTAACACTTGCAGTATCAGAATCTTTTTGTTCGATGGCAGCCGCTAGTGCTTCTTCACTTGCTTGAAGCTGCTCTCTGAGTCCTCGAAGTTGCTCATTAACACTCGCAGTATCAGAATCTTTTTGTTTTTTTTCAAGCGTTGCCCTTGCAGCTACAAGCTCATCATCGCTCCTCGCTTTTGCAGTTGCAAGCTCGGCAGCTCTCTCCTCAAGCTCAGCGATTCTTGCTTGTTGTTCTGCAAGCGTCGCCCTTGCAGTTGCAAGCTCAGCAGCACTTCTTTCAAGCTCAGCATCGCTCCTCGCTATTGCAGCTTCAAGCTCGGCAGCTGTCTTCTCAAGCGCAGCGCTTCTTGCTCGTTGTTCTCTAAGCGTTGCCACCGCAGTTACAAGCTCAGCATCGCTCCTCTCTATTGCAGCTTCAAACTCGGCAGCTGTCTTCTCAAGCGCAGCGCTTCTTGCTCGTTGTTCTCTAAGCATTGCCACCGCAGTTACAAGCTCAGCATCGCTCCTCTCTATTGCAGCTTCAAACTCGGCAGCTGTCCCCTCAAGCGCAGCGATTCTTGCTCGTTGTTCTCCAAGCGATGCCCTTGCAGTTGCAAGCTCAGCATCGCTCCTTGCTCCTGCAGCTTCAAACTCGGCAGCTGCCTCCTTAAGCGTAGCGATTATTGCTTGTTGTTTTTCAAGCCTTGCCTTCGCATTTGCAACCTCAGCGTCTTTTTGTTCTGCAAGCCTTGCCTTCGCTTTTGCAATGTCGGAATCTTTTTGTTCGATGGCAGCCGCTAGTGCTTCTTCTTTTGTTCGAAGCAGCTCTCTGAGTCCTTGAAGTTGCTCATTAACACTCGCAGCACCAGAATCTTTTTGTTCGATGGGAACCGCTAGATTTCTTTCCCCTGTAGGTGGAAACTCAGCATCATCCTTATCAAGCTTATCAGCGCCCCTCGCAATCTCATCAAGTACTCCCTGTTGTTCTTCAAGCGTTTCCTCAAGCGCAGCGATTCTTGTTTGTTTTTTTTCAAGCGTTTCCTCAAGCTCAGCGATTCTTGCTTGTTCTTTTGCAAGCGATGCTTTTGTAGTTGTAAGCTCGGCAGCTCTCTCCTCAAGCTTAGCGATTTTTGCTTGTTCTTTTGCAAGCGATGCTTTTGTAGTTGCAAGCTCGGCAGCTCTCTCCTCAAGCTTAGCGATTTTTACTTGTTCTTTTGCAAGCGTTGCCCTTGCAGCTGCAAGCTCATCATCGCTCCTCGCTTTTGCAGTTGCAAGCTCGGCAGCTCTCTCCTCAAGCTCAGTGATTCTTGCTTGTTCTTTTGCAAGCGTTGCCCTTGCAGTTGCAAGCTCAGCAGCAATTCCCTCACCCTTCTCCTCTTGCCTAGATAAAATAGGTTGATAAATTGTGGGATAAACTATAGCGAAAGGCCATAAAAAAACTATGGGTACAGTCGAAATAATTAGCCGAATAAGATCGGATAACTCTTTAGAAGCTTGACATTTATGATGAGGTGAATTGGTCACGAAAATAACTATATGGTTTATAACATTGGCTCCCTTTTGAAGGGTAGAGTATCCTAAGAAAACAGGGAGAGCTGCAGCATATACACGAGAAATAACCCAAGGTCGTAAACCTGGTTTATTAGCTTCGCTTAAGATCTTTTCAATACATTGAAATGCAAGACTTGCATTTGGATCGCCTTTGCAATGTGAGGGAATAGGGCTGAGTAATAGCTCATGTAATCTATGTAATCTCTGAAGGGTGGTTGAACCGTCCATTTTTAATTTTCCTCTTTATTAGAATTTGTTTAGAAAAAAAGCTTACTCAGATCCAAAATAAAATTAAACCTCTAAGTTAAGTAAGTTGAGTTGTTCATTCGTAAAAGAGCTTAGAGTTGCAATCATATTCTTTGCATGTTACCCTCTTTGATCAATTCTTTTTCTAAAACGAAAACTAAGGACTAAAAATGTGTAGCCGTATTCTTTCATGTTTCCAATCATGTTTCCAGGGAGCATTTCAGTCATGGAAACAATATAATAACAGACCAAGTGTTGAATCAACTGGTGAAAAGCCCGCCGATGTGGAATCGGGAACACTTCGCCCAAAAATTCAAAAAGGGCATTCCCCCTCTTCTAGGCCTTCAGTGGTGGAAGCAATTAATGGTGTACCCGTTGCAGCAGATGAAGATAGGCCTTACCAGCCTCCCTCTTCACCTCCAAGGACACAACTAAGACAGCGTTCAACACCTGTTGCATCACCAAATGCAAAGAAAACAGCTCAAATTGCGGCTCTACCACCAGAGCAACAAAAAGCTCTACAAGCGAAACTGAAGGGTCTTTTTGGGGGAAAATGAAGAATCTTTTAGGTTAACAAAAAAGTTGGTGTTATTGCAAATTTAAATACAACCTCAAACTGTGACCTATGGATATTTGGCTGAATTAAATCTGAAAAAATCGAAAGTTGTTTCAAAGGGACCCATAGGTTGCAATTTGGAATGCAAATAGAACAGCTTTATGCAGAAATAAGTCTCTTTAAAAATTAAACAAGGATCAAGTAATCATGACAGTAAGTGAAGTGAGTGGAGAAATTATAGCTCCTGAAATTCCTGCAGAAGAAGCTGTGGAGAGACCAGATAGGGTTTGGCGCCCTTCTCTGCCAGGTAATGATTCAAGGGAATACTTAGTTCGTCAAGTCCTCCGTTTGCTTCCTTGGGAGTGTGGGAAGGGCGAAAAAGTTGCTCTGGAGATTGTTAGTCGTGTATTCCATCCCCCACTCCTCCTTTTTTCTACCCCCTTTATCTCTATAGCATCTGTCCTTAAAAAAGGGGGAGAGCGCCTTGCCTTAGAAGCTGGGATAGAGGAAAAAATGGGGGAAAAAGAAAAGATAGGTATGTGTTTGAAGAAGATAGGAGAATTGTCTTCCTCTTTCGATTATTGGTTGAAGGGATGTTGGGACCGACAATTTCTTTATTTTCATCCAGGAGAATATGGACAATATGAAAATGTCGCTCTGGAAATCGCAAGTCGAGTCATCCATCTAGTTTACCTCCCCTACCTTCGCTTCTTAACCTTCTCTTATAAGGTGGTAGGGTCCGCGCTTAATAAGGTGGGAAATAAGTTGAATGATTCCCTGTTTCGGGAAGTTAGGGGGACCTTTTCTGGGGAGGTCAGAAAGAAGCCCCGGACGATGATTATTAATCCTCATATGTCGGAGGGGTATATCTCTGGCCTTACATGGCCAGAAGATCGTTTGCCTCGCCTTGTCCGTACTTTGCGAGATAATGATCCCGATATGGTTTTTCTTTCAGAGGTCAACCGATCGATTGGAGGTACTCTAGTCAAAGAATTAAAGGATAGGTACCACTTTTTCTTTTCTGAGTTTTCTCTTAAAGGACAAGTAGAAAAATCTCCCTTTTTTATTGCTTTTCGAGGTGATCTTTTGAAGCCGCCGGAATATGTTTCTTTTCCTGGTCAAAGTTCAGAGGTGGAGAAAGGTGCGTGTATTTTAGAAACTTCAAACCGGGTCTACCTTTGTGTGGATCACCCCCGCTTAGAAGATGTGCAAGAGCTTTGCTCGAAGGATTTTGGAGATAGAGAGGTCTACCTTATGGGGGATCTTGGCTTTGATAAAAATCACCCTACATTTTCCTATTTGAAAGAGGCTGGATTTGTCTCAAAAACTCCTGAAGGGGTCGAAACGGGAACAAATGCCCCTTCTCTTTCATACGAAGGAAAAGAGGGAGAGCCAACTTTGACCAAAACATGTTTTCTTTTTGTAAAAGGTGAAGATGGAAAAGAGGGGGCTGTTCTTTCTATGTACGACCTTAAAATACCAAGAGAAGCGCTCTCTAATCAGAATGGAATTCTTATTTAGATTAGAAGAAATTATTGCTATCAATGCTGTTTTTAATTTAAACTTGTCCTGAGTTCAATATGGTTTGTAGGTCTAATGAAGAGATATTATTTTATACTACTAGTCACACTCCCCTTACTATTAGCTGCCCATCCAACTGTTCATAAGGTCGCTCAAGGAGACGCAACGTTTGCTTACCCGTCAATCCATGAACAAAGAATTACTGTGGGAGAGCAAACGATTATTCACTGGGATGATTTTTCGATTGACGCTGGAGAAATAACCCGATTTGTCCAACCAAGTAAGGATTCAGCAGTTCTGAACCGTGTGACTTCTCTGAAGTCAAGCCATCTTCTAGGATCTTTGGAAGCAAACGGAAAAGTCTACTTAATCAACCCTAATGGTATTTTTATTGGCCCGGAAGGGGCAATAAGCACAAATGGATTTATCGCTTCTACTCTGGACATTTTGGATAAAGAATTTCTTGCTAATGACTCTTTGAATTTTAAAGGGGCATCCGAAAGTGCTGTTGTTAATTTGGGGTCTATTCATGCATTGGATGGAGATGTGATTTTGCTAGGTCGGTTCATTAGTAATAGTGGGACGATTCGAGCTCCTAAGGGAGAGGTTCTTCTGGGCGCGGGAGCAGAAATTCTTCTGAAGCCTGAAGGAAAGGAAAGAATCTTTATTGCACCTAAGAAGGGGGGTGAAAGCTCGGAAAAGGTAGGGATTGATAGTCAAGGCGATATTGAGGCTCTTAAAGTAGCGCTTCGCGCTGATGGCAATGCTTATAAGCTTGCTATTAATCATGAGGGAACGATTGATGCTCTCAGAACAACTGAGTGCGATGGGGAGGTCTATCTTGTTGCTGATGGAGGAGTGGTTGAGGTCAGTGGAGAGATGAAAGCTCCAAGCGGAAAAATCTACGTACTTGGCCAAACGGTAGATTTGAAGGAAAATGGGCTTCTTAGCACCACTGGAGAGTCTAAGGGAGGAGATGTTTTCTTTGGGGGATCTTTTAAAGGTGAAGACCGATCGATTCCTCACTCAGAATTTACATTTGTGAGAGAGGGAGGGACTATTGATGTCAGCGCTCATCTCAAGGGGAATGCAGGAACAGCAGTGGTTTGGTCCGATGGTGAAACTTCCTTTAAAGGGGCTGTTTATGCAAATGGTGGTAGAGAAAAGGGGAATGGAGGAACGGTTGAAGTTTCAGGGGGCAATTATTTAGATATTGGTGGATGGATAGAGAGAAAAGCTTTTAAAGGAGAGGCAGGAGTTCTATTAACAGACCCAACAGACATTCTTATTACTGACAAGGAACACTCCCCTCATTTGAGTCGTTGGCTGGCTCCAAATGGAAAGCCATCTCTGTTTACAACTTGTTTTCTAGTGAGTGAAACGCATAAAGGTCCTGTAGAGATTACCACCCACAGTTCTGGTAATGGATACGGGAATATCATTATCGATACAGATTTAGATGGCTCTTCCAAAGGCGGTGGTTTTGGCAGCCCTTATCCCCTTACTCTAAGTGCTGATCAAGATATTATTGTTAGAGGAAACGTTCAAAATATTGATGATGGAGATATCATTTTATCTGCAAAAAGAGATATCCGCCTAGATGGTTCCGATCGGATTAGTCGTGTAGGTTCGCGTGAGGGAACGACATCTATTAGTGCTGGAAGACATATTATCCTTGAAGGAGGAAAGGGGGGGCAAGCCCAAATTGGCTTTGATGACCATAATATTAAACAGAATAAGATTCTCCTTTCTGCAGGAGGAAACCTCACCCTTCTCTCTGACAAAAATTTTACTCTGATTGGAAATACCTATACTGGAACCCCCAAAGGTCCCCTTTCTTATCGGGGCGATATTGAGATCTCTGATATAGGAGGAAATCTTGTTCTTGAAGGAGGACAAAGTTCTGGGGACTTTGCTCAGATTGGTCATGCTACTCAATATCGAGATACCTATGGGGTTGTAAGTGATCGTTCGATCGCTGCTTCTGGAGATATTACGATCTCTAATGTAGGAGGCAATATTCATGTACAAGGAGGGCATAAAGGGGAAAGAAACTATGCACTTATTGGTCATGGAGGTGGGCAGCGAAGCCATAACGATACCTTTGAAGGAAATGTTATCGTTAATGGAAAGGGAGATCTCTTTATTCGTGGAGGAACTGGAAGGGGTGAAGACAAATTTGCGGGAATAGGATTTGCTCAGGATTTTGATGTTTTTAAAACTCACACAATTAATGGAGAGATTATTTCCGTTAATGTCGATGGAGAGATCAAACTAACGGGGGGGCATGGTGGCCCTCATGCAGCTTTTATTGGAATTTTTACCGGGGTCATCCCAGGTAAAACAGTCTGTAATTTGGAAAAAATTAAGGTGGCCGCAGGTAAATCTATTAAACTTTTTGGAGGGAGCCATCCCTTGGCGGATAGTGTCATTGGTCTTGCAGGACTCTATGGAGAAGGAGCCATTCAGTTAGAAGTTATCTCGGAAGGAAAAATAGATTTAATCGGACGGGAATTTAAACCTGGAAAAATCACTTACGCAAAAATTGTGAACCAAATGGGTTTAGGTGAGGAAAAACTGGGTATCACTATCAGATCAAACGAAGACCTTGGATTAAGCAACTACACACAAATTATCACTAAAGGACCTCTCAATGTTTATTCTGAAACAGGAAGGAATACCGTTACCGTTCAAGAACCCGTCTATTTTTATGATCCTGTTAAAGCTAACAAAGTAATTGCTGAGAGGTCTCTCCGAAATATAGAAAGAAGCCAAGTAGTTATTAGCGAGTTTTTAACAAAACTCCATCCGATGAATGAATCCCTTGGTTGGATGGAAATTTTTGATGTCACAGAAAAAGAAATAACCACTTATTATCTTCGGATGAGAAACCTATCAATAAATACTCCCCGTAGTACAAACATCTTGGAATTTTCAGCTAAGGAACTATGAAAAAGCTATTTATCTTTCTTTTTATTACTACTTTAGCTGTAGCTCAAGACTTTGAGCGTGTTAAGCCAAAGGAACCGACTGAGTTCAAGGATGAAGAGGGAACTATTTACGCTCCTAGCAAAGGTCCTAGAAGAATTATAGATGGTGAAACGGTTCTTCTTCCAAACTTAAAAGGTGTGATTCTTACAGGTAAAGAAACTTTTCTCTCATCAAAAGAGCTAGAGCACTCAATCGGGGGAACAGAAGCGATTAACATTGCAGTTCCTGGCTCTTTGGGTCATCTTAATGCAATGATCACGGAAAAATTTTTAAACCGTCCCTTAACTAGGCAAGGGATGATTGACCTAAAATATGAGATTCTCCTTTACTACCGAAGATGGGGGCGTCCTATCGTCACGATTGAAATCCCCCAGCAAAAAATCACAGGTGGCATCCTTCAGATTGTTGTGGTAGAGGGAAAGCTTGGAAAAGTGACTGTTGAAGGGAATCAATATTTTCAAAGTGAATCTTTTCATGACTCTATCCGTCTTCAAAAGGGAGAGCCAATCGATTCCAATATCCTTATTACCGACCTCGACTGGATCAACAGAAACCCTTTTCGCCAAGTCGATGCGATCTATACACCTGGAGAAATTGCTGGCACTACTGATATCCGTCTTCTTGCGGTAGACAGACGTCCCTATCGCTTTTATGCTGGGGCTGACAATACAGGATTTGATGAAACCAATAATACGCGCCTTTTTGTTGGTACTAACTGGGGAAATGTCTTTGACCTAGGCCATATCCTTTCTGTGCAAGCAACTGCTGCTCCGAATATTGATCGATTTTGGTCGTTGACTGGGCACTATACGGTTCCCCTGCCATGGAGAGACGTTTGGACTTTTTATGGAGGATATTCCCATGTTCATGGAGATTTAAATAGACCAGGATGTAGAAACTCTGGCTATGCTGCGCAAGCAAGCACCCGTTATAATTGGATCCTCCCCCCGCGCCTAGCTTACCTCAGCGATCTCATCTTTGGTTTTGACTTTAAACGAACCGATAACAATATCGAATTTGGGGGAGAGAGAGTCTATCGCCAAAGTGTGAATCTCACTCAACTTGTTTTTGGTTATAATGGTGGGTATGGAAATGGCCCCCTGAAAGCTTCTTTTTCTTTTGAGCTTTTATGGTCTCCTGGAGGATGGCTTCCTCAGCAAAGCGATAGTGATTATTCAAATGTCCGGTTCGGCGCTAAGAGTTCTTATATTTATGGGCGTTTTACATTGGCTCCAATCTTAGTTCTTCCTAATAAATTCTCTGCTTCTCTTACACTTCGTGGACAACTCTCTTCTCAAAACCTCCTTCCCAGCGAGCAAGCAGGACTTGGGGGATACGACACGGTTCGAGGTTACAAAGAGCGAGAGGTTAATGTTGATAATGCCTTTTTAGCTTCAATGGAGCTACGCTCCCCTTCTTATACTCTTCTTAGAAAAAAGGACTTCAATAACCTGATTCAACTCCTCCTTTTTCTAGACTATGCTGTTGGCCGAGATGTTCGAACAAAAATGGGGGCTCCAAAATCTCACTACCTTCTTGGGGCAGGACCTGGCGTTCGATATGACATTGCTTCCTATCTTGCTTTTCGCGGAGATTTTGGCTTCCAACTCAAAAAACTCGACAGTCGTGGCTTCCGCTTTCACTTCAGCCTCATTGCGAGTTATTAGTGCGCCAGGTAAGAGTCCAAAGGGTGCAGCCGGCATAAACGCCGGGAAGCCAGAAGAGCCATCCGATGATGGTTGTAGTGAGAATCATGCTGAGCATTCCGGCGATGAGACCGGCTGTTAATAGGGGGAGAAGGTGGGATTTTAATCGATGAATTCTTTCCTTAACAGGATGACCTTGAATGGTCAGAGAAAGATCACACGCATCGATAATAGCGATATGTCCCATCCCAACTTGCGCAAGGAACATGGCAAGGGGACCAAAAATAAAAAGGGAAATCAGCGTCGCAAGGGGCCAAAAGATTCTCCACCCAAGGGTTCGTAAAATGACTTGGACGCTGGAGGTCATGGCTTGAAATGTCCCCTCCCCTTTTATGGGAACTCTTTTCTCTTGAAGAATCTTCCCGATCATATTTTCAAAGGCAAAGTTCAAAATGATTGGAAAAACTGAGACCCATAGGGCAATCAGGGTGACCGAGGCATAACCGAGAGATTTAAAGATCCCCCAGGTATAGCTAAAAAAGCCAAGAGTTGTCTCGGGCCAGCTGATGTAGGCAGTTAGAAAAAAGGCCGCAACAAGGACAAAGAAAGAGATCAGGGCAGCAAAGAGTGGAGCGAGCCAAAGGTGGGGACGGGCTACAAAGTAGCCAAAGCCAACGATCGAACAGTTACTGGCTGTGATGTCATCAGTCTTCATCAATTGAAATGGGTTTTAAGGGTTTCTCCAACTGTTTGAATGGCAAGGCGGGCATCGTCTAGAAGTCCACCCATTTGAAAAAAGCCGTGAACCATCCCATTATACCGTTTTAGGGTAGTAGGAACACCGGCACTTTTTAACTTTTGAGCATAAATCTCCCCTTCATCGCGCATAGGATCAAACTCGGCGGTGATGACAAGGGCTGGGGGAAGGGAGGAAAAATCTTTGGCGAAAAGGGGTGAGATACGGGGGTCGGTAGGGTCAAGCCCTTTTGGAAGGTACTGCTTCTTATACCACTCGATTGAATCCCGCTCGAGAAGGTATCCTGAGCTATATTCTTGATGAGAGAGAGAAGAAAAGGTGAAGTCGGTTTGTGGGTAGATAAGGACCTGAAAGGAAATCTTTGGATGGATCTCCTCGCGCACCTCTTGCGATAGAACAGCTGCTAGATTCCCTCCTGCATTTTCCCCAGCAATCGCAATCTTTCCATTAGAATTAAGCTCTTTGGGATGGGTGCTAATCCAGTGAAGGGCTCTTTTGGCTCCTTTGATCGCTTTGGGAAAGGGGTTTTCAGGTGCAAGGGGGTAATTCATCGATGCAAGAAGACAACCACTAGCTTCGGCAAGGCTGCGGCAGACAGAGTCGTGCGCATCAATATCTCCTTTTACAAATCCTCCGGGGTGAAAATAGAGTAAGACAGGGAGTGGTTTATTTTCCTCAGGATAATAGAGGCGGATTAGGAGATTCCCCTCATCGGAATGAATGATATGATTCATCACCTTAGCCATTGGTTTTGGCTCCCCTGCTAGAGGCTTAATTCTCATAGGTCCTTTTCGCACTTCTGCAAGAGACATGTGGCTTAAGGGAAGATTGTTTGCCTTTTTTGTGACAGCAATGATCTCTTTTAGAGTTGGATGTAACATGCCTACATTATGGCAAGTCATTGGGGTTGATGTAAATTTTTATTTCTTAAAATATTCTTTATGATTTAGAGTGAACATCGATTGATAACTAAATACTCAGATGGAGTTATGATGAAAAAACCTCTTATATATTTCTCAATGCTCTTAGTTTTTCTAGGAATGCACCTTTACGCTGAAGATGGACTTCGAGCTAAAGGAAACTTAGTTCCTGTGATCCTTAATGCAGGAGAACACCTACTCACTGGAAAAAGTCGTGATGGGAAAATACAGATCGAGGATGGAACAATACTTAAGGCCATTTCACCAGAGCAATCCAAGGTCTTTAATGAGTGGGATTACCACGAGCATATCGCCTTCTCCCCGAACCCCTATCCTGGAGGTGGGTCTGAATTTTATGTATTGAATATTGACCGAGGAGAATTTATTCATGCAGATTTATATTCAGAGCCTAATCCTACGAATGAATACACACAAAGAATTTTCCATATTGATCCCTTTGATGGAGAAGTTGTTTTGATTAGAAAAGAGGGGGCTAAACAACATTGGGAAGTGGAGAAAAAAGATCTCTCTATTCTTGAAGAATGGGAAAATGGTGATAGAATTATCATCGGAAAGAATAGCAATTGGTTTGCAAGATATTTCTCTTCTTGTCCCTACATTATGATCAACTGCGATAAGCATCACCAAACTTCCTACGTTCGTATTAAACCCTATTAAGGGATCTTGCCCCACTACTTCTAACTAGTGGGGCAAAGTTTTTATTTTATTAAAATTTCTTGATGCTCTATACTCCTGGCAGCGAAATTGTTAAAGACTAAACAGGAGAAGAGATGAAGAAAGTGATCCTAGCGACTTTATTGCTATTTACAGCGGTTTATGCGAAGCAGGTGCCTCAAGAGTCCTATTCGGTCTATCCGCAGAAAGAGCAATCTCTGAAAGCCAATTATATTCATGCTGAAGGAGAGCATACCCTTATTGGAAAAAGCCCTGATGGGATTATAGAATTCGATTCTGAGTGTCAGTTTAAAGCCTTGGAAGGGGTGGATCATATCATGCATCATTGGGATTTTTATGATCGGATGACTTTTACTCCCAATAGCGACTTTTTTGGGGGATCGGAATACTATGTGACGAATCTCACTAAGAATGAATCGGTCAAAGCCAATATCTGGAGAGGTCCAAATATTGATAACTCTGCTACAGATTGCTTAGAACGGATCGATGAATACAAGGAAGAAATTATCCTAGTAAATGATCTAGGAACCAAAACAAGATGGAAAATTCATTCTGATGACTTTAGAGACCTTCTAACCCATTGGAAGAAGGGTGCATCGGTGATTATTGGGAAAAATAATAAGGGTTGGCTCTCCAGCTATTTTTCCGATTGCAAACATATATTGGTTAGCTATCGGGCAACCAAGCATAATCTTTACGTTCGTGCAACCCCAATGCCCTTATAACAACAGGAGAAATGACCTATGGAAAGTGTTCGACAAAACACAGGCAACAGGGAGTCTGTTCACCCACTTAGACCACTCACCCCCCTAGATCGGACATTTTGTCTATTCTGCACTTTTGTGGCGACAATTATTGCCCATAAATCCCTTCCAAAAGGATGGATGAGAAGGACAGCCTCCTTTACCATATTAACAGGAGGAACTCTTTATGCATCTGGGGCAACCTGCAAGTGCATGAAAGATACAGCAACACGCTTCTTTGACGGTTTTGGATGTGTCGCCGCTCGTGTTCGGGGCCATTTGCCTGGCCGAGATTGGGGAAGCTGGGGCGGTGGTTCCCACGGACAAGCGGTTCACTCTGGAGGTGGAGGTGGAAGTGGTGGTGGCGCTGCCGCCCATCATGGTTCCAATAACCAAAGACCCCAAAGATTTGAAGAGCGAGATGGTTAGGGCATGTCGTCAATTAAAACAAGTTGAGAGAGTTCTTCCTAGGAAGAGCTAAAGCAACGAAGTTTAATTGGTGATACGCCCTAAATACCAAAATTGCCGTTGACCTGAAGGGCCCCTAAATCTATTGTGATGATAAGGAGGTAGGCAAAAATAACTTAAACGTTTCTGCAATCATAGCATCTTCATCTCCTTTGTTGCAAACCCTTGAAAACTAAGAAGTTTCCAGCGGATTTGCGCCGTGCAGCTAAAACGCTATGACACCAGAAATGTTTAAGTTATTTTTGCCCGCCTCCTAAGGGGCTTTTTTTATGAAAGATGACTTTTCTTTTTCTTCGCAGAGCTTTAAGTATTGGGAGATCTTCCTCTCGTGGCTATTTAAGTACCCGTCAAGATGCTATGCCCTGCGTAAGGAAAGGAGAGCTCAGGTTTATGAAAATCCTTCGGAAAGTTTTCTAAGATTTGGACAGAGTTACCGAGAGCGGTTTGCATTGAAGGGAATTATCTGCCGCGTCACACCTAATTTTAAAGATATTGATCGTGCTGGTGAGATTTTAAAGCTCATCTACGAAAATGTAGAAAACTCCAAGCTATGTGAATGGGCTGTATGCGAAGTTCTTGCTAAAGTGATGGCTTATCGTAATCTTAAGTTAGGACACATGATTCCCCTTCCAATTATGGGAAACGATGGGTGCATGGTCATGAGTACTTACGTAGTCGATCGAGTTTTTGATCTCTGGAATAAGATAAGGGCCTTTGGTCTAGTCAGATCTGATGGAGCAGGTGCACCAATCCTCCTTTTTCGAGGGACCGATTTTTCTTTTATGACAGAAGGAGGACGCGCTTCGATCATTAGTGATTTAGATCCAAAGGGACCTGGATGGACCCTTTTTAAGAAGGGGCAAAAATCGATCCGAGAATGGTTAAAAAAAGAAGATCGGTCAGCTCGAGTGATTGGTCATAGCTTGGGAGGTGTTGTAGCAGCCTATACTTTGATTCATGAAGGAGAATGGATGAGTCAAGAGGAATATGAAAGCTCTTATGCGTTTAATTTTCCAGGTGTCCCTATCGAACTTGCAAACAAATGGAACACAATGGAAGAAAAACCGGCATTTACTGGGTTTGTTTGTCGTGGCGACTTAGTCTCAAAACTAGGAACCCTTTTTGGCTCTATTTATGAAATCTCTTTAGATGCTCCCCTTTCTCCTGTACGTGCTCATGAGATGCTTTTATTTGCAGAATCTAGGGGCTATTTACATGAGGTTGACATCGAGGGAGAAAATAGATCGAAATCGCGGGAATTTTATTCGAAACTGCAACAACAAACCTCTTCCGTAATATATGATTTTGGATTAAAATTCCTATTTCCAAACTAAGAGGGGTGTAAACAAAAATGCTAGGGCGCAATAAAGGCTGCGGGCATCCATCTGCTGCATTGCTCTGCTTCGACAACCCGCAAAGGGTTGCCTGCATCGAGCACCTTGCATCTAAATTCCCTCGCTCTTTCTTTCGCACTCACATTTTTATCTAAACCTACCTAGGAGAATGAGAATAATGGATATAGACCCAGCAATTATTGAAGCACCTTATCACAATGAAGTCTTTATTGATGGTGGTGTCAAAACTCTAGCTCCCCTTTTAACCCTTTACGATGGGATGGTCGCTTCCCTTGAAGAGAAACGTGAAGGAGAAATGACGGCTCAGTTAGGCTCTATTGAAAAGCTTCAACTCGTTTTGTATTCTCGCTCTTCTTGTTCCTATTGCAAAAAAGTGATAAGTTACCTGAAAAAAAATCATAAAGAGATCACAGTCAAGGATATTGGAAAAGATTCCAAAGCGGCAAATGAACTCATCACTATTGGTGGAAGACAGCAGGTTCCTTGTCTTGTTATCAATGGAAAGGCTCTCTATGAATCATCGGCGATTATTAAGTGGCTACGCGATCACAAGGATCAGTACTAAGGAAAAGCGGGAATAGGTAGGAGCACAAAATTATCTATTCCCGATTTTCAAATATCCAGTTGAGGAGGACTGAGTCCATCCAATGAAATCCCTCTTTTTGACTAGGCCTTCCTAAGTAACCTAGATGCCCTCCATTTTCTGTGATCAAAATATCAACATTGTCGGGGATTTTTTTATCTTTAAAATGATTGCAATCAACAATTGGGTCGTCACGAGAAAAAAGGATATGACAAGGTACAGCGATATTATGAATGAGCCTACCAGAACTACAGGCATGATAATAATCAAGGACATTGTCATAGCCTGATTGTGGAGCAATATAAAACTCATTAAACTCAAGGAGGGTCATCTCTAAGGGGATACGGATAGGTGGCAATTCATCAAAATATTCATGACGTGTGGCAACTTCTTCACGCAGGGCTGTCATGAAATACCGTTCATAGAAGGGATTTCTAGAAAGATGTTCAATAGTCGATTGAACATGAATCGGTGGGTTAACAGCTATAATCTTATCAACCAATCCATTAGCTTCAACCCCCCTTTCTCCCCCCATTTTTAGGCAGAGATTTCCCCCTAAGGAATAGCCGATAACGATAATAGGAGTACTGGGAGTATCCCGTTTGATTTCTTTAAGAGCATGCCAAATATCATCACTTGCCTCAGAATGGTACATCTTCTTCGCATGCCCCCTTCCACTGCCACATCCTCTTAGATTTAGCCTAGCGGTTCGTATCCCTTCTTTATGAAGTTTTTTAGCAAGGCGAACAATGTAAGTGGAGCGGTGAGAACCGCAGAGCCCATGAATAAGGACCACTGTAGGATCACTTTCTTTCCACCCTTTAGGGGTTGTTAGTTCTACAACAACCTTTTCCCCATCAGGGAGGTGAACAAAACGCTTTAAAGATGATGGATTACTTCCGAATGATAGAAATGATGCTGCAATTGTCTGTGCATGGCAGCCTGAGCAAAATGGAAATGGTTTAAATACAGGTTGCTCAGACACGTTTTCCCCCCAGAAAGTGAATTGGCATAGTTTGAGTGCGATGGAATTTCTATCCCATTGACACTCTGTTGATACTGCTGGTAATCACAACCGAATTAACACATCGATCGGTCCCCTGTATTTATTTTACAAATGGCCAATTTTTTAAAAAAGGGTTTTTGAAAATATTTTTTGGAGATTGAGGCTGTGCAATTTATGGGAGAGGGATCGAGTAAAAAAACACAAGACACTCAGTTCCAGGGTTTCTAAAACCTAGACTTGCATTTGAAATGTGGTAAAACATCGCTCCAATACGGGAGCGATCCTTAAACCGGTAGGAGAGCTCCGCAGAGGAGCGGTATTCTAAAGGAAAACCAAGCTCCATCCCTCCCCCTTTGATATAGATCCCTGGGGCAAAGCTAGGGGTGAAAACGATGCGATAAGGGAAGAAGATATCAAAGGCGATCCCTGTATAGAAATAGCCAGACCCTCTCGAAGTTGCCATAACCCCAATGAGAGGACGAAAAAAGAGCATAGGGTTCCGATAAAAAGGGAAGTCAGAACGGTATTCCACTTGGAAATTAGCTCCTTTTGTATTCCGCACAATGTTAAAGATTCCCACTCCTACATTGAGTAGTTTGCTATCTTCTATAGATGGTGTTTCATTTGCAATTATTCCAAAGGATAAAATGAGAAGTAGGAGCAACTTTTTCATTGAAGTTTTTCTACTATTGCCTTTCCGAAGTCTGGAAGATCGACAGGTGTCCGTGAGCTGATGAGATGTCCATCAATCACTACCGGTGCGTCTTGCCATGTTGCTCCAGCATTTTCAAAGTCATCTTTAATTGCTATAGTTCCCGTAACCTTTTTTCCCTTAAGGATCTTAGCAGATATTGGAACCCATCCACCATGGCAGATAAAGGCGATCACCTTCTTCTGCTTGTCCATCTCTTGTATGAGGTTTAAAATTTCATGGAAGCGGCGGAACTTATCTGGAGCGAATCCCCCAGGGATTAAAACCCCATCAAAATCCCTACTTTTTAGCTCATTAAAGGGAATATCACTTTTGCAAGGATAACCATGCTTACCTTTGTAGATTTTATCTCCTTCTTCTCCTGCGATAGTGACTTCAATCTCAGCTTCACGCATCCGGAGGACGGGGTACATAAGCTCTAAATCTTCATAAGTGTCATGGATAAGGGCAACAACCTTTTTCATCTTATTTCCTCACTAAAGTGCGAACATGAGCATCCGCAGGTTTTAAATAAGTAGATAGAGCTTCATTAAACACTTCATGTGAGCAATGGTCTCCACAGGTAAAGAGATCGACAAAACAGGCATGATGCTCAGGATAGGTATGGATACTCGCGTGACTTTCAGACAGGAGGATAACGAGAGTATATCCCCCACCTTGAAATTGATAATCGGAGTAATCAAGAATGCCTGCTCCAGAGTTTTTAGAGGCTTGGATCATTGTCTTTTGGAGCTCTTTAATATTAAGCAAAGCTTCGTAGCTACATCCATAATAGCTTGCTATAAAATGGTTTCCTTGAAAGGCATAGTCACACTCCTCTGCAAAAAGAGAGCCATAAATAAAGAAAAGAAAGAAGAATATCCTTCTCATTGTTCCCCTTTAATAGGGGGCCCTTTCCCCTTTTTGTCTCTTTTCATAAAAGTGATTTTCATCACTCCATCTTTGAATAGAGCTTTAGGTTCTTCATTCATATCTGCTTTAACTGGGATTGGGACTCGATAAGAGAAAGAGAAGGCTGCTTGATTATAATATTTACGTTTAGCTTTCCCCTCTTTTTTCTCTCCTTCAATCAAAATAAATCCTTGGTTCTGAGATAATTCGATATCCTCAGATTTCACCCCAGGAAGAGCTGCTTCAATCATAATATTATCTCCCTCTTCATAGACGCTAAGCCCTGAAGAGTGAGAAGCTAGTGAGACCAATTGGTCATCAAAATGAAAAGGGAAGTTCTCCCAGTTGTTATCCGTAGGAAATTTTTTCTTTAACATAGATTATACCTCTTAAATGCTCACTTTATTTTTTAAACGAAATTCTTGTCAAAACTTTCGCTTTAAAATCGATTTTTTGATAGAATTTTCCCCATTATGACTGAAGAAATTACAACATATGAGCCAACAGCTCTATTGCAAAAAATGGACCTCTATACGGGGGAGCTAAGATGCCTCTCATCATAGAACGTCTCGTCCTTGAGTTTCCTGATAGTTCGAAATCAACCCTTAAGAAGTGGCTGAAAGCGGGAAGAATTAATGTGAATGGCAAGAAAGTTCTCGAGCCCCATATTGAGGTTGAAGAAAATGCTACGATCACCCTTAGGGAAAAGCAAAAGTTTCTCGATCTTGGTATCGAAGTTCTCTATGAGGATCGCGACCTTATCGTTATTAATAAGCCGGAAGGGGTATTGAGTGTTGCGACAGTCTTTCAATCAGAAGAAACAGCTCATGGAGTGTTGAAGAAAGAATACCGTCGTGTTTTCCCTATTCATCGCCTCGATAGAGAAACCTCAGGAGTGATGGCGTTTGCTCTTTCTGAAAAGGCTAGGGAAGGTCTTAAAGTGCAATTTCATACCCATTCGATTCATCGCGAATACCGCGCTATTGTTCGAGGAAAAGTCGAAGGGTCGGGTACTTGGAAATGTCGCCTCCTTGAGGATGCAAACTACTATGTCCGTCCCCATCCAAAGGGAGATGTTGCGGTTACCCACTACACTGTTCTCAATTCTCGTGGAAAAACCACTGCGATTCAATTCATTTTGGAAACGGGAAAGAAGAACCAAATTCGTGCCCAATCGCTCGCAGCTGGTTTTCCTATTCTAGGAGACCAAAAATATGGCGATACCTCAAGTGGAAGGCTTCACCTCCATGCCTATGGCCTAGATTTTATCCACCCTGTAACAAAAAAGAAAATGTCTTTTAAATCCCCTGTTCCATTTGAAACTTAAAAGCCATTTTATCATACTAAAGAGATGAAGAGATTATATCGAGAGAGATGGGATAAAAAGATTGCTGGTGTCTGCGGAGGCTTAGGGCAATATCTCGGGATAGATCCTACCGTTGTCCGTCTACTCGTTGTCTTTATCTGTGTAGTTACAGCTTTTCTACCCCTTGTAGTCCTTTATATCATCGCTTGGATGTTGATGCCTTTAGGACCCCCGACCTATATACAATATGACTGCAAACGGCTCTATCGCTCGGTAAGAGATCGGAAAATTGCTGGTGTCTGCGGGGGAATCGCAGAGGCTCTTAAAATAGATCCTATGATTGTTCGACTCGTTACCATTATTGCCATAATTCCTACTGGCTTTTTCCCGATCATTATCACCTATATCGTTGGAATAGTGATCATTCCAGAGAAGCCTGAAGACCAAGTATAGATTTTTTTTGAAATCATACTATAAAAAATTAAATTGAATTGATTTATATCTAACTATCCTTTATAATGCTAGTAAATTTTAAAGGAATAGGTTATGAAAAAAGTTATTTTTATTTTAATCGGAGCAATGGTTGCCTTCGGAGGCTATTTTTTCTATTCGCACTCAAGCAAGCCACAGCAACAGATGCTCAATCTTCACCAAGTGGTAAGAAAGGGTGTAGAATTCAAGAAGTGGATCACCTTTAATCCAAAAGATGAGAACTTCTCAGCTTCTTTCCCTAAAAAACCTAAGGTTGATAGTCGTAAACTTCCAATTCCTGGAAGTGATAATTTTCTCCCCTACAAGGAGTATCTTTGTGAGTTGGATGGTGGAGTTCTTTTTTCGGTGAGTTACACAACCCTTCCACAAGAGTGGCTAAAGTATGGAAATAGTCTTGTCCTTAGCGGCGCCCTTAAAGCCATTATGCTAGAACTTGGAAAAACTGAGCTTGTTGGAAAAGAGATGATTAAATTTAAATCCTTTCCCGCCCTTGACTACGAACACTATACTGTTGCTAAAGAGAGTCAAAGAGAGGCAGCTGGAACCCTCGTTCTTGTTGGAAATACTCTATATAAGGTGGAGATGAGCTATCCATTAGAGTACCACGATCATGTTGAAGAGCAACTTTCGAATTTTATTGAGAATTTCGTACCAAAAATGGGAGAAGTTAAGGCTGCTCAGACCGAGAGTTCAGTACCTGATACACCCCTACCCCCACAATAAAAAGGATTGCAGCAAGAATGACCATGACAGGATAGAAAATCTTGGTCACATCTTGCTTTGCAACTTCAATAGTGAGAACAAGCCCTTCTAGGGAGAGGGCTGAGGCAATGATGACCCCAAACTTGGTTAAATTTTTTCGTGTTTCCTCAGGAGGCTTTTCCTCTTGTCCCTTTCGAATCACCTCTTCAAGCATGAGATATTTTCCCACATCGATAACCGCCATAGAAAAAACAATGAGACCGACTTCATCAAGAAGGTTATAGACAGTATAGGAACCAGAAGTCATATCGGCAATAATTCTCCAAACAGCTGAGATCAGAATGCAAAGAGCAATTAGGTAGAGGACAACACAAGCAGCAATATATCCAAGATTTGAAAGGTTGATAATTGTCCGTATAGTATTTTTTTTCACGCTAAAACCTCGTTTCTTTCTCTTCATAGAAAAACATTATTCAAAATGCAAGAAGTTTTATTCGTGATCTTCACGAATGGTATTATGTTGTTCATGAATAAGTTCGAGCTGGTGAAGGTTTTTTTGTGCATAAGGATCGATGGAGTAGGCTTGGATGATCCCTTTTCTTCCAGGTATTTCGATCTCTTTTAAATCTTCGAAGACAAAATAGTCTTTCACTTTTTCATAGACACTTTTAGAGACGATAATCCGTTTTTCAATCTTCTTGGTATAACGCTCTAGGCGTGATGCGACGTTTACAGTATCGCCAATAGCAGTATATTCCATCCGAAGTTCAGAGCCAATATTCCCTAAGACAGCAAGACCTGTGTGGATTCCAATTCCCATCCCAAGACGGCGCTTCCCTTCTTTTTCCCATTTATCGCAAAGCTTATCGAGATGGAGTTGCATATGAATAGCGGCAAGAACAGCATGGAGCTCTTGAAATTTGTCTTCAAGGGGGGCACCAAACTCAACCATCATTCCATCCCCAATAAATTTATCGAGGGTCCCTCCATAATTGAAAATCACCTCGATCATTTCTGTGAAGTATTCATTTAGAAGTTTTAGGACCTTTTCAGGAGGAAGTTCTTCAGCCATTCCTGTAAAGTGGCGGATATCTGAAAAAAGGAGGGTAACTTTTTTCCTCTCCCCTTCTAGGGTGATCGGTTGATCAAGTTTAAGAAGCTCTTCAAGAGCATACTGAGAGACATAACGGGCAAAACCTACTTTCAAACGCTCCCGCTCTTCAAGTCCCTTTGCCATATTGTTGATGGTCAGAGAGAGTTCATTAAACTCATCCCGTGTATCAAGAGAAGAGCGGGTTGAAAAATCCCCTTGTCCGATCCTTTTAACAGTATCGCAAAGTGCTGATAAAGAAGAGGAGACAAGCTTCGATAGAAAATAGGCGAAAATAACAGCAACAAAAATAGAAATAGCAAAGGCAACCAGACCATAGAGGAGGAGCTTCTCTAGTTCTAAGTAAATTTCTTTGGTGCGAACATCGATTCCGAGAAGGGCAACCTCATTTCCTTCAGAATCATGGATAGGAGCATATCCGCTAAGCCACGTTCCCCATTCATCCGAATAGATGTGAGTCGTAACGAAAGGGGTAAAAGTCCCTTCAGGAGCCTCAATGAGAGAAGGATAGAGATCTCCAAAATGAGCCTCAACAGTACGACCTTCCGATGCAAGGTCCATGATAAAATAGTAACGGTTAGAATCATTGTATTTTTTGATGAGATAAATATATTCGACATAGATATCGGAACGGCGATTGATATCTCGAATTTCTGTGAGCTCATCAATAAGGTGTTTATAATCAGAAGTGTTTTCATCTCCTTTACTTTCGATGAATTTCTTAACATCATTGGGGTTAATGATTTGTTCAGAGTTAATAACAAGAGAGAGAATTTTACTCCGAATTTCCTCAAAGATAAGGCGAGAGGCTTCTCCATAAATAATGAAGAGTGCAAGGAGTGTGCTCATAAGTCCCAAAGCTATAAACGAATAAAATAGTTTTGTACGAAATTTCATTGGGATACTCCCCCGCTCCTAATCTGAACCATAATTCCAACCCTATTATTGTTCAAATTCAAATGGGGACCGGTTAGTCGACTTTTGCCTCGGAGCGCCACTTATTTGCCTATGCAGCGAAATAAGTAGCGCTCTGGGGTTTTAGGGTGTTTGTATTTTATTGCCAAATCGGTTAAAAGAATCAGAAAGCGATCAGCGGGACTTTAGCAAGTGGCTCAGGAATCTTGTGGTATAAGAACCTATCCTGCATTAAAGATAATTTTTTATTCCACACTTTTTGGCATCTTTTCCCTTTTCATTTTGAACCCTTGTCATCTGGACAATGTGATCAAAATAAAAAGAAAAAATCTGCTCAAAAACTGAAGAAA
>JANQJL010000092.1 GCA_028281675.1 Simkaniaceae bacterium
AAATCATGGCGCAGCATGCGATGGAACATCCTAAAATTGAAATTCTATGGAACCACGTCCTTAGCAAAGTTGAAGGGACAAATGTTGTCGAAAGTGTGACGCTTCAAGATGTAAACACAAAGAAAGAGACAAAAAAAGATGCGGCTGGAGTCTTCTTTGCGATTGGTCACACGCCGAATACTGCTTTTTTAAAAGGGCAACTGAAAACCGATGATCATGGGTACCTTTTTGTAAAAAAGGGGTCGACTTATACCGCTGTTGATGGTGTCTTTGCTGCAGGGGATGTCCAAGACAAGGTCTATAGGCAAGCAGTTTCAGCTGCAGGGTCGGGGTGTATGGCAGCCCTTGATGCTGAGCGGTGGCTCACTGCAAATGGGCTTTTATGAAGTGGTTGTTTGCACTCATCCTATGTCCTGTAACAGTTTTTAGTTTTGTGCTTGATCCTTGGTATACTAAGATTGGCGAATTTCAGCTTCGCTCTTCCTATGCTTATCGTTATTACCCTACGGTGAATCAGGGAAAAAACCCATCCTCTTACCACTCCCATGATCAGTTGATCGATTTGAATCTCGGTGTCCAGTTTTGGCCTGGCTGGGACTTTCAAATCGCATCGGACTTTTCCCATACCCGTAGGCTTAATTGGGGAACCCAGCGTTTTGGGTTGCAACTCCGCTACCTCCTCCTTGATGATGTGGCAGGAGACCTAGTCAGTCTTAGTCTAGGTCTCCAAAGTTACTTCGTTCCAACAAGGAATATGCGTGACGTTAGTTCTCCCTATCATGCTCAAGGAAATATCGAACTCGGGGCCTCTGTTGGGAAGGAAATCGATCGAACCTTTAATTGGCTCTACCGCTTTTGGGGATTTTTTGGCTTTGGATTTGCTAATAGGGGATCTCCATGGATCCGCCCTTTACTTGCTGCAGAGATGAATTTTCATCAGCGCCATAAATTCAAAGCCTTTACAGAGGGATACTTTGGTTTTGGCCACCGCCACCGCGTGAATATCAGACAGTTTAATGGGTATGGGAAAATTGCTCATCGCTCGATTGATCTTGGCCTTAACTACACTTATCTATTCAAAATTTGGGGGTCACTTGGCTTTCAATATACTTACCGTCTTTATGCCCATAGCTTTCCTCAGCATGCTAGCACCTTCAAAGTGGAATATCGCCTTCCCTTTTCCCTCTTTTAACCCTTTGATTTTATTGAGATTGAATAAACCGTGCAATGTCAATGCACGGTTTTAATCAAAATCGTGTATTGACACCGAAAAGAGTGTGATTTTCTGATCAGAAACAATAATCAGATTATTCAAGCAATACAGGTTATAACAACGCTTTCTAATGAAAAAGTAAAAAATCGAGCGATATGGACACGAGGCAAATCAAAGTTGTTCCAATATGGAAATTGGTTATTATCCCTAAGTATCCAGCCAGATGGCAACAGCGGTTGCATACTCTTTACAGTGGCTGATAGAAAGGATAATATGAGGGCTATTGAAGGTTTCATTAAAGGAATCGGAGACTTCAACAAAAGGACGCCCGAGTTCGTCATTGAGGATTTCAATGTCGAGGAAAGAGATCGAAGCTCCAAAGCCAGTTCCCATTGCCTTGGCAATGGCTTCTTTTGCGGCAAAACGGCCAGCAAAAAGGGTAGCTGGATCTTTATGGACAAGACAGTACTCTAGCTCCCCATCATTGAAGAACTTTTTGTAGAAATGGGAGCCGTGCTTTTCGATCGTCTTTCTGATTCGATCAATCTCTAAAATGTCATTGCCTAAACCTTTGATCACCCTTCGTCTTCATCCTCGTCGATATTGCCTTCGTAAAATCCCTCAGGTTTCCCACCAGACCCTTCTTCACCTTCTTCGAGACTAGCGTCAGAGGCATTACAGAAGATCATTCTACCAGAAGAGGTATGTTTTACGGAAAGAACTTGTGCGTCGATGACATCACCAATAAAGCTTCCTCCTCCGTTGATGACAACCATCGTTCCATCATCGAGATACCCTACCCCTTGACGAGGCTCTTTTCCGTAACGTTGTACTTTAATTTTGATGACCTCTCCAGTTTCCATTAGAGGTTTAAGAGCGTTAGAAAGAGAGTGAAGGTTAATGATTTGAACTCCTTCAATAGATGCCATTTGAACGCGGTTGATGTCAGCAGTGAGGATATTTGCATCGATTAGGCGTGCGAGTCGAATAAACTTACTCGTTGTGTCTTTGACTTCTGGGAAGTCGGTATCATTAAAGCGGAGGCCTAAGTTTTCAAGCTGCTCCATCTTTTTAATCACTTCTAAACAGCGACGCGCTTTAGACTTAGTTGTATCATCTCCCGTTTCTGTTTGAGCATAGAGCTCCTTGATAATAAAGCGGGGAATGACTAAATGTTGGTCGACAACTCCTGTTGAGCAGAGATCAATGATTCGTGAATCAGAAAGGATTGAAGAGTCGATTAAGAGATCGCGCTTTTTCTGAGCAGTCGGTGCAAATTTCACAAAAGGAATACTAATATAGAGTTCGTCTGAGGCGCGGAGGGTCATAATAGAACCAAGGTAGGTACCAAAGAGGAAGAGAGCAATTTTTATCACTTCTAGAGTTTGAGGAGTTAGAACAAGAGAAATTGAGCTTAAATCGAGAATGGCATCAAAGATAAGAACAAGAGCTTGCCCCATTAAATAACCAATAAAAAGGCCGACAACAGCGATATTAAAGGAGCGAAGGCTAAACTTTCTAAATAGGGAATCAAAACCAATCAAAAGGAGGCTGAAGACAACACCAATTAAGACCCCAATCAGCGCGTTAGTTGCTAAAAGTCCCTCTGGGCGAGACAACATGTATGTTGTCATAAAGAAAATCGATATAATGGTAAAAAAAATCCGGATAAAAGCTAGAGAGATATTCATATGACAAAAACTCCTAAGGGAATTGTAAATATTTATTAACTTATTTATTCTTATACCAAGACAAGACTTTTTTTAAAGGATTTTTATGAGGCTAAAGAGAGAGCACGCCATTCTTCTTTCAGGACTAATATGGATGGGGATTGGAATTCTCCTTTTAATAAAAGGGAGGCAATATCTTATTGATGGAGGAAATACTGTTATAAATGGGACAGAGCAGGGATTTTCGCTAATTGGGAAAATCAGTCAATATACAAAAAGTCCAGAGCTAGCTGCTTTAATTTTAATTTGCGCGGCGTTGCTCATTGGCTTTTTTAAAGGACGGGTTGTTTTTAAAAGGACGGTCAACAGGGTTGTAGCTCGGATCCGTTCGCAGCCCTCTCCCGTTCAGTTAAACTCTATCTATTCGAAAGGATATCTTCTTCTAATCGGAGGGATGATGCTTCTAGGAATGTCGTTCAAATACCTTCCCCTCCCTCTTGATGTGAAAGGGTTTGTTGACTTTGCTGTTGGCTCTGCCCTTATCAATGGTGCAATGCTCTATTTTCGAGCTGCTATTGCGCCTCCCAAAAAAGCGTTGTAGACGACTGTCTAGTACCCGTGAATGCGACCTATTTCGCGGCAGCCATCCTTCTGAATCAGCGAATCTACTTCGCTTCTCACCTTCGCCAAGGTGGCCTCACCTTGGCTC
>JANQJL010000095.1 GCA_028281675.1 Simkaniaceae bacterium
GAGCCAAGGTGAGGCCACCTTGGCGAAGGTGAGAAGCGAAGTAGATTCGCTGATTCAGAAGGATGGCTGCCGCGAAATAGGTCCCATTCACGGGTTTTATTTACACCCCTTTCCTCTATAACCCCAATTGCCACTTATGTCGCTTCATAGACAAATAAGTGGCACTCCAGGGTATATACAAAAAAGCATTGAGGGTTTAAAAACTATTTATTCCCTGCAATTGGTTATGGTTAGTTGCCTAAAGCAAACCAAGAAAGGACAAGTCCCCATGCTATCGAAACTAGGGAGGAAAAGACTGGGGCATTTGCATACATCTTTATCATCTTGTCAAGTGACTTTGGAAAGTAAAGAACAAGAAGCCCTCGAGCGAGGAAAAACCAACCCAAAATGGTAACTAAAACTTCAACATTCCAATACCAGTAATTAAAACTAGTTACAAAAACCATCCCTATTAGGATGTTTATCACACTTACAAAATAGAGAAGAGCAGGAGTTTTTTTTAATGAATCTAATACCTTTTTTAAACTGTCTTTATATAAAAGTGTCCAAAGACCAGTAATCACTAAAATTGGACCGAAAATACTAGCTAGTGCCATGGAAGATGCCATATGTTCTCCTTAAAGGTTTTACTCCAAACTAATCTAAGGACTTACTAGCGTCAATAGTTTTTTTTTGATTACCCAAAGAAAAGCTTACTACAGAATCTTTTTGAACCCATCCATTTGCAGTAAATAGAATCATTGCCTTTTTGTTTTCTTCCATCCTTATATAAGGAATATTAATGGGGGTATTAAGTGTCTCTTTAAGATTAAGAGGTTCATCGGTTTTTCGCATGCAGGTAAGGACCTTTTCCTTTTGCTCCAGATGAAATTCAATGTCTGTCGTTGCGGTCATCGCAAGTCTCTTAGAAAGGGCAAGTTCTCGTTTTAAACGGCTAAAGCTGTGGTTAAATCGGTAGTGATCAAGCATCGGTTTTGCTCGAACTAAAACCACACTTCCAATGAGTGCAATAAGAGTCATCGACAAGAAAAGTTCTAATAATGTGAAAGATCGTTTTATTCTTCCCAAGGATATTCTCTTTCAACCCCTTTCCTTTCACAATAAGCATCATATTTTTCAGAATGAAATCGGAGCTTTCTTCTATCCAGTTCAAACTCGTAACTATCACCCCAACCATCTCTTACTATTTCTCTCGGATTTCTAACCAAACCTGAACTTTCCAAAATACCTACAATAATTGTTGGTTCAATTTTACCATCAGAGATATCTTTGAATATGTTTGCATTCTGGGCCTCCTCAAGTTGGACGATTTCATAGAGTTTTCTCGCCCCTTCCTTTGTTTTAAACGCTTTTCCTTGGTCAAGACTGCCACGCATGTTGTAGCCAACAACACTTCCTATAATTCCAATGATAAAAATCACGATCATGATTTCTAAAAGAGTCATTGCATATTTTTTTTTCATCATTATTTCCTTAGTTGAGGATTGAACTTACATCGGTTAACGGAAGGAGAACTGCAAGGAGGATAACTGCCACAACAACACCAAGAAAAAGGAGCATGATGGGTTGCAGTAGGGAGGTTAAACGTGTTAAACTCCTCTCAATATCTTCTTCATAAATATTTGAAAGGTGATGCATCATTTCACCGACTCGTCCTGATTCTTCAGCAATGGCAAGCATCCGAACGACGAGCTTTGGAACATAGGGAGACTTCTGAAATTCTTCGGAAATATGCCCCCCTTCAAGAACCTTAATTTCTCCCTTAGCGATAATCGCTTCAAAGGTAGGATGTTTCATAACCATCTTTGAGAGTTTTAAACACTCCATCATCGTAATTCCTCCTTTAAAAAGGATAGAAAAGACGCGACAAAACCGAGCCATAATCATTTCGGTGAAAAGTCGCTTGACAACTGGGATGTGTAGAAGAAGCTGTTTAAATTTTTTCTTCCCAATCGGATGGCGAACTATAGCAAAAAGGATAAGAAATGTCGCTAGTATGGTAGAAAAAATAGAAAGGGTATGCTCATTTAAAAAGTGACTAAGAGAAAGGACCGCTTGAGTCATTGGATGGAGGGTTCTATCTTCAAACAATTCACTCATTGAGGGTATGAGGAAAAAAAGGAGAACCGAAATAACTGTAAAACAAAATGCTCCTAGAAAAGCAGGATAAATCATCGCTGAGGTGAACTTTTTTCGAAGGGCTTGCTCTCTTCCAATAAGCTTTTCGAGTTGCGCAAAACTTTGTTCCATTAAGCCCGATTCTTCTCCAGCTTTAACCATCGAAAGATAGATCTGATCAAAAACTTTGGGATAATCGCTAAGAGCCTGAGAAAAATGACGTCCCTCTTTAACTTGATCACAAAGGTCTAAAAAAATGGGGTGGATTTTGGTTCGACGATACTTTTCTTCTAGTGTTACAAGACTATCATAGAGAGGAAGTCCTGCTCTGAGTAGGACATGAAGATCTCTTGTAAAGCCGATAAGAAGGGAAGAGGAAATGGTGAATTCCGCCCCTTTTTTCGTGTAAGAAAAGAGTTTGGTCACAAGGATCTGTTCTTTCCTTAGACGCTCTTTTGCCATCTCAATAGAGTCGGCATTAATCATTCCTATTTTAGGGCGGCCATCTTTGGAAAGTGCTTTATATTGATATAGCGCCATCGTTAATTATAAAGTTCAAGTTGTCTGGTTACGCGGAGGACTTCAGCTGTGGTTGTGATCCCTTTTTTTGCCAACCTTCCTCCTTCACTTCTTAAAGTTGCCATGCCTAAATCTGCCGCGGTCTGTTGAAGGGCACTTGCATCAGCACTTTTAAGGAGCTGCTTTTTGATTTTTCCTGAAACGGGCATGAGTTCATAAATTCCCACCCTTCCTCGATAGCCCGAACCAAAACAGGTCTCGCACCCTTTTCCTCTATAGAGTTTTCCCCCCTTGAGCTGAAGATCTTCAAGTTCTTGCTGCGAGGGCTGATAGCTTTGTTTACACTCCTCGCAGATTTTTCTAACAAGTCTTTGTGCTAGGACTGCCAAAACAGAAGAGGAGAGGAGGTAGGGTTCGATTCCCATATCAACAAGCCTTGTTAAAGCAGAGGGTGCATCGTTTGTATGGAGCGTTGATAAAACTAGGTGGCCAGTCAAAGAGGATTGAATTGCAATTTCAGCGGTTTCTTTATCGCGGATCTCTCCAATCATGATTACATCGGGATCTTGGCGCAAAATATGGCGAAGCCCCTTTGCAAAAGTCAACTCAATCTTAGGATTTACACCAATTTGGGCAATTCCAGGAAGCTTATATTCAACAGGGTCCTCAATCGTCATCACATTGACTTCTTGTGAATGGATCTCATTAATGGCGCTGTAAAGAGTCGTTGTTTTTCCACTTCCTGTCGGCCCTGTAACTAAAACAATCCCTTGATTTTGATGGATATATTTTTGAAAACCCTTGAGGATTTCTTTCTCCATTCCAATTTTTTCGAGCCCTAAAACAATATTACTTTTATCAAGAATTCTAAGGACAATTCTCTCACCATGAACAACGGGAACAGTACTTGCTCTAAAGTCAATTTGCCTTCCACCCATTGAAAGTTTAATGCGACCATCTTGAGGAAGGCGGTGTTCAGCGATATCCATTTTTGCCATAACCTTCATCCGCGTTAAGAGTTGTTTGGAAAGTTCAGAAGGAGGGGAATGGCGGAACTGGAGGACACCATCAATCCGATAGCGGATTGCCATTTCAATTTCTAAAGGTTCAAAGTGGATGTCGGAAGCCCCTTGTTGAATGGCCTCAATAATGATCATATTTAAGAGACGAACAACAGGGGAATCATCTTGTTTATCGAGAAGATCATACTCATCTTCTCTTTGCTGCAGAAAGGTTTTTCCCCCTTCTTTTTTTAACCCTTCAATAAATTGGGAGGCTTCTTTGTCTCCTTGATGATAACATTTTTCTATCGCCTCTTCAAGGGCAGGTTGAGGACAAAAAACCTCTTCGATATCGCACCCAGTAATACACCGAATCTCTTCTAATGCTTCTAAATCATATGGGTGGGAAATAGCTACAGTCAGCTTTCCCTCTTTTTCATCAATCGGAAGGGCGAGTTTTTCTTTTACAAAATTATAGGGAAGTTTATGAACATGATCCCGAACAAAAGGGTATGCACTTAAATCATAAATCGATTCAAGGCCAAAACGTTCCGCAAAAAGATAGTCATCACCTTGGTCAGCCATCCACACTTCCAAAAAGGAGTTTGAAGCTATTATCGAAAAGACGTCTTTTCTGACGCTTTTTCGCATCTTGAATCCTCTCAAGAAACTCGGGAAGATCCCCTGGACGTTTCATAAGTTGCTCATGTCTTAATTTATCAAGCTCTCCTTTAACATCAAAAATAATGTGGGGAGTAATAAAAAAGAACATTTCTGTTTTTTCATCGGTCATTTTTGAGTCTCCAAAAAACTTTCCAATTCCAGGAAGTTCCCCTAAAAATGGGAGCTTACTACTTGTGTCCTCTGATGTCTTTTCCCGGAGCCCTCCTAAAATGACTGTTTCTCCATCAATAACACGAACATGGTTTTCTACATGGCGACGACTCACATTCGGACGGTCATTTTGAGTGTTTTTTTTGATGGTATCGAAAGTAATATTGGTTTCAAGGGTGACAAAATGTTTATCATCCTCGGGCTTTTCTGGATCATGAATCGTTGGAGTGATTACAATGGTTGTTCCATACTGCGCTCTTGAGAAGGACTTTTGAAAGGAAGTTCCTTTATTGGTATCGATCGCTGCAGCTCCATTATCGATCGAGATTTCTTCAACAAGGGAGATTTGAGCTGGGGTTTGGTTCAACGTTGTGACAGAGGGGGCTGCATTGATTCGAACATCTTCTTGTGACATCAAAAAGTTATAAGCAATGTCAAAAGCAGGCCAAAAATCGCTGGGTTTTTTTCTAAAAATGAAAAAGTCTACAATCCCACGCCTAGGACTTTTTGATGCCGTATCATAACTAAGTCCTGTTTCATGTGTATTAGTTGCCGAAGTTCCAAGTCTTAGAAGATTCATCCCAAAATTATTTTGGTTTTTTATCCGCTTTTCAAAAAGGAGGACTTCTATTTGAACCATTTTCTTTGGAATATCAAGTTTTCGAAGGAGTTCTTTGATTTTATCAAGGGTATCGCGCCTTACGACCATCATAATGGCGCCCGTTTTAGGATAAGGGATAAAGTTGGTCGTATAGGATCTTTCTTTTTGTGCTTCAATCGTTGCTGCAACAGCCGTTGGTGGGTGGACAACGGTTGAGTAGGGGGGAGGTCCATACGTTTGGGGAGCCAATTGCTGTTCTGGAGGAGGCTCTAAAGAACGGGTGGGCGGGAGAGGAGAATGATCAGGGACAGGCTCTTGTCCTTCGATGCCAGAATAGATAAGAGAGGCATAGACTTTTTCAAGAACATCGGCAATATCGATCGGATCACTATGACGACAATTGTACCAATAAACGGTCATCCCCATTGGATCTTCGATCTGCCCTTCGGTCTCTTTTATTAAGGATTCAGCTTTTTCCACCATATCTTTTGGACCAATTAATACAAGAGACCCTTCGCTTTGTAGAGGGAGGATAATAAGATCGTCTCCTTCCCCTTTTGTAAGCCCAACGCGTGGTTTCTTTGTTAAATCTCCAAAATAAGCGGTTAGAATTTTTTCCATTTCACTTGGTTTAAGGCGGCTGAGGGAAAGGACACGGGTCATTTTTTCATTTTCTTTTTCCCAAACCGCATCATAAAGAGCTAAAAGCTTCTCAACCTCTTCTTTCGCAGAGATGATCGCAATTTTGTAACCAACTTGATAAACGAATGTCATTTTGGGGTCGCGGAACCGTTCAAAAAATTGAGAAACCCCTTTAATCCGTTCGGGAGGGGGAGAAAAAACATAAGCGACTCGGGATTTAGGGGGTATTCGTATCAAATCGGCTGGATTATTGAGAATCTGATCGACAGCGATGAGGTCTTGTTTCAAAATGTAGAGTTGGCGGGTATAGGAGTTGAGTTGTTTCACTCCAATGCCGTTGTGGGAAAGGATAATTTCTAATAAATCACTCCAAGATTCTCTCGGAATGGGGATTCCGGAATGCATGTGGAGTTTCATCGAAAGAATTTCAGGAGGGATAATATAGAGATAGTCATGAGATCCATACTCCATAATGAGCTGAGTAAGACTCGTCTCCTCCTGATCCCAAAGAGCATATCCCTCATCATCTTTCTTTGATTCGTTAACAGCTAAGTCATGCCACTCCTTTTCAAGATCGGAAATCTCTGTCCGAATGTGATTAACCTCTATTAAGAGTTGCTCATAATCCTCTTCTCTTGCCCCCTCTTTGTGGTACTCATTCACAAGTTCATATTTTTCTTCCAGCGAAAGACGGAGAAGTTTGAGCTGAGCGTTAACCTCATTCAAATAGCTACGTAGCTCCTTTTCCTCTTTTTGAAGAAGGAGAGAATCCCGCTTTTCTTCAACGGTTTGTCCATGTAAAGCAGCTATACAAAAGATAAATAGGAGTATGGTTTTAATCTTCACCAAATATACCGCAATCCTCTAGTAGTTCAAACTTCTGAGTCTGTTTATTCTCTGCCTTAGTTGCTGAAGGTTCTTCCTGGTTTAATGGGCCGATTTTAGTCGAAAAGGCATTTATTATGGGAGGAGAATGTTCTCCACTTTTATTTTGTGTCATTGGAAGTCTTATATGTTGCTTTTGTGTCCGCATCGGATCAAAGAGTGTGCCACAGAAAATCTCCTTTCCATCTATCTTTTCCAGTCCATCAAAAATAAAAAGTTCACCTATAATATCTAAGCTTAGAAGTGCTTCAACCTCATAGTAATTCTTTATCGTGTGCCACCCAGTCGGTGTGTGGATTAGCCAATCTCCTTCCTTCAAGATCTTTGCCCGATTATCAATACGACATGAGATCCGAGAAGAAGTTCTCCTTCTCATCCGAGAGAAAACATCTTCGATTCGAAGAGCAATTCCCGGTGGACGCTCCCGATTAAAAGTTAAGGAAGCAGACTCCATTCCCTCTTTGTCCCAAACCTGCCACTCAATTTTATAGGGGGAAATGGCAAGAATCTTTGCCATCGAATACCCTTTTGTTTCTACAGTTGGAATCCATTTCCCCTCCTTCCAGATAAAAGTATCCCCTTCATGGATAAATAAAATCTCCCGTCCATTTTCTATTTCTATTTCGAAACGCTCGCACCCATTATATTTCTGAAATTCTTTTCCTCCATAGGTTTCATAGAGTTTATCAGGGCCCCACCATTTCCCCCCTTTAAGAGCTTCGCATCCCTTTGTGAGCTGAGGATTGCTAATCTCCTCCACCTTTTTTGTTTTCCACTTTTGAGACACTTTAAACTCCCGCATTTCATCTAGGAGCTTTTCTCCTTCCTCCCCATAGAGTTCGATTCCCATCTCTAACCAAACCTCTCCTTTTTCATCGAGTTTGGGTTTAATCCAGAGAGGGGTGATTTCCTTTGAAAAATTTAAATGTTCTTGATCATAAGCGAGATATACAGTTTGCCCAGGGGTTAATTTTAGCGATTTTTCATTCCCTTTAAGCCCTACTTGCAACTTAATTTCGTAAAGAGGGGTGTCTGGACGGGTATTTTTGGCTAGAAATAGGATCTCTCCACTAAGATCTGGAAAGGGAAAGCTTTGAATTTCTGGGCAAAGTGCAAGAGCGCCTTTTCCGATTTGATCATTATCAAAACGGGGCGCTGCAGGAGCTTCTCTCTTGTTTAAGGTGCTTAAGTTTAAGGTTTGAACCCTATCCGCTTTTGTATAGTGGAAGAGAAACAGACCAAAAGCAATGAGTAGAGCACCAGCAAAAGCTCCATTTAAGAGCTTAACACCTTTGAGGATATGAATTAGTGACTTTTGTTTTATGATCAATTTGGGCTCTTCTAAAAAAAGTTCTGCATCAGTATCGCGTTTATTTTATTCAATTTAATGAAAAATTTCAAAGAAAAGTGAAAACATCAAGATTGCAAAAAACACTTTTTGTTTTAAACTAAATAATAGGGGCGTGTGAATGCTATATGCGCTGCCTCTATAGATTTATAAAATGAGTGAAAAAATGGACAAAAAATTAAAAGAAGGCGTTAGCGTTCAAGAACTTGAAAATTTTGGAAAGAGGTATCGCTTCGAAATTTTCTTCGTTCTCTACTTCTTGCTTGCAACGCTACTGACTTTTATTTTCTTTGGTGCCGCTTGGAGTATCTTCCTAGCTGGTATAGGGGGAATCCTAGGAGTATGGTTACCTAACAAAGTTGAAAAAGCAGCAAAAGGGGCTTTTCAGTTTATTTTTAAACAAGAAAAAGCAACCAAGTTGATTTTAGCGATTGTTGGGGTTATTATTTCATTTTTCCTTCCACCACTTGTATTTTTCTTCCTAGGTCTTCTTGGGGGAACAGGAATGAATAAGGCAGCATCAGCAGTAGGGAAAAAAGGCGACCAAGGACAGGGAAAAGGATAATAAGGGAAGTCTCTCAAGACTTTCTTAAAACCTCTTCCCTTGCCTGAATGTAATCGAGGAGTGTTGTTTCCTGCACGCTAAAGTGCTTTTGTAGCTCTTTAAACCCCTCGTGTTTAACAATTTCTGGATTTCTGATCCCCTCTTCCCATCCACCATAGCGTTTAATTTCTCTCCAAGCCTCGAGTTCTCTCTCATGATTATTCAGCTCCCTACTCAAAGTAGCAATCCGCATCAAATTAAAGGCCAATAGCACTGAGTGGTCTTTAGGATCTTCGATTATTTTTTCTCTAAGAGAAGAAGCCTCTTCTAAAGCTTCAGCATAATTTCCTTCGCTAATCTTCAGAGATGTTCGAGCATAATCGCTATAATAGGGTTGGTTGGTCCGTTTCAAGGTTCGCTCAACATAGGGGGCAGCTTTATCGGGAGCGATGAAGGCTAAAAGATTTTGACCAATGGGGGCATCATAATGGGCATGAAGTTCTGGGTATTTCTTCACTAGCCTTTCTAGGCTTGCAAACTCATCTGATTTTTGATCTAAAATCTGATCCCATTTAGTAAAGGCTGCAGTCGCAGAGACATAGTCTCCTTCCGCCCGCCCTTTCTTCGTCCCTAATTTAGCAACTAAAATTCCAGCAACTATAGCAGCAGGAAGGACATATAAGGCTAATTTTTTCCAATCATATAGGACCCGTTTTGGCAAATCAAGTTCTTCATCCATGATAATTCCACTTGTTTTTCTAAAAAGAACCTATTCTAACTGAATCAGAATTTTTTTCTAAAGGTTAATGAGTTTGAGTAGCAATTCCAGGGAATAGATCGGCTTAGAAAAGTTTGAGAAGTTTTTTTCGAAGATATTTTTTTTAGGGGGCACAGGCGTTAAGCCTAGTACCCGTGAATGCGACCTATTTCGCGGCAGCTAGAGAGAAACGGGAAATTTTAGATATTTTTCATGAGGGATAACGTACCACTCTTTGGAAGCACCACCGAACCTCTCTTCGATAAAGTAGTCCCATTTCCAGTCGTAGAAACGGTCTATCCGATCTAACATGTAGTAGAGTTGATAGTTACCAATCAATGCGTTAGGACCGAGTTCAAAGATGAGGGGAACAACAGGAGTCACAGGAGTAGGGGGGACAGGATTGGTATCTTTATAGAAAAAAGTATAGGGAACTCCTCCTCTCACGCTTGGAAAATAGGTGTTCCACACTTCCGTTGCTGAGTCAACATAGAGAGTGCCAGGAACAAAGGTAGCCCCGTTGATATTACTTGTTCCTAAAATGACGTTTTGACTTCGACGAGCAGTAAAGATTCGCAAAGGGCCTCCCCCTGCAGTGGCTACGGAACCGCTCACCCCTAGGTGAAAAATTCCATTTCCAATCACTGGAGGAGAAGGGGCTTGATTATCGACAACAATGGTTAATGAACCGCCGGAGTGGGTGTTTTCAATCCGGGAAAATAAAGAAATTGAAAGATCTTTTGCTGCGATTACAGAAAGGTTTCCCCCGGTTGCCTCTATGAAAGCTGGATTAGCAGCCGATTCTCCTAACAAAAGGATATTATTATTTGAATTGACGCCCACTTCTGCACCCGTTAAATAAGCCTCTCCTCCATTTCCTCCAAGGATAATGAGGTCATTGTTTGTATTCACCTCCACCTCTCCTCCTCCTTGAATGTAGGAGTTATTTGAGATAAGAAGGAGATTTTCAGTTTCAACCGTCGTTTTTCCAGTTCCGCCATTTTCAATGAAACCATTGTCTCTTACCAAAAGAGTCCCTCCAGAATGGACCTCTAAGGTAGACTCTGCAGGAGTCGCTGCTAGATTTCGGATGTAGGTATCTTCATTTACTACAATATCCCCATTGTTTGTCCGGACTATTAGAGTATCGTCATTAACTTCAATAAAGGCACCCGTTCCATTGGTTGCAGTAAGCTCGAGATTCGTCTCTGCAGTAATTGTAGTTGTCGAACTTATATTCTGCGAAACGATCCTAGCCACTGCCGTAGCTGAATCAAAAAGATCCAGATCTGTACCAGCTGATAATGTGAGTGTATCAATGGCATCGATCGAGGCAATTCCAGTTCCTGAAGTAAGCTCGATAAGCCCTTCAGCGTTGACCGTCATTGAAGAACCAGCAACCGCCCCCTCTCCATCTACAATTCTGGCAATTCCTGACTCACTGGTAATTCTAAGATCGTTCCCCGAGGAAATCGACGTCGAAGTGGTCCTTGCAGTTCCACTGTCTACTAATGCTCCCAGAATTGCCTCGTTGGATCCTCCAAGAAGGGATAGATCATTTCCAGACCCTGTGCTCACCTCAACCGCAGAAAGAGTTACATCCCCGATTCCAGTTGCTGTAATGGGGATACGGGCCCCAATGGCTGTATTGGCTCTTGTCCCCGTCCCTCCCTGAAGAGTGAGTGCATTGTCACTTACCACATGCACCTCTGATCCCGAGCTCACTGTCACAGTATTGATCCCAGAGTTAATCGCATAAAATCCAATGGCTGCAAAAGTGTCGGTATTAGAGCCTGCAGTGAGAGTAATATCTTGCGCTTGAACATCGATATTTCCGCTATAGGTGTCGGCGTTAGTAGAAGTCTGTCCTCCATGTCCTACTAGAGCATATGTTGAATCGCCCGAGCCTCCTGTAAGGGTAAGAGATCCATTTACAACAGCGGGACTCCCCGCGGTGGGCCCCCGAATATCTCCACTGATGCTGACTAAATTTGATCCCCCTGTGTGTCCAATCTGTGCAAAGGAATCGGTCGCTGTCCCTCCTGTCAAAGTCACATCTCCTCCGATCGAGCGGAAGATGATATCTCCTGACAAAGTCCCTCCAGCTGGGGTATCCCCTCCATGCCCAATTAATGCGATGTTATTCGCAAGGGCATTTCCCGTAAGAGTAAGATTGCGCCCCACTGTGATATCGATGTCACTACTGATAATCGTTGCATCAAACCCAATCTGTGCAAAATCATTTGCTCCAGTCCCTGGGGTGAGAGTGATATCTCGAGCTGCATTAAGAGTCAACGTTCCAATACGCGTCCCCAAACGGGTCGGAATGGTCACACCTGCCCCTCCCACAAGGATATCATTTCCTGCCGTAACATTTAGATCTCCTCCCCCCCCTTGGTTCACTTCCACTTGATTCTGAACAAGGATATCCCCTCCAGAGGTTAAACTGGTGGTTGTCGCATTTGTATCAATTGTATCTAAGATTCGGATGTCTCCAGAAGTCGCTGTTAAACTGACAGTGGTAACACCGTTAGCAGTAAAGGGATCATTAATCTCAATATCTTGACCCGCTGTCCATAAAACAGAGGCAGCATTAATGTAAAAGCTAGAAAAAGAGGGATTGTTTTGGATATCGTTCCCTGCAGTTAAAATAAAAGAAACATTCCTAGCCCCAGTAAGATCTGTGAAAGTTAAATCATCATTTTGGATAATATCGTTCCCTGCAGAGAAGGTAAAGGTAGCTCCGCTTGTAGAAGGAGACGAGGTGATCGTCCCCCCCGCGCTAGAAAAAGTGATGTTACCTGTCCCTACAGTTGGAGCAGAAAAAAGGGTTGTCAAGGCATCGGAACGGAGATTCCCATTGATTGTGATCTCGCCACCTGTTGCCTCCACCGTAACAGAATTGGTCGCACCTGTAATGGCAAGAGGATCTTGAATGGTCACATTATTTGCTGCTGTGATCGAAACAGAACCCACATTAATTATATCGATACTATCAGGCGGCTGATTTATAAAATTCCTTCCAGCCGTAAAAATAAAGGAAACATTTTCAGACCCAGAAGTGTCTTCAAAGTCCATATCGACATCGATATTAATATCCTGGCCTGCAGAGAATGTCACAGTTCCCGAAGAAGTAGGGTTACCAAAATAATCTCCCCCTCCATCAAAGACAATATCGCTTGTTCCACCCGGTGCTCTAAAAATCGTCGTAATCGCATCACTTGTAACGTCTGCGCCGTAGGTGATCCCCCCCGTTGTTGCCTCAACAATAAAGGAAGTACTCCCCCCGCTTGCGGTCACTAAATCATTAATATCAATATCATTATTCGCAGTGATAGTGAAAGAGGAGGAACCACTTACAGCAATAGGGTCATTGATCGTAATCGATCCCCCAGTTGAGGTGAAACTTACAGTCCCAGGTCCCGTCACTGTTATAGTTTCACCCACAGTAATATCACCACCAGCAGTCCATGAGAAGGAGCCAACCCCTGTATGGCTCACGGTATCCCCTCCATTATTTGTAATAGTTGTTCCAGCTGTAAACGTCACGTTATCCACGTCTGTAAAGGTCATGTCATCGTTGACGAGAATGCTCCCATTTGTTGCAGTCCACGTAAATGCATTAGCCCCGGTGCAGGTTACAAAATCGCCACCGGTATTCGCAATATTCTGATCTGCCGTGAAAATAAAAGAGGCGGTTCCTACCGTATCGGTTAGAGAGGTATCTCTTTCAAAGGAAATATCGTTATCTGCATTCAGAGTTAGATCATTTCCTGGAGAGGTAATTGCAGTCGTTCCCCCAGCAGAGGAGAAAGTGATATCTCCCGTTCCACCCACACCTCCCGAGGTAGTGATTAAAACGTTACTGGTGACAAGGGCGGTATTTAGATCTCCGATATTAACATTGGCACTGGCTCCTGCAGGGTCAAAAACCCCTCCAACAAAGCTCCCCCCACTTGTGACTGCAGTTGAGATGGTAATGTCTGAAGGGTCAATGCGAAGAGAGCCCACTTTGCCGTTAGGTGCTTTTGTGTTCGTACGAAGGTTGGTATAGTATCCACCCCCTCCTGAAATTTCAATAAATCCTCCATCTCCTCCATTGGGTCCCCCACAAGCACAAATTGTTCCAAAGCATCCTGTTAATTCGTCAGACCAAATAATCACAGACCCTCCATCTCCATGATCGGTACTGCTTACATCTAATGATGCCCCTTCAAAAACTGTTGTTTTTTTTGCATTTGTAAACCGACCATCTTCACCCTTATACCCTCCCCCAACACGGATGGTTCCTTCCGGGGCAAAGAGTTGAGCCGTCTCCAAAACCTTCACCCCATCCCCAAGAACATTGATGACGCCCCCTTGACTTGCAACTAACGATCCTGAAACCGTTGTTTTTCCCTCTATTTCAACATAAACTCCCTCTTCAAGCCCTTCTTGATTTATCGCTAACCCATAAGGACTTTGGTTAGATTGAAGGATGATTTTTTGTGCTTGGATCTCACCTTCGCTTTGAAGGATGCCCCCTCTCCCCGTACTGATTACAATACATTCCGATTCATGAGGTCTAACAAGAACTTCCTTTCCACACGCAAGATGAACCGCTCCCTCTTCCACTACCATTGCCCCCTGTTCAACGATATTGTGACCAATCAAAAAGAGATCCCCGCTCCGTGCTTTAATCAACCCATGGTGATGAATCCACTCCTCTGAATCCCCCTGAAAAAGGAGCTCTTCTCCTTTAAGAAAAGACCGGTCTGTGACATCGAGTGTTGAGGCCATAAAAGAGCCAACATCGATAATCCCTTGATTTCCGATTACAATTCCATTAGGATTAATCAAAATTATTTGACCGTTTGAGCCGAGTGCACCCAAAATTTGGGAAGAAAGTGGTCCCACCACCCGGTTTAATAGGGAAGATGTCGCATCGGGCAGTTGACAGTGAAACGTTTCAAGTAAGTCAATTGAAAAATCTTCCCACTCGACAATCGAACGGTTTGATTTAGAAACCAACTGAGAAGGTGTGATTTTCACGTCCCCAGAGACCACTGTGGGATTTGAGGGGCCCCCGAAGAGTTGAAAAATACAAAATAAAAATAAAAATAGAAATAAACATTTAGTGAGTTGCTTATCCATAATTAATGACTAACATAGGGTTCGTTTTTTGAAAAGGTTACCCTTCTTATTATTATTTATTTGTGCTTTTCATCTTGGGGCCTTTTGCGAACAGGGTTTTGAAAGGGTTGCTCCAAAAGAAGTTCCTAATCTAGGAGAAAAGGGAGAGGTTATCCCAAGCAAGCCTCTCGAGGCTCGTGCGGAGGGCACTACTCTAATCACTCCTCACTTGGAAGGGCTCATCTTGGTTGGAAGCCCTGAGGACATCGAGCCAAAGGGGAGAAGTGATATAAAAGGGGTGGAGTTTTATCATCTCGATGTACCAGGAAATCCTGAAATCCTTAAAGAGGCCTTAACCTATAAAGCGCTTAATAAACCCCTCACCGTTGATGATTTAAGTGAAATTAAATCGACCATCTCCAATTTCTACCGAGATAATGATCGCCCCGTTGTCGTTATCTTAGCTCTCAAGCAAAAGTTAAAAAACAATATTTTGCAATTGGTCGTTTTAGAAAGCCGTGTAGGAGGAATCTCTTTTGAGGGGAACTATTGGTTTCGGACAAACTTACTAGACCGCTATGTGAGTATAGAAGAGGGATCGATTATCGACTCTAAAAAGCTCTCTAGCACTTTGGAGTTCATGAATCGTAACCCTTTTCGGGTGACAAATGCCGTCCTGTATCCGGGAAAGGACGTTGGAACAACTGATATTGAATTTCAAACCCAAGACCGCTTCCCTTTTCGCTTTTATGCTGGAGGAGATAACACAGGAATTGAATCTACAGGAAGTGGTCGCCTATTTGTTGGCTTCAATTGGGGAGATGCTCTTCTTCAAGACCAACTCCTCTCTTATCAATATACTACCTCCACAGACTTTGGACGATTTTATGCTCACACTGCCGATTGGCAAATCCCCTTCCCGTGGAAACATTTACTCAATTTCTATGGAGGTTACTCTAGCATACGTCCCAAGATCCGAATCAGTGGAATGCGTAACAAAGGTGAGACCTACCAAGTCAGTGGACGATACATTATTCCCCTCCCCTCTAAACGATTTTACCTCCATGAAATTGGGTTTGGAGGCGATTTTAAACATACCAACATTAACCTTATTTTTAGTGACTTGACCCTAATTGGCAACTCAGTCGTCGTCACTCAACTTGCCCTTGATTATAAAGGAAGTTACAAACGAGCACCTTTTTCTGTAGAACTTGAAGGACATTTGCTTATCTCTCCTGGAGATATTTTTCCAAATCAATCCAATAAAGACTACCAAAGGCTCCGCGCCGACGCGCAAAGCTCTTATGCCTACTTGAGAACTTGGGTCTCTCCCATTTTTGATGTCAATTTTGGCTCTATTGCCGCAGACACCCGCCTTCAACTCTCTTCTTCTAACCTCCTTTCAAGCGAACAGTTCGGCCTCGGGGGCTTCTATACTGTACGTGGATATGAGGAACAAGATCTTAACACAGATAATGCCTTCATGTTTTCTCTCGAATGGCGCACCCCTACCCTTCATATTTTCCACCCTACAAAGGGGCAAAAGCAAACTGATGATTTAAAATTCCATTTCTTTGTTGACTATGGAATAGGATGGAATCACAAGCGAATCCCTCCAGAAATCAACACCTATCTCCTCGGCATCGGCCCAGGGATACGGTACGTTTTATCCCCCTACCTAACCTGCCGCATCGACTGGGGAATCAAGCTTCACCGCCTCCCCCACATCCTTTCTGATAATTCATTCTCCAGAGTCCACTTTTCCATCATCGGCAGTTTCTAACCGTTACCCCTGCAAATGCTAATACCCGTGAATGCGACCTATTTCGCGGCAGCGGCCTTAGCTCTGCTTGCGAAGGGTCAAGGAATTGAGAACGACAGAAACAGAGCTAAGCGCCATGGCAGCGCCAGCAATCATAGGGCTGAGAAGACCGAATGCGGCAAGAGGAATCCCGATACAATTATAGAAAAACGCAAAAAAAAGATTTTGTCTAATTTTGATAAAAGTTTTTCTTGAAAGCTGCAATGCTGTCAGGAGATTTGAAAGGTTGCTTCGCATCAGTCCAATCGTAGCACTTTCCATGGCAACATCGGTCCCTTCTGCTACAGCAAATCCGACATCAGCTGTTGCAAGAGCTACCGCATCATTCACTCCATCGCCGACCATACCAACAACTAATTTTTTCTTTTGTAGTTCTTTCACATGATTTGCTTTTTCTTCAGGGAGTACTTCTGCAAAAAAACCATCAACTCCAATATTTTTTGCAACCTCTTCCACTACAGCTTTTCGATCTCCACTCAAAAGATAAATCTTTTTTCCTAGTGCACGAAGAGCGCTAACCCCACCTTTGGTATCTTTTTTAATTTGATCGGAAAGGAGAAAGTATCCAATGCACTTTTTCTCTTCACCAAGGGCCACAATAATCCCAATTTCTTTTTCTATTTCCTCTTGAAATTTTCCAATATCGATCTCTTGCTCTTGAAGAAACATAAGAGATCCAAGAAAGACTTTTTTTCCGTGAAGCTCCCCAGAAAGGCCTTTTCCACTATGGGATTTAAAGTTTGTGACAGCTTCAAACTTTTGGTCTTGTTTATATTTTGTAATCGCTTTCGAAGTAGGATGATCAGAATGACAAGAAAGGGCAATGCCCCGCTTTAAAAATTCTTCTTCTGAAATATCAGAATGGATTGCTGAGACACTTAATTTTCCTTCAGTTACTGTTCCTGTTTTATCAACAATCAGGGTATCTACTTTATTTGCCTGCTCCAACCCTTCTGCATTTTTAACAAGGACCCCTTCCTTAGCTCCCTCGGCACAGGCGACCATAATCACAGTTGGAACAGCAAGTCCAAGAGCACAAGGACAAGCAATGACAAGAACTGCAATTCCACTAAGGAGCCCTTCTGTCCAATTACCAACTCCAAGTCCCCATATAAAAAAGGTCATCACAGCAAGTCCTAAAACAATAGGGACAAAAATCCCTGAAACACTATCAGCAAGTTTTTCAATAGGGGCTTTTGATCCTTGTGCCTCTTCTACAAGGCGAATGATGTTTCCGAGGCTTGTCTCTCTTCCCAAACGGGTTGCTTTAATTTCAAAAGCACCTTCTCCATTCACCGTCCCAGCAAATGCTAGTTCCCCTTTTTCTTTATGAATAGGGAGACTTTCTCCAGTAAGCATTGATTCATCTATATGAGAGGATCCCCCCAATATTTCTCCATCAACAGGAATTCTCTCTCCAGGACGAACTAAAACGATATCCCCTTTCAAGACTTGATCGATCGGGATCTCTTGAACATTTCCCCCTTTTTTAACACGAGCATTATTTGCTTGCATTTGAAGAAGTGCCTTCATTCCCCCTTTAGCATTTTGCCTTGAGCGGTGTTCGAAATACCGACCAAGAAGTATCAAAGCTATTAAAACAACACTTGTTTCGAAATAAAGATGCTCAGAAAAGCCAAAAATAGTTGCAAACAAACTATAAAAATAGGCAGCACTTGTTCCCAAGGCAACCAATGTATCCATATTTGCCGATACCCTTTTGAGCCCTCTATATGTTGCTAAATAAAAAGAATATCCCGCACCAAACTGAACAATCGTTGCAATGATTAATTGGAGATAGGAATGGAGTTCCCACGATTTTCCAAAAATCTGGGCAAACATCGGGATAACAAGGGGAATGGCAAGAATAAGTGCCACAAATGTGCGGACCGCTAGCCAATTGATTCCTTTTTCTTCTTCTTCTTTTGGGCTTTCATTTTCCTTAATGTGGACTGTTGGATAACCCATTTCGGTAACGATTTGAGTGATCATTTCCGGAGAAGGTTTTTCCCCTTCTGTAGTCACACGCCCCTTACCCGTAGCAAAGTTAACAAAACTCTCAACGACCCCTTTTTCCTCGCTCAGACGTCTCTCGATTTTGGCAATACAAGAGGAACAATTCATCTCTTTGATTTGAAAATGATAGGTATTCATTTCCTCTTAGATAAATAGAGATTGATTATTTATCAAGGCATTAAGGATACGGCGATGACCAGAGGAAAAGGGGACTTTTATCATCTCATCAAAATGCATCCATGTATATTCTGAGAGCTCTATCCGCTCTGCTTGATAAAGGTGTGGGTAGAGGAAGGCTTTATACTTTGTAAATCCATGATTCACCTCTTTAAGAGGTCCTATGGAATTGAGTGGTAGACCTAAAGCTTCCCCAATATTGACTCCTCGTTCAAAATAGGGAAACTCCCAAAGATCTGCCATCACTTTCCCTTGCTCTCCTTTTCGAAGCAAAAACTCTTTATCTGAATAAATAATCCCAACATCGCGGTGGAGGTGAATCGTTTTCTCCCGTCTAGACTTAATCGGAAGTAAATCGACTTTACTTTTTCCTAAGCAATTTTCTTTCAGGGGACATTCCTCACATCGAGCCTTCTTTTGGCAAACAAGAGCTCCCAGTTCAATGAGTCCTTCCATAATTATCCATGGCTCTTTTTCGGGGAGCATAGCAAAACAAAGCTCTCGAATCAGTTTTTGGGTTTTTCCTTTATCAATGGGCTCTTCGATAGCAAAAAATCGAGATAAAACACGGAGAACATTCCCATCCACTGCCGGAGCTTTGTTTTTAAATGCAAAACTTAAAATTGCCCCTATCGTATAGGGGCCAAGTCCTTTAACCTTTTTGAGCGCTTCTGAAGAATTGGGAAGTTCTCCTTGATGATTCATAGTCAAAAACTTTGCCCCAATATGAAGATTCCTCGCCCTAGAATAATATCCGAGCCCTTCCCAAACCTTAATCACCTTTTCAATCGGGGCAGCGGCTAAAGCAGGAATGGTCGGAAAATGGGTCATCCAACGGGTGAAATAGGGTATGACAACACTGACTTGTGTCTGTTGAAGCATCACTTCAGAAACCCAGACCTCATAAGGGGAAGGATTTTCCCTCCACGGAAGAGGGCGGCGAACCTGGAAAAACCATTTTCTTAAGCTTTCAGGGTTAAAGGATTGAAGCTGGGAAAGTTTTGCCTGGTCCATTGAATTTTATAATGTCTAATCATTCGCTAATCAGAAGTTTAGTCCCATTGGCATAGTTCTTGCAACAACTAAGATAAACTGGGGAGGGAATTATGACAAAGTGGTCAAAATTGCAAGAAGAATTGCAAATTACTTTATCCAAAGAGATTACACTTAGGCAAGAGATTCTAGGGAATATGAATCAACAGGAATATGTTCTCCTAATTGGCGACACCGAACTCAAAGAAGAACTCTCTATAGAATGCAATAAGCTTGTACATCAGTTAAAGGAGTTTACAAAAAAACGAGGCCTCTTAACCCGTAAACTATTTGAGCTCCTTCCCACAAATGTAAAAGGCTGCGCCCTTGACGAAATTCTTGACCCCCTTATTGATTCTGAAGGAGAAACCCTTCTTCTCTATCAACAATTGAAGGAGCTCATCGAAAAAATCCATGGACAACATCTTAGAAATAAGACTCTTCATGAAATGATATGCAAAGAAGGACCTCTTCAGGTAAATAATCCTGCACTTCATTCAGAAACGATCAACACAAAACAAGGGAAGAAATCTCCTCTTATCACAATCGATTATAATCGCCCCAATGACTGAGCCCACCCATAAATTCTACCTTTTTTCCTTTCCATTTTTTGCTCATATACGAGCTGCAGAACGGAGATAGTCTGCTGCTGCATGATTTCCACACATTTCAGCAACCTTTAAAGGGGTCCGGTTATTCTTATCTCTCCTGTCTAAAACGGCCCCATGTCGCACCAGCGCCGCCAAAATTTCAATATTACCCCCATAGGCTGCATCATGAAGCAACGTGGTACCAAAAAAATCATCTACAACTAGATTTGATGAAGCCCCTAAATCTAATAAGGCGACTACGGCTTCAGGGACCTGCTGCTCAACCGCTGATGGAATCATCAAATCTGGACAGCAACCAGCATTAACCAGGGCTCTAGCCTCCTCCTTGTTTCCTGCCATAATAGCTCTTTGCAAACTATAATGAGCAATTCGCATTCCATCAGAAAAAAGCCGTGGATCACCAATTCCAGAAAGACCCGTTCTAATGGACATAAAAAGCCTCCTAAAATGTTTCATGCGGAACAATACCTTAAACCATCTAAATTTTGCAAAATAAACACCGCTCCCTTAACTTTTCCTAGGAAAAATTTCTTGTGGACAGATTCTCCTGATTGATTTTTTCTTAGTTCCTCTCTATAAGAGGGTATAATTAAAAGTGTTGGCAGAAAAAAGAGAACGAGGACACCTAGGTGCAAGGCGCCCCGATGCACGCAACCCCAAAGTGGGTTGCCGAAGGAGGGCAACGCAGCAGATGGGTGTCCGCAGCCTCTTTTTGCGCCTCAACACTTTTATTTACACTCTCTATAAGAGGTATCATGGAACCCCGTTCTGCTACACTTATTTCTGATCAAGATAGACAATTTATTGATCACTTAGCCCCAATCTCTGAGCTTCTTAGAATTCCAATGATTGTAAATGATGAAGAGATTGAGTCTCTCATTAAAACCTATTACCCTCGGGTAAAGCTCCTCTATCAAACTTCCCTTGAGCTCGGCTCTTTTATTGCTAGCCATTTTGAAATCATCTACACATGTCTCCCCAATCCTCTATTTCAAGAAATTGTTTTTGCAGGTGAAATTTTAAATAAGAAAAAACTTCTTAATGTCTGGTGTCCTCATGGTAATTCAGATAAGGGTCACCAAGGGGATTATATTGAATCCCTTTCTCATGAAAAACGTGCTCTTGTTTATGGCAAAAAATTAATCAATCTTCTGATTGAAAAAGGGAGCTTTGATCAACTTGACTTAGTTTTGATCACGGGAAACTATCGATACAACTATTACTTGAAAAATAAACTTTTTTATCAAAAAAAATTAAGTGACTTGATTAAGCTAAATAGCAACAAAACAATTTTATATGCTCCCACTTGGAGAGACTGTGAAAGCTCTTCTTCTTTTGATTCAGCAATAAAACTCTTGATTGAAACGCTTCCAGATCATTTAAATCTTATTATTAAACCCCATCCAAATTTATTTTCTTCCCCTGAGCTTTTTGAGCTGCATTTCTATCAATACGAAAAGAAAAAAAATGTAGCGATCCTTTCTGACTTCCCCCCTATTTACCCCCTTTTAGATTTTGTCGATATTTACCTCGGTGATATGTCCTCGATCGGTTATGACTTTTTAACTTTTAGAAAACCAATGTTTTTTTTAAATACAAATAAAAGGAATCCAAAAACAGACAAAGGGCTTTATTTAACAAGGTGTGGAATCCTCATCGAGCCTGAAAATTATATGAATGTTTATTCAATTATTGAGAAAACCGATCCTAAACAATTCATAAATAATCAAGTTGATCTCTATGATGACGTTTTTGGAAAAGAAGAAAATATTAAAGAAAAAGTAGAAAAATATTATGCAAAACAACTCCAACCCTCCTGATGCTTGCGGCGTTTGCCTAGCACCTGGTGATTCTGTGAATCACTTAGATCACTTAGCCCCTATTGCTTACTTTATGAATGTTCCCATGGTAATCGATGAAGAGTTTCTTGTAGAAACAATGGAGAAATATTACCCCCAAGTCAATCGGATTTACATAGATCACCATGCAAAAATCTTAGAGACTCTCGCTACAAATTTTGATTTTCTATTTGTTTCTTGTGCTAATTATCGAGCTGACCTCTCTCCACTTTTTGAGGTGATTTTTCGTAAAAACATCCACTTTTGGTATTGCCCTCATGGAAATTCAGATAAAATGGTGAAACAATTCGAGAACCAAAAATTTGTTTTCATTTATGGAAATCAGATGAAGAAACGTCTAGAAGAGGCTAAATACCTTGAGACATATGACGGAGTTGTAAGAACTGGAAATTATCGCTTTTCTTTCTATAGAAAACACGAAGCATTTTATGATGATATTGTCGAGAAAGAGGTTTTTAGAAAGTTTGCAAAAAAACAAAAGACAATCCTTTATGCGCCTACATGGGTTGATCAAGAAAAATCTTCTTCCTATTTCGATGTCGCTCTTTCTATTGTCGATCAACTTCCTGATCATTATAATATCATTATTAAAATACACCCTTGGCTCGTCCACCAAAAAGCAGGACATGTTGCCTATATCGAGGAAAGGTATCGCGATAAGCCAAATGTAGTTGTTCTCCCCCTTTACCCCTTAGTTCTCCCCCTTTTAAAGCGGACCGACATCTATTTAGGGGATTTTTCTTCAGTGGGTTATGACTTTCTTTATTACAACCGCCCTATGTTTTTTTTCAACCCATCTAACCATATCAAAGACCGCTCATATTCTAGTTATCTTCATCATTGTGGAATAGTTGTTCCCGAAAGCGAATATGGGTCTATCTTTTCTTTCATTGAGAAAAATTTAGCTGTCCAAGACAAATTAAAAGGGGCACGCGCAAAAACTTATGAAGATGCATTTGGAGAAGAAAAGGATTTCGATCTTATCCAAAAAGAGGTCTTAGAGATTTTACACCGCTTCGGAAAAATAAAGTGATGAATTAAGCTTGATCTTTCCAGTTGAAATAGGGCTTTCAATCTCACTAACCACCAGTGGTTAGTGTCAATTTCCAAACACTGCCTAGTTACTGCTCAAAAAGAAAGTGATTGCCAACCTTCGTAAGAAGGGAATCAAAAAGAATTGCTAGAAAGGCGGCTGGAATTGTTCCTGCAAGAACATGTTTCCATTGCATCATCCGAAGTCCTTGAACGATTAAATCTCCAAGCCCTCCTGATCCAATTAAACTTGTCAAGGTGACCATTCCAATAGTTATCACAAGAGCAATGCGAACTCCATTGATTAATACGGGAAGAGAAAGGGGAATTTCAACATAGAAAAGAATTTGTCTTTTCGTCATCCCCATAGCATTTGCAACATTTTTTACATTTTTGCTCACTTGCAATATCCCCGTATAAGTATTACTAAGAATGGGAAGAAGGGCATAGAGAACCAAGACTATAACTGCTGGGAATACTCCAGTTATTGGAAGGGGGAAGATCTCTCTAAGGGCAACAAGTAAGACAACTATAAGGGCAAGGAGAGCAAGGCCAGGAATTGTTTGAATAATGGCAACAATGCGGAGGATATAGGATGAGAATTTTCGTTTAGATCTTCCAAGAAAGATACCAAGTGGAATAGCTATGAGCATCGCAATAAAAAGAGAAATAAAAGTAAGCTCGATGTGCTCTAGTGATTTTTCTAATATAACTTTCATCATAGGGCCTTGGGCTCCTTCATTAAAAGCTCCAGAACATGGTCGAGAAGTTTTTCTTTTTTTAATCTTCCTAGATAAGACTGATCAAAAAAAACAGGGAGCTCTTTTGTTTTTGTTGTTTTGAAGAAATCAAGCGCTTCTATGAGTGTTGTCCCAGGACTTAGTTTGGGAAGTTGAGAGGTAGTTTTTCCAACACTTGGATCGATGCACTCAGAAATAGTTTTGGTAAGGAGTGAGAGTTGAAATCGATGTCTTCCTAAAAATTGGTCTGCAAAGGTGCTCGGAGGATTTTCTACAAAAATTTGGGGCGTTGAAACTTGAATAAGCTCCCCTGAGTCCATTAAAGCAATACGATCTCCCATTGTAACAGCTTCAAAAAGATCATGCGTAACAAAGACAATCGTTTTCTTTATTTTTGACTCGAGCTCCAGAAATTCTTTTTGTGTTTGCTCTCGTGTAATAGGATCTAAAGCTCCAAAGGGTTCATCCATAAGAATAATAGGCGGATCGGCAGCTATTGCACGAGCAACACCTATCCGTTGCCTCTGCCCCCCACTTAATTTCAATGGATTCTTTTTTAGAAAGATTGCTGGATCGAGCCCCATCATATCCATGAGCTGATCGACACGGTCACAAATTTTTTTTTCATCCCATCCGAGAAGTCTTGGAACGATAGAAATATTCTCTTCCACCGTCATGTGAGGAAAAAGACCAATTTCTTGGACAGCATAACCGATACCCCTTCTTAGCTCTATAGGATCTAATGTAAAAGCATCTTCTCCTCCGATAGAAATAGTCCCAGAAGTGGGATCAAGAAGACGATTGATCAATTTTAGAGCGGTTGTTTTTCCACTTCCACTCTTTCCTAAAATAACGAGGGTTTCTCCCTCTTTTACCTCAAGACTGAGATTTTTAATCACATGCGTATTCTTTCCAAAAGTTTTCCATACCTCTTTAAATCGAATCATGGGATATCCTCACGGTCAACAAGTGGGGGAAGGATGGAAACTTCAAGAAGATTGTCTAATTTTCCTGCACAAAGTTTTGCTTCGATTTCAAATGAAGGACTCCCTTCTTTAAGAGGAGCAATTTTTGTTACATGTGCAACGGGAAGATCTTTAGGAAAAACTCCATCCATTCCGGTCGTCACTAGCAAATCTCCCACATCAATCAAGACGGTATATTTTTCCTTGCTTAGCTGATCTAAAGGTTTTCCACTCCGAAGTTCAAGGGGGGGGCCTTCCTCATCACCAAAATCATAATTAAATCCAACCCCTTTAAGAACCTCTGATCTTCCCCTCCAAAGAGGACTACTACTCCCCATAAGCTCCCCCTTTGCGAGGTATTGTTCTTGGCATTCTTCTTCGAGTTTTTCAAGAAGAGATCCAAGAACAAGAAACGTTTCGCGAGATTCTTCTCTAAGGGTCACTTGATGTAAAACTTGCTTGACAAGACTAGCAAACTCTCGGTTGCCTTCTCCTCCCCGAGCTACTCGGACCGACGGAACAAGTGAAGAATCAGTCAGCAAGCGTACCCGACTTTTTTTCATCCCAACATATTCAATCATTCCAATTAAATGGGCTCCTTTCAAAACTGAGCTACCAACTGCTATAACTTCTTTTCCAAGCTTTAGGTTATCTTTTTTCCCCACATTGATCCAAAGGGTAGAATTCCACTCTGAAGGATCGCGATAAATAACATCTGCGCTTAGTGAAAAAAGTTCTAGGTCGAGTTGGGCAATTGCTACTTCTTTCCTTCTTTTAAAAAATGCCGTGTTTTTCTTTTCCTCTAAGGCTATGAGTCCTTTTAACTTTTTAAGATGATGATCGATCCGTTCATCGGAAAAAAGGCGGCGACGGAGCATCTCATTTTGATTTTTTAAAAGAAGATTTTCTGCTTCAAGCGATTGAATCGCATCTTTTCTTTTTTCAGGAAAAGAAGATGGGGCAAAAGAAGAACGAAGAATCGTCCCTCTTCTCCACAAGCCTTGAGAGAGTGTCCCCGCTCCATTTCTCACATCTTGAACCGTGGTTCCAGGAAGATAAAATAGAAAAAATAAAAATAACCCTAGCAATAGGTAAGGGCGGTAACTTTTTTTTCTCATGACCCTGTCTTAATGATCGCCTCAATCACATAAGGAAGATTTTTCTCATTAAGCCCAGTGAGATTGATTCGTCCACTTTGCGTTAAATAAACACCATATTCATCAATCATTCGCTCGACTTGTGTTTCATTTAGTCCTAGCATGGAAAATAACCCGTAACGCCTTTTTAAAAAACCAAATTTATCTCTTCCAAATTGCTTATTAAGGGCATCGACAAGTTCATTTTTTGCTGCAGCAATTCTCTGACGCATCTGTTCGACTTCCCCTTTCCACATTTCGATAAGTCCAACATCTTGAAGAATCGTTGTGATGATTCCTGATCCATGAAGAGGTGGATTGGAATAGTTCACCCTTGCTAAACGTTTAATGACACTTGATAAATTTTTGGAAAGTTGCTCATTCTTAGCGAGAATTGTTAGACAGCCAATCCGCTCTCCATAAAGGCCAAAGTTTTTTGAGTTCGAGGCTGCAACAAACATCTCATGTCCAGCATTTGCAAAGTAGCGAACAGCCCAGGCATCTTCTTCAATCCCTCTTCCAAATCCTTGATAGGCAAAATCAAAAAAAGGAATCAGCTTCTTTTTAAAGAAAAGGGTCGAAAGTGCTTTCCATTGATAGTCAGTAGGATCGCATCCTGTAGGATTATGGCAGCAGGCATGTAAAACCACTACACTTTTTTCAGGCGCGCGGGACAAAGTATCAACCATCCCCTCAAAATCAAGGGTGTGTTTTTCACTATTGTAATAGGGATAGGTTTCAATCTCCATTTCACAAGCTCCAAAAACTCCGCGGTGATTGGGCCATGTCGGATCTGAGATATAGACTTTTTTTGTTACCTCTCTTGAAAGAAACTCTCCACCTAACCGGAGCCCCCCAGTACCACCTAAGGTTTGGGCGCCAAAAAGGGTTCCTCTTGCATTTCTACAAAAGTCTTCTCCAAAAACTAGTTTTTGTGATTCTTTAACAAACGCCTCATCTCCTCCCATGGGGAGATAGAGTTTATCTTTTTCAATTTTCTGGAGAATTTTTTCCCCTTCCTGGACAGAGCGGAGGGTATGGGTCATTAGATTTTCATCTCGAAAAACTCCAACGGTCAAATCAACTTTATGAGGTTTTTTATCTTTCTTAAAACGGTTTGCCAAACCAAAAATTGGATCTGGCGGAAAAGGCTCTACTTTTTCAAAAATACTCACTACTTTTCTCCATAAAAACATAAATAGGTGAGTATATCTTCACGTTGAAAAAAACTCCCGAATAATCTACCATCGTGCACTGATTTGGGGCGTTAGCTCAGTTGGTAGAGCGCAACGATGGCATTGTTGAGGCCAACGGTTCGACTCCGTTACGCTCCAATCTTTTAAACCCCGGATGTGATTTATTTTTCTCTTTAGAACTCAATTCCAGCCTTTAACGTTATCCCGTAGAAAGTTAAGTCTTCGGCATATCGAATCAGTTGAAAGCGAAAACCATTGGCCGCCTTGTTTTCAATCTCAACGGCTTGGTTTTGACGCCAAAAATATTCAGCTTCATACCCTAAGCTGAGACTAAACTGCCCCCATTTCATTGGATAATCCCAGTTGATCCCTAATAAAAAATGAAGCGTCGGTGAAAAAAGGTGGGTGCTCCCTTTAAGAGCGATTTGATTTTCGGAATGTTTGAGCTCAAACTTTCCAAATAAGAGGGAAACATGTCCACCGGCAATGAAAGAAATGCCACAAAGGAGGTGCCATTTCATATTAAGTCCTATACTAGGGCCTGTTCCTACAAAACGGCATCGATCTTTAACTCTTGTCACCCCATCGCCTATATAAGTTACCCCCTGCTTCTGATCGATCCAAGTCCGCTTTAAACCAATTGAACTGCTAAGTCCAAGTAGGCGGCTAAAAAATGAGGTCTGATAAAGGTATAAGTCGATATTATCGTAGTCGATTTTATAATCGGATGTTGCTTTTTGACTCGCCGGGATAATTCCCCCTTTTAAGGAAATTAAAAGGGATGGAGGAATGACTCCCCGTCCTTCATGATCTTGAGTTCCAAAGTGGGTATATGTTCCAATAAGCTCCCATTTTAAAATAGGAAGACGGAGGCCTGCCCCCAATCTATATCCCCAATCCCAATCAAAACTTTGGGATTCAATCTTTCCCTTTCCCCTCGTGGCTAGATCATAGACATACTCGGTTCCACCCACTTTTGCATGCCAAAAAAAAGGCCCTCCAAAAAACTGAAGCCCCGCCCAACCTTTCTCAAACTCCCCACTTGTAAAGTTAGCCCCAAATCTCCCACCTTCGGTCTCAGTCCCTACCTGATCCATCTTCTGTTCGAGGAGTTGAACACGATTTTCTAAATCATTTCCCAAAAGTGGAAATATGTAAATAAGCACTAAAAACAGATATCTCATGTGGATAATTTATTGAAATCAGAGATTAAACCCAAGCAATCATCAAATTTAGATCGGTTCATGTAACATCAATAATTACTAGGACTTTCCCTTCTTCAACATAAATTTCGATAAAATCGTCCTGTGTTCGATTCCTGATTCCTAAAGTTCCATCAGGTTCCAAAACCTGATGATCTAATTCCCAAACCAGTCCTTTTGACGTGATCCTAGAAAAGACAGAAGGTAAAATTGAAACAGTCGCCCCTAGAGTAACTTTTGAACAAAACCTCTCATTCGATAAAGGAAACCCTATCTTAACTCCCATTTCAGTGTCGCTTTTCGTGTAGCTATCTAAGAAATATAGTGATTGTTTTTTTCCATGTTTGAGAAGGGTTTGCGTATTCCCAAGAACATGATCGATTTCTCCCCCACTAAAACCAAAAATTAATCCGGGCAATAAGTCTTTTTCTTTTGCGAATTCAATACACTTCTCAAAATCGGTTGAGTTTTGGTCACCAATTCTTATTATTTTAGAGTTTGAACATACATCATCTCGAATATATGAATCTCCGTCACCTATAATATAGTCTGGCTGCATACCTAACTTTATTAAGCGGTTGGCAGCCCCATCTGCGGCAATCAATGTGGCCTCTTTATTTATCCAGGGAATTAGCCAACGATTTAAACTTTCCCCATTGAGACAAATAACACTATTATGAGAGCTAATTATGTTTTCTAACATTACAATTGTTTTACTTTAGCTGTAAATTTTATCTTAAAAGCTATAAGGACACATGAGAAAAGAGTCATAATGCAATTTGTAATCCAAACAGATCGCGCATTTGTTAGACAGCCATAAGCAATCCAACTTAAAGAACAAATTAAAAAATTAATGAGCATCATCATCGAAAGGCCTTCTACAGATTTCGATCGATATGTATGGTAGATTTGGGGTAATAAAGATATTGTAGAAGTTATTAATGCAACAAAGCTAATAATAGATAAAATCATTTTAATTTCCTCCGCTAGAATTATCCAGATCAGGTTATGCGGGTTAACATACTAAATTGTTTCTCAGCCCAAAGTGTTGAGGGCACCCCGATTAAAATCCACCCAATGGTACTCTTTTTACTTAATAAGTGTCAATTTAGGGTTATAGAAACCCTCATGAACCTATCCAGCATTAGCTTCTATTCGAATTGGATACTTCCTCCCATTAAAAGATAGTGAAGCCGTAGCGAGCAAACAGAGCCCCATTCCACATAAAAGGACAAAGGTAGGACTTCCTGTTTGAAGGAATAAAAAGGAACCCAAATAGGGAAAGATTATCCCCCTAACACCCACAGCTAAAACGTTGACAGAACTATAGGGGGCACTCCCCTCTTCTTTAGAAAAGACTGGTCCAGACATCTTCCAGCTCAGCTCGCTTCCCCCTTGCATCACTCCATAAACTAAGTAGGCAATATAAATAATTGAACTCGAAGAATGGGCAAAAATTAACAGGATAGGAAAGATTGCTGCTGCAAGGGTAACAATAGAACAGAGAATAAAGATGCGAGAGCGGTTAAAAAACTTTACCCAAAGAGGGGACGATAAGGCAAATCCAATCCCTTTAAGGGCAGCAATTGCTGTCAATACATCGGAATAAGAAAGGTGGAGAATGTCATTAAAATATCTCGGCAAAACGGGTTGCAGAATCATGAGCCCCGCTCCCCCTAAGAAAAATCCCCACTGAAACTTTGCAAAATCGGGGCGTTGGGTTAATAGCTTCCAACCACTTTTCCACGGATTAATAAGGTGGGAAAATTTCTTTTGCTCCAATGGCTTTTCTCTTTCTTCTAAGGGATCTATTTTTATCTTTTTTATAGGCCAAGTAGAAATAATCCCAAGGACGGCTGTAGTCGGAAAAAGCCATCGCCATGATTCTGAAACGTTATCTAAAATTCCTCCAAAAAAAAGGGGGAGAAGGGCGATCCCTAAATAATCAATGGTTGAGGCAAGAGCACAAACTTTGCTCCTTGATTGACTCGAGACCTTTATTTTTAAGACCTCCATCCAAGCTGGAATCGTTCCTCGACAAAGGAACATATGGAATCCTACTGCAAAGATGTAAAACCAAGGATTATTAACAAAAGGGAAGAATAGAAAGGGAATAAATTTTAGAATGTTTCCTAGAATTAAATTCGAAATAAGCCTTTCTCTCATCGCATGAACCCTTTGGCTCCAATAAGGAGAAAAGAGGGCTGCAACAGGTTTTAAAGCAATAAGGGTCGCAAGTTGAAACGGGGTTGCATGTAAGTCTTTGTAAAGAATCACAGGGAGGAGGCAAAAGATTCCCCAAAAAGGAAAGGAAAGAAGCCTCGAAATGACATAGGCCACCGAGGTAGAACCTTTAATTAAAATTTCTGGGCTCCTATTCATACAAACATTTTAGAGCCTCTTCCAATAAAAAAAAAGATAGAAAATATTAGAATCCAAGCCCCCTTTTTTCGGGGGAAATCTCTTCATCTTTTTGATCATCAGTGGTTTAAAAAACCAACCTCTTCACATCACATGCTTAGCATAATACATTGCTCCTAAAAGAGCTGTCTTGTCATTCAATACAACCTTAACAGGAATCCCTCCAAGTAGATCTGAAAATCTCCCTTTCCTTTTAAAGGAATCAAGAAAGTCTCCTCGCTTAATCATACTTAATAGTTTTGGTGCAATTCCTCCCCCTATATAAACTCCCCCAAGTGCAAGCATTTTTAGAGCGACATTCCCCGCTTCAGATCCATAGATGGTTATAAAAAGCTCTAAGGCCTTTCTGCACGCTCTTGATTCACCACTTAACCCTTTTTCTGAGATAAGCCGCGGAGAATCTCCAGCCGCAATCTCTTTCAAAGTCTCTTCTTTTTCCTCTTCTATTTTTGTCTCTACAACAAATTGATAGAGGTTGTAAAGTCCCGGTCCAGATAAAATTCTTTCATATGAAACATGCCCCAATTTTTTTCTCAAAAACCTAAGAAGGGCATCTTCGGTATCATTTCTTGGAGCAAAATCGGCATGCCCTCCTTCGCAGGCAAAAGGGTGGTCTTTTCTTCCATCAAAAAAAATGCCCGCTTCTCCAAGGCCTGTTCCTGCAGAAACAAGCGCTTTATTCCCTTCGGCGTCAATGTCCCCTCTGTTCAGAACATATAATTCTTCAGGCTGCAATAAATTTAATCCGTAAGCGTTTGCTTCAAGATCGTTGATCAAGGAAACTTTGCTGATGTGAAGATCTTTAGAGAGAACATCACTTTCCACAAGCCATGGAAGGTTTGTTGCTTGACTCTTCCCTTTTTTCACTGGACCCGCAATCCCAAAACAAGCTTTTCCTATTTTCTCGTTCGTTTCTTTTAAAAATTCTTTCACGATTAATCGAAGATTTGGATACTTTTGACTGGGAAACTTTTCCTCTTTAACACAAATCACCTTTCCACGCTCTTCTTTATAAAGAGCAAGATGAGTTTTCGTTCCGCCAATGTCACCTGCAAGATAAGCCATCTCTTACTCTTAGCATGAAAAGTCCCTAAATGTCATCGAAATTTAATGACAAAAAGGTATAAGCTGGAAAGAAAGATAAAGAATCAAAGGTGTGAACATGACTGAAAAAAATGATACAGCAAAGAAAAAAGCTTTAGAACTTGCCATTTCCCACATTGAAAAACAGTTTGGATCTGGTTCAATTATGTCTCTTGGAGACCATTCTTTAAAACGTGGTATTAGCTCGATTAAAACAGGGGCTCTTTCTCTTGATCTTGCTCTTGGAATAGGAGGTGTTCCTCGTGGACGTGTTGTAGAAATTTATGGACCCGAATCCTCTGGTAAATCAACCCTTGCCACCCATATTGTTGCAAGCTGCCAAAAAGAGGGAGGGGTTGCTGCCTATATCGATGCGGAACATGCCCTAGATCCCGTCTATGCGGAAAAAATCGGTGTGAATCTTAATGATCTTATGATTTCACAGCCTGATTGTGGAGAAGATGCTCTTAATATTGCAGAAATGCTTGCCCGCTCTAACGCTGTTGATGTGATTGTCATCGACTCTGTTGCGGCTCTTGTTCCTAAATCAGAGTTAGAAGGGGAAATTGGTGATAGTCATGTGGGACTGCAAGCTCGCTTGATGTCTCAAGCTTTAAGAAAGCTTACTTCAACTTTGGCAAAAAGTAATACTTGTGCAATTTTTATCAACCAAATCAGGGAAAAAATCGGTGTGATGTTTGGAAACCCAGAAACAACTTCTGGTGGGCGCGCATTAAAGTTTTATTCTTCTATACGGATGGATATTCGTCGCATTGCAACAATTAAAGGGCTCGAAAATAAAGATATTGGAAACCGGGTCAAGGTTAAAGTTGTGAAAAATAAATTGGCTCCCCCTTTCCGGATTGCTGAGTTTGATCTTCTCTTTAATGAGGGGATTTCTCGAACGGGATCGATCATTGATCTCGGTGTAGAACATGGAATCATTGATAAAAAAGGAACTTGGTACAGCTACAAGGATCAACGCCTTGGCCAGGGAAAAGAAGCAACGCGCTGTGAACTAAAAGGAAATCCTAAGCTTGCAGACGAGATTGAACAGCTGATTCTTGATAAAATTCTGGGGGCACCTCAAGAAGAGCCAGCTTTAGCATAGCCCTTTATCAGGTCCATTGTTTGCTCAAACTCGGGAGTTAAAATCCCGAGTTTTTTCATTTTTAAAGTAAATGTTTCCATCTCTTTATTAAATAATTCTTTAGCTTTCTTCTTTCCAAGAAGCCTTGCGACGTTAAGAGCATTTTCATCATCTTGATCCATATCGTCTAAATCATCAGCAATCTGAAATGCCATTCCAAAGTGATAGGCTACGCTCCGAATCTTCTCTACCTCACCTAAGGAGCCACCACCAAAAATCCATCCAAATATAAAGGAGATTTCAAAAAGGGTAACCGTCTTTTTATAAATGATATCCAAGGCTTCTTCGATTGTTCTCTCTTCGGAAAATAGATCTTTAAATTGTCCACCTGTCGCTCCAGAAATTCCAGCACATTGCGTTGCTGCATCAAGAGCTATGACACAGGTTTCATTAGCTCTTTCTCGAAAGGGCTTTTTTTGCTTAGAAAGAACTTGAGCGCTCTGGAAAATTTTTTCATAACCGGCTGAAATCAAGGCATAACTTGCAAGAAGGGCTACAGTCTCTCCGTGTACTTTATGTAAAGCTGGTTTACTTCTCCTAAAGTCATCATTGTCCATGCAAGGAAGATCATCAGCAATGAGAGATGCTGTATGAAAATATTCAACTGAGAGAGCCCCCTCTAAAACATCCAATCCATTTCCAAGAGCTTTAGCAACCATCATAACAATTAAAGGACGAATACGTTTCCCCCCATTTAAAAGGGCATACTCACAAGCATCGCGAAGCTTGTTTCGATCTCCCAAGTGAATAATATTCTGCTTTAAAAACATCTCAAAGTTCCCTTTGAGAGGCTTAATCAAAGAAGTATCAGGCTTGATCAGCTGCTTTAGCATTCGCATTTTTCCTAAGGTTTGATTTCTGAATCGAACTACATGCATGAGAAAGGGTTCCTTTTCTTAAAAGAACACCAGGATTAATGACTGAGTTGCACCCAAGTTGAGTACCATCTCCTAAAACAGAGCCAAATTTTGTGAGTCCTGTTTTATAAAACTTTCCCTCAACCTCCACAATCACCTCGCCATGATCCAAACGGAAATTCGCACAAATCACTCCCGCTCCAATGTTGACATGATTTCCTAAAATTGAATCTCCCACATAATTAAAATGGGGAGCTTTCGAATCATCTAAAAAAATCGCATGTTTCACTTCTGTAGCATGTCCAATAATACATCGATCTCCCGTCAAGACATTTCCCCTAATATAAGCTCCATGTCTCACTTGGCAATCTTTTCCTATTACACAAGGACCTTCTATATATGCTCCAGATTCAACGATCGTACCTTTTCCTATGGAAATGCTTTCGGGGTTGACGAGTTCTGTATTAGAAGGGATGCTGCAGTCGATCTTTCCTAGTTCTAGTGATTCTAGATAGCTCTTAAGTCCTTTTAAGCTTTCCCAAACAGGGCGATCCAAAACAAAAAGTTCTTTATGAGAAAAAGAGGAAAGATCAAAAAAGCTTTTTGGCGTAGGCATAAATATACGACTCACTTAGATAAAGAGAAAAGAATATACTATATTTATATATTATTCTTCATCTTCTTCAGCTGTGGATTTGTCGATAACCTCCTTTTTCTATAGGAAAAACACATTGTTTATAAGTTGTTGAAGGGAAGGCTGAGGGATGGATTTTCATTGAAAGCAACGTCTTTGAACAACTTTTCATCAAATAATCAACAGCTCTTGAACAATATTTTCAACAGTAAAATTCTGGGTGAGAGGATTCGAACCTCCGACCCCTTGCACCCCATGCAAGTGCGCTGGCCAAGCTGCGCTACACCCAGATGAGCAATATAGGGTAAGGCGCCCCCTCCTTTCTGTCAATCTTGTAGGAAAACTTTCTCCATGGTAATCTTTTTCCATGATGCAAATAGAAAAAAGTTGGCACGAAGTCCTACAAGAAGAGATAGGAAAGCCTTATATTCTCAAACTAAAAAAATTTTTAGAAGAGGAGAAGGGAAGAGGTGTCTCAATTTTTCCACCAGAAGAGAATGTTTTTAGTGCTTTTCGAGAGACTCCCTATGCAAAAGTGAAAGTCGTTTTGATGGGACAAGACCCTTATCATGGTCCAAATCAAGCACACGGCCTTTGTTTTAGTGTTCAAAAAGAGATTCCCCTTCCTCCATCATTAAAGAACATTTATAAAGAAATGGAAACCGACTTAGGAATTCCACCTCCCTCTCATGGATGTCTCATTAATTGGGCGAGGCAAGGTGTTTTGATGCTTAATGCTACCCTTACCGTGAGGCAAGGGGAGCCCAAATCCCACTATGGGCAAGGGTGGGAAACGTTTACTGATGGAGTTGTACGAACTCTTTGCAACCGAAAAGATCCCCTTGTTTTTATTTTGTGGGGAAAGTCGGCAAAAGAAAAATGTATTAATATTTTAAATACAATGAATCATCCCCACGCGATTTTAACTTCCGCACACCCCTCTCCATTTTCTGCAATAAACTTTTTTGGTTGCCGCCATTTTTCAAAGACTAATGAGCTTCTAAAAAAGTGGAATAAAACACCAATAAATTGGGATCTGAATGGATAAGGGTGTTGTTAAACAAAAAACTTCCCTTTTTTCGGTATTCTTTACTTTTGCCGTAGATAACTTAGGGGCAACCATTGTCTTTCCGATTTTCGCCCCCCTATTTTTAGATCCTTCTAAACTCCTTATAACTGGAGACGTTCCTCTATCTTATAAGACAACATTACTTGGGATTTTTCTTGGTGTTTACCCTTTCATGCAATTTATTTTTGCTCCGATTCTTGGGGAATATGCCGATCACTATGGAAGAAAGAAAGCTCTTATTATTACAACATTTTTAACGTTTCTTGGGTATGCTTTAAGTGCTTATGGGATACACCAACATTCTCTATTTTGGATGTTTTTTTCTCGCCTTATTATGGGTATTGGAGCTGGAAATCTTTCAATTTGTCTCTCTTCGCTTTCTGATCTCAGCCCAAGCGCTAAGAAAAAGGTCCGCTACTATAGTTATGGTTCTGCAATTGCTGGCCTCACTTTTATTTTAGGCCCCTTTATTGGAGGAAAGCTCTCAGACCCTACGGTAAACCCAATCTTTAACTCAGCCTTTCCGATGTTGATAGGAGCAGGATTAGGACTTATTAATGTCCTCTTTATCCTTGTTGCATTTACTGAAACCCTGGAAAACCCCTCTACCAAATCTCTCGACTTGATCAAAGGGATTCGTAATATTCAAATGGCTCTTAAAACCGAATCGGTCCGCCGCCTCTATCTCATCTATTTCTTTTTCCTTTTCTCTTGGAATATTATTTTTCTTTTCGTTCCCGCATTTGTTGTCGAAAACTTTCATCTTTCAAATTCACAGATTGGAGATGTCTGCGCCCTTCTTGGAGTTTGTTGGATTTTTGGAACAGGGGTTTTGCACCGCATTTTTTACCATGCTGTAAAACCAAAATGGATTTTATTATCGTCCTTCATTGCTTTTGCATCCTTAGTTGTTTTCATTCCTTATCCCCACTTTCTCAAAGGGTTCTTAATTCTTCTTGGGAGCTGTACCATTTTATCTGGCCTTATTTGGCCCATCTGTACCACCGCCATTTCTAATGCAGCACCTGGAGATATTCAGGGTAAGGTTCTTGGTTTAAGCCAATCACTTCTTTCCGTCACGATGATGCTCTCTTCTCTTCTAGGAGGTCTTTTCCTCCATACCCATTCGATAGTCCCTTTTGTTTTTTCAAGCCTTTCTGCCCTTGTTGCAGCAGCTCTCCTCCTTCAGGCTAAAGTCGAATGAACCTTGAAAACACTATCGAAACCCTCTGCACAGCTAAAGGACTTCAACAAAAAACATTTATAGGCAAAGAAAAAAACTAACTTGGGGCAATCACATCATTAATTAAGCTTTTTTTTTCTGCGATGTATCCCTCTTCGTCCCAGAATGGGACGACCTCGTTATTTAGTAATTTTTTTAGAGTGCGGGATGCTTGAAAATGGATGAAGAAGGATTTTTTTAAGGTCTCTTCATCTTTGATCTTATTAAAAATCTGGCAATAGCGTCGATCGAGGAAATGAATAGTGGCATCGGATTTAAAGAGGACATTGCGTAGTGAAATTTGATCCCACGGTTCGGGATCGGTGGTAAGGAGCCGCTCTGTTTCTTCATTCCACTGTTTGATAAGCTTTAGCGCAGCAGGTGTATGGTTAAAAAAAAGGGTCCCCGAGTTTACTTTTGAGGGGTGGGTGCTGGGAAGATCTTGATTGCTATGAAGTGCTACATCAGCATTAAGACATTCAAAGAAAGAGGGCTTTTGATAGACAATCGCATCAGCGTCGAGCCAAAGGATGGGCCCTTGTAAATCCAAAAGTTTTTTTTGGATATAATTTGGTTTATAGCAGCAGTTTTTCTCCCAGGAACCAAAGTTGGGGGTGGAGTCGACAGAATAGGGAAGGTCAAACTTTTTGCATGAGGCAATAAGCCCTTCTATTTCTTTTTCATAAGGGGTGTTTTCCGTGTAAAAGGAGATGACTGTAGGGTTCATGATAGGTTCATTATTTTAAAAGCACTTCAATCTCTTTTACAAGACCCTTTAGCTCCATTTTTTCCTCATTGCTTGGAATAAATCGATCTTCTTTCATAACCTTCATTGCCCGCTTTAAATGATCGAAAACACTTTTTGTTTTATTCGGATTCCTTTTGTCTTGTTTTGGTAAGGGAAAAGAGGAGCGCAATTTTTCAAGAAGCTCTGTTTTTGATTCCCCTTTGTATTCTTTTACAAAGGCCTCTTTTTTGTTTTGAGAAGCAGAGCGGCTGGAAAGGCTATAGATTGCTTGGCGGGGCATTTCATCAACGATTCCTTGCAGCTTTTTTGGAAGAGCAGTGTAAAGCTCATAGTATTGCATGAAATTGTAAGGAGTTTGTCTATTGCCATAGGTTTTAAGGAGCCAATTACTAAAGGCACCATCGCGATATTTCTTAAAAAGTTCCTGTGCTCTTTTTATCCGCTCTCCATGCAAAATGACTGCTTGGTTGCTAATCGCTTTCACTTCGGAAGTGATTGTAGAAAGAAAATTCAAGTCTTCGGAGATGTTGCTTCCTTCGTTTTGATATTTTTCGAGTAGCGTTTGAAGGGAAACGCGCTCATTATCACTAATCGGGTTTACTTGAAAAGCTCCAGAAAAACTTGTTAGTGGTGTTGAAGAGGAGCGCTCAACAAGTTCATTCATTTTTTCTTTTTTTGGATGGTGCCGAAACCGGCCCATTAAGAGTTCGTTGAACTTAGACATGTAGATTCCACCTTTTGATCATCTGTCATCTTGGTTAATAATTCTTTTGTGAGCTCCAAGTAATCTTCGGCAGCACGGCTTTTGGGACGGGTCACAAAAACTGGCTTGCCATGTATGGAGGCCTCAGAAACAGCGATATCTCTTCGCACTTTTGTCTGCAATACTTTTCCAGGGAAAGTTTCTTCAACAACGTCTAAAAAATCCTTGTTATTTTTACCACGAGCATTCCAAAAAGAAAGGGCGACGCCAAGAAGTTCAAAAGGGTGCCGCTCTGAAATGTAGTGCATGAAATAGGAAAGTCGTTGAAGCCCCTTGATACTATAAAATTCTGGCGTGGCGCAAACGAGAGCATGATCACATGCAATTAAAGAGGACTCTGTAAGCCAGCAAAGAGAAGGGGGGGTATCGATGATTGCAATGTCATAATTTAATGGAGCTAGAATCTTTTTAAGTTTTTCATGGGAGTAACGATCAGAAGAGAGAACCCCCGTCATTTCTACTCTCTCAAGCCAAGTATCTGCTGGAACTAAATCGATTTGGGGATGATCGGTATGGACAATGACCTCCTCAGTCGTTTTGTTGTCTTGCAAAACTGCAGCCATACTATCGTGGTTATCGGGATCGAGGCCCAGCCCTGCTGTTAAATTTGCTTGGGCATCAAAGTCAATCATCAAAACGCGTTTGTTATGAAACTGAGCAAGTGCTGCTCCAATGTTTAACGAGATCGAAGTTTTTGCAGTTCCCCCTTTAAAGCTACAAACTGAAATAGTTTTCATGAGCTCTCCTTCTGGTAAGAAGATGTTAGTTTTCGTTCTTTATACTCGACCTGGCAATTTTTTAGGAAAACATCCAGGGCAACTTCTCCGTGAACGACATTATCCCGTGTTCTAAGGGCAATCGTTTTGTTTTCCACTTCTTTATCACCGACAGTGAGCATATAATTGATCTGTTGTATTTGCGCTTTTCGGACCCGCTTTCCAAGAGATTCTTCTGAAGCGTCTAAGCTACATGTAAAACCAGCTTCTTTGATTTGCTGCAACACTTCGTTCGCATAGGAAACATGGGCTTCAGCTACCGGAATAACTCGAATCGGCATCGGACTCATCCAAAATGGAAATTTTCCAGCAAAATGTTCAATTAAAATTCCCAAAAACCGCTCGATCGAGCCAAAGATTGCTCGATGAATCATAATAGGACGCTTCAATTCTCCGTTATTATCCTTATATTCCAGCTGAAATTTTTCGGGGAGAGCCATGTCAAGTTGGACCGTTCCACACTGCCACCGCCTTCCTAAAGCGTCGTGAACGTGAAGATCAATCTTCGGACCATAAAAAGCTCCATCTCCTTCATTAATTTTATATTCTTCGCCCCATTCATCAAGAGCCTCCTTAAGACCTGCTGTTGCCACCTCCCAATCTTGATCTGTACCAATCGATTTTTCTGGTCGGGTCGAAAGCTCAAAAGTGTAATGCAAACCGAACACCTGATAGATTTCTTTTGTCAAAGCCAAGACCCCTAAAATCTCATCTTTGATTTGCCTTGGCTGCATGAAAATATGAGCATCATCTTGGTGAAAACTTTGGACGCGGAAGAGGCCATTTAAAGCACCCGAAGGTTCTTTTCGGTGAACATGACCAAACTCAGCAACCCTTAAGGGAAACTCTCGATAACTGTGAGAGCGCGACTTGAAATAGAGCATACATCCTGGGCAATTCATTGGCTTGATTGCATAGGCTCTTTCTTCATCGATCTCCACTGTGAACATATTTTCTCTATAATGTTCCCAGTGTCCCGAAAGTTCCCAAAGCTCTTTTGTCATGAGTTGTGGAGTTTTAATAATCTCATAATTGGATTTCAAGTGAAGCTCTTTCCAATAATCAACCAAACGATCCCAAACCGCCATTCCATTGGGGTGGAAAAAGGGCATCGCTGGAGCCTCTTCTTTAAAAGAGAAAAGATCGAGTTTAGCGCCAAGCAATCGATGATCTCGTTTCTTAGCTTCTTCTAAAATTCTGAGGTATTCCTTAAGTTGCTCCCGATTGGGGAAAGAAATTCCATAAATCCGTGTGAGCATTTGGTTTTTCGAATCGCCCCGCCAATAAGCACCCGAAGTTTTCAAAATTTTAAAGGCTTTAATCTTTCCAAGTGTGGGAAGATGAGGGCCACGGCAAAGATCAAAAAACTCTCCTTGCCTGTATGCAGTAATTGGACTCCCCTCCTCAAACCCCTCAATCAACTCTTTTTTAAAAGGGTTTTTTCCAAATTCTTTAATCGCCTCTTTTTTTCCTTTGAAAGAGTGGCGCTCGGGCTTTAACCCTTCTCCAAGAATTTTTTTAATCTCTTTTTCGATCTTCCCAAAATCTTCTTCAGAAACTTCGAGGTTGGCAAAGTCATAGTAAAAGCCATTTTCAATCGGAGGACCAATTGTCGGCTGAGCATCGGGCCAAATTCTGAGTATTGCCTGAGCTAAAACATGGGCTGAGGTATGCCAAAAAACTTCTTTTCCTTCAGGAGAATCAAAGTCAAGTAGCTTGACATTGTCTCCCTCTTTCAATGGAGTATCTAAATCATGGATCTCTCCATTTACCATTGCAGCAAGGGCTTGATGGGGTTCTCGCGCATTCATTTTCTCAGCGACTTCTTTTATCGAGCTTCCTTCCGCAAGCTCTAATTCGTTGGTTTCACACTTCACTTTCATGTACAAAATGGGTTCGTATCGTTGCCCCCAGTTTACTAGACGTTGTAAAAAAGGGAAAGAAATTGCTAAAACGATAGGGATGAAAACATTTGAATGGACAGTTATCGGTGCGGGTCCCGCAGGGATTGCTGCTGTTGGAAAGCTTGTCGATCGGGGTGTCAAACCGCTTGACATTGCCTGGGTCGACCCTTCTTTTAAAGTGGGCGATCTAGGAGAAAAGTGGCGGCGTATTTCGAGTAACACAAAGGTCAAACTTTTCCTTCAATTTCTGGAAGCATGCAACGCCTATCGTTTTTGGATGGCTCCAGATTTTGAGCTTAAACATCTCGATCCGGAGTCTACTTGTCTCCTTGAAGCCATTGCCGACCCCTTGCAGTGGGTTTCCGATCATCTTAAACTTACTGTTCACTCTATTGAGGGTCATGTTGATTCTCTTGAGCTTTGCAATCGAGTATGGAAGGTTGAGCTTAAAGGAGAGAAGATTAACTCTAAAAATGTGATTTTGGCGATTGGCTCTGTGCCAAAAAAGCTGAGTTATCCCGAGCTGGAAGAAATCCCTATAGAAATAGCTCTTGATGATCAAAAACTAACGCCACACACAAATGATACGGTTGCTGTTTTTGGCTCTTCACACTCTTCAATGATTATTTTGAAGAACCTTCTAGACGTTGGAGTAAAAAAAGTCATTAACTTCTATAATAGTCCCCTTAAATATGCTCTTTATATGGAAGACTGGATCCTCTTTGATAATACCGGTCTTAAAGGAGAATCAGCAACCTGGGCGAGAGAAAATATTAATGGAGTATGGCCTGATAGGCTGGAGCGTTACCTTTCTTCTGATCCCCAGTTTCAACAAGCTCTCTCAACGTGTAACAAGGTGGTTTATGCCGTTGGATTTGAACCTAGAACTCTTCCAAACACTCCACAATTAAGAGGTTTGACCTATAATGATCGGAATGGAATCATTGCTCCCGGGCTTTTTGGTCTAGGCATTGCCTTTCCTGAAAAGGTTGAAGATCACTTTGGCAACGAAGAATATAATGTGGGTATTTGGAAATTTATGAATTACTTAAACAAAGTCCTCCCCCTTTGGTTCCAATATGCCCCTTGATTATTTAAATCTAGCGCGCGACTTTGTAGCTGATGAAAAACTCGAGATTGAGACAAAAAATCTTGCCTACCTCTACTCTAAAGAGGGAAAAACACTTCTTAGTCGTTTCAAACTTCCTGTCGCAAACGCTTATATCGAAACCCTTATTCGCAAAAGTCTAAAACTTCCTGCAAAACAAAAAATTGAACAGAGGCATCTCAAAGAGGCGATTGTTTCTACTCTCCTTTGCCCCTTGCGTCAAGCCATCGGTTCCTGTTTTGCAACAGCTCCTGCTATCTATATTCAATGCGAACAACCCGAGCGGCTCCTTCTCGATCTTTATGATCTCACGATGACAGGAAAAATGAAACGGACCTTTGCTGGGGAAGAATATGTCGTTCCCATCAGTCCGAAATGGGGAAATAAAGAAGGAGATCACCCCCTTCTTCGTACATGGGAATATACCATCGCCTCTTTCTCCGATTATAAGACGACTTTTAGCCGATGGAACCTTTTTGAATCCCTTGGGCTCGATCCCAAACATCCTGGAGGAATCGGACATCTTATTTATTCAACCCTTCAAACCAAACTCGATGAATCGAATAAAGAAGTGGAAAAACTTCAGAGTGAATATATCCGAGCCATTGATGAAGCCCGCGTTTCTCAAGCCCTTTTAAGGCAAGCAGATTCAACCGAAAGAATGCGGATGCGTAAAGGAGAACTAGAAGTCCGCGCCCACCACGCAGAAGCCTGTAAAGACCTCCGCGATGCTGCCTACGAAAATGCACAAGGGCTCGCCGAATTTTTTCCTTTCCTTATCGAACAATATTCCGCAAAATTCCAAGAACACTTTCTCGAAATCTTCGACGCTGAAGCTCACTACACGAACGAAGCTCTTTACGAAGATAGCCCCGCCGGATTCCGTCTAGTCTATAAACATGGGAGGAGCGATCCTGCTGCTTGGACCTTTATAAAAAATAAAGAAGAGTTTTTTGATTCCCTCCGCCACTTTTTCCTTGCCGTTGAGCCCTACGTCAGCGCCGAATGTGAATGGGAAGGAGGAAAAAAAGAGATTGAGCTCCTGACAACCGCCATTGTCCACTTTGTCCACTCCGACGCTTTCCACACCTTTGCCCTAAAAAAGAAAAAGCCGTGGAGCTATACCTCTGGGGGAAGTATGCACACCCTCCTTAAAGGGTATTACTGTATCGAAGGAGAACTCTCTGAAGAAAAACGCCCCATTGATAGCCCTACCGACCTCCTTACCTTCCTTCTCGATCTTTTCAAGGCTCTTCCCTACCCTGTCACCAAAACCTTCGAAGTCGATCCCAACGCTAGCCTTCTCATGTATTCCCCAACCCATGCCTTTCTCCTTAAGCCTGGCCTCACCCCCTTTAAAGAGGGGTGGCTTGACAAAGGATTTACTTATACTTGGATCCGTGACAATGTGATCAATCCCGGAAAAAACGCTTTCGCCTCCATCCGCCTCGATCGCGACGCTCAAACTCTCCTTGCCTGCAAAGTGATCAAGGGAGAGTTTTATCCTCATGGTGAAACATTAAGCCTGCCAGATTTCCGTGCCTATCTTGTAGAAATTGCCCCCAAACAAACCGATGATATCGATAATCTTCTCTTCCAATCTTTCCGAGCGCCAAAGCCCCTCCTTTTTGCCGACACTAACTGGCTTGACTACTTCTTTGCCTTTGCCATTAACCCTGCCACCCTTGAACTTGATCTCTATCGCGTTTCTGCAGATGGATCGCGCACCTATCCGATGACCCCCTGGCGCCCCTACCTTGATGGGACCACCTCACTTCCATGGGGAGTCCTCACTCGCCCTAGCGATCTTACCGGCGCTGCCCTTTCAGATCTTGCCCTCAAACTCAAAAAAATCTAAATTGTAGAAGGAGTAGCTTGTAAGGTATATTTTTTCCCTGATCTCCACAAGGAAAGACTTCCTGCTATACAAAGAAACCCTCCCATTATCAATACAAAATCGAAACTTTTAATAAGGAGAAGAAGTGCTCCAAAATAGGGGAAGATTCCTCCCCGAATCCCAACAGCTAGAACATTGATAGAAGAGTATGGCGCGCTATCTTCATCTTTTGAAAAAACAGGGCCTGACATCTTCCATCCTAACTCACTTCCTCCCTGCATGACCCCATACAAGAGATAAGCTACAAAAACGAAGGCAAGATTAAACTTAGATAAAATTAACAAGGTGGGGAAAAGGGCTGCGATTAGAGGGACACGTGAGCAGAAAGAGAAAATTTTCGATCGATTAAAAAGTTTGACCCAAAGAGGAGAAGAAGCGGCGAATCCAATTCCTTTACATAAGCAAACAGCAAGGAGAATTTTTGTATAAGACCCGTGAATGCCACCTATTTTTGCCTTTATCATCTACATAAATAAGCAATCTTTTTTGGTTCAAAAGCTTGAACAGCTCTTAGGAGCTGCCCTGCGCT